>NZ_JAAAHS010000005.1 GCF_009908195.1 Streptomyces boluensis | reverse complement strand
GGCTGGGGCTGGGGCTGGGTAGGTCAGGTCGCGCTCGCGTACGCGCAAGGCGTCGCCGCTCAACGCACCCGCAGCCGGCGCAGCAGGGCGAGTTGGCCGTTGGTGCGGCGGACGAAGTTCGCCACGGCGCTCTCCCCGGTCTTCGGTCCGAGGGGCAGGAGCCGTTGGGCCGCGACCGTCTGGCTCTCGGTGTACTTGCGGATCCCCTCCGGCCCGTGCCGCCTGCCGAGTCCGCTGTCGCCCATGCCGCCCATACCGGCCTCGATGCTCCCGGCCGCTGCGGCGGCACCGTCGTTGATGTTGACCGCCCCAGCGCGGATACGGGCCGCCATCCGGTCCGCCGCGCGGGTGTCCTTCGACCAGATCGACGCCGAGAGGCCGTAGTTGCCACGGTTGGCGGCGTCCACCGCTTCGCTGTCCGTGGCATAGGCGTAGAGCGAGACGACCGGCCCGAACGTCTCCTCGCCGCATACGGCCATCTCGTCCGTGACGCCTTCGAGGACCGTGGGTTCGTAGAAAAGCGGGCCGATGTCGGGACGGGCCCGGCCGCCCGCGAGTACCGTCGCCCCCTTCGCCACCGCACCGTCGACGTGTTCCTGGACCGCCGCGAGTCGCGCCGCCGACGTGAGTGACCCGATGTCGGCCGCGTAGTCGTAGGACCGGCCGAGCCGCAACTCCCTTGTGGCCCGGACCAGTTCGTCGCGGAACGCGTCATAGACCTTCTCGTGCACGTGGACGCGTTCGATGTGGATGCACATCTGCCCGGTGTTGGCGAAGGCCGCGGCGACCGTGCCGGCGGCCGCGGCGGCGAGGTCGGCGTCCTCCCGTACGATCAGCGGGTTCTTGCCGCCGAGTTCGAGCGAGGCCCCGACCAGGCGGCGGGCGGCGCGCTCCGCGACGGTGCGTCCGGTGGCGGTCGACCCGGTGAAGCAGACGAAGTCGACGGAGTCGACGAGTGCGGTGCCCACCACGTCCCCGGGGCCGGTCACGATCCGCCATACCTCGTCCGGCAGCCCGGCCTCCGCCATCAGCGTCCGTGTCCACAGCAGGGTCAGCGGGGTCTGCGGATCCGCCTTGGAGACGACGGCGTTCCCCGCGAGCAGGGCCGGGAGGACATCACCGGCGCCGAGGTAGAGCGGGTAGTTCCACGGGGAGATGACGCCGACCACGCCCTTCGGCACCCGCACCTCCTTGACCTTCGTCAGGCCGGGCAGCATGCCGCGCACCTGCCGGGGCGCCAGGTAGTGGCGGGCGCGGCGCGCGTAGTGCCGGGCGATGGTGGCGACCTGGGCCACCTCCTGCCAGGCGTGATAGCGCGCCTTGCCGGTCTCCCACTGGATCAGGTCGAGCACCTGGTCCTGCCGCTCCAACAGCAGGTCGTGGAAGGCGAGTACGACCTCGGCGCGGCGCCGCAGCGGCATGCGCGCCCACGCGGGACGGGCCGCTCGGGCTCCGTCGACCGCGCGCGTCACGTCCTGCGTGGCGCACCCCGGTACGGCCGCGATCGGCGCCAGGTCGAACGGCGCGGCAGCGGTCAGCGGCGCAACCTCGTCGGGACCGCCGCCCGTCGCGTCGCGGGCCACCCACCCGCACCACCGCGCTATCAACTCGTCCGTCACCCAGGCGGGTCGGGCGCCGTCCGGCGTCGCGGCATCGGCCTGTACGGCTGTCCCATCGTCGGCCGGCGCGGGTGTCCGGTCCTGCTCCGTGGTCATTCGGGCTCCTCGGTCGTACGGGATTGAGTCGATCCGGAACGCCGTGGCGATGCCCTCACCGATGCTTCACCCATCCCCTTGCCGATGGCCTTGTCGACGGCAGCGCGCCTCGCTATGTTAATCGAAAATCACATCCTGGAACAAGCAGTCAGATGTGCCGGGCACCTCCAACACCGAGCCGTACAAGGCCTGTTGAGCCGCACGTCCCACCAGGAAGGCAGTTGAGTCAATGAGCAATCCCAGTCGCAGGAAAGTCCTGTCGCTCGGGGCCGCGCTCGGCCTCGTGGGCGCGGCAGGCCCGACCACCGCATGGGCGTGGTCGCCGACGGGTTCGGTCGCCGGAGCGGGCGCGGGCACCGACCCGGAGTATGTGTGGGACGACGAGGTGGACCGGCTCATGGTCTCCTTCATCGAGAACGGCCAGGTCCCGGCGGTCAACACCGCGATGGAGTCCTGGGTGAACAACAACGACCCGCTGCCCGCCGGCCTCCCGGGCGACCTCACCGCATGGCTGCGGAAGGTCAACTCGCTGCCCTCCTGGGCGGATCCGGCGAAGCTGGCACGCGCCGCCGACTTCAACCGGCGCAAGGACACCTACCTCTTCATGCTCTACGGCCTCGGCAGCGGCATCATGAGCACCGTGATCCCGAGGGAGGCCAGAAGCGTCTACTGGTCCGCGGGCGGCGCCGACATGAAGGACCGAGCGGCGAAGACGTTCACGTTCGGCTATGACCTGGCCCAGCTGGACGGCTTCGAGCCGACGGGCCAGTTCGTGGTCACCGCCAACAAGACGCGTCTGGTGCACGCCGCGGTGCGTCACCTGCTGCCGCAGTCGCCGCACTGGTCGGGGGTCTCGGACCAGGACATCCCGATCAGCAACGCCGACATCCTGGTCACGTTCCACAGCCTGGGCACGTACGTACGCAGGAAGCTGCTCGACTGGAAGGTCCCGTTCCCGGCCGAGGACCAGGAGGCCTTCCTGCACAGTTGGCAGGTCGCCCTGCATCTGCTCGGCGTGCGGGACGAGTACATTCCCAAGTCGTGGGCCGCCGCGGAAGCGCAGTCGGATCAGGTGCTCACGCCGATCATCGCGCCGACGACCGAGGGCGTCCAACTGGCCGAGGATCTCCTCGGGTTGCCATCACAGGTCGACCTGGGGGTGACGCGCGGGTTCCTCAACGAGTTCGTACGGTACGTGCTCAGCGACGAGATCGGCGACTGGCTGGGCCTGAAGCGGGATCCCGCGTCGGCGGCCCTGATCCGCACCGGGTGGCCCGCGTTCATCCTGTTCCGCGAGGGGCTCATACCGGTCGCGCCCGGCGCGTTCTACGTGTTCGACCAGTTCGTGCGCGCCCTGGCCATGGCGTTCCTGAGCAACGGCGGTTCGGGGACGAGTACGCCCATCGTGATCCCGACGGGGAACAGGCCGAGCTCCTGAGCCACCGGGCCGGCGCTCCGGGGCGGACCAGCGCTCCGGGGCTGCCTGGCGTTCCGGAGCAGCTCAGAGCCCGAGCGCGGCCACGACCAACTCGCGTACGGCGGCCCGGTGTTCGGGGCTGTCGCGCCAGCGCAGGCGTCGCCCGGCCTCGACCACCACACCGAACCCGGCGTGCACCAGGACGCGGGCCTGGCGTGGGTCGAGCTCGGGACGGGCGAGCCTCAACTGCTGTTCCCAGACGGCGATGTGCTCACGCTGCGCCCGCACCAGGGGGCGCTGCAGCTCGGCCGGGAGTCCGACGAACTCGGCCTCGGCCACGCTCGTGAGGGCGGTGTGCTCGAAGCTGTACGCCACGTACGTCGCCGCGAGCGCCACCACCGCGTCCCGTGGATCGGCCACGTCCCGCAGGCTCTGGTCCACCGCCTGCGCGAGCAGCCCGGCGGCCTGGAGGCAGGCCGCCGCCAGGATGTCGACCTTGCCGGGGTAGTGCCGGTAGAGCGCGGACGGGGCGAGCCCCACGGCCTGCGCGATCTGGCCGTTGGTGACCTGGGCGAAGCCGTCCCGGGCGAACAGCGGGACGGCGGCGGCGAGGATCTCGGCCCGCCGCGAGCGCGCCACCGGCAGCACCGGCAGCTCGACGGCAGGCCCGCTCCCCCCGGCCGGTACGGGGTCGGCGGCGGAGACCCGCAGGGCGCACGCCAACAGCTGTTCTTCCAGGCGGTGTTGAGCGATGGAGGTGCGATGCATCGTGATGGACCCGACCGCTCCGAGAGCGGCCACGATCTGCAACTGGCCGCCGGGAGCGAAGGGTTGCTCACCTGGGAGCCCCAACTCATCGCCACAGAAAGACACTTCACTCCGCATCGCCTCGGTGACCCGTCCGACGACGCGGCCGAACTTGGCCCGGAGCAGCCGGCGGTCCTCGCGGTCGAGGTACCTGGCCTCCCACCGGTACACGCCACCCGACACACGGTGCGCGACGGTGACCCGGATGAGGGCGGTGAACACCTCGGCCGGGGCGGCATCGGGCGGCAGCTCGTCGAGCGCCGCGACGAGCCGGTCCACCATGGCGTGCGCGCACTCCGCGAACAGCGCGTACTTGTTGGGGAAGTGCCGGTACAGGGCCGCGGCGGAGATGCCCACACCGGCGGCGATCTCCTCCATGGACGCCGCGTGGTAACCGCGCTCGCTGAAGAGGCGGCCGGCCGCCTCGACGATGAGCTGCCTGCGGTTGCGGGGGCGGGTGGCGGAGATCGACTCGGCGGTCATGAACGCGCACACACGGGCGGGGACGGGGCCATACGGCCAAGTCAATCACACGCCGGACCGGGCGCCCGAGCCGTGCCCCATGTGATTCGCCGTTAACAAATCACGTCAGCACGCTTCTCCACCAACGGTGTTGACCGGCACAATGCCGCAGACCGCGAACTCCCTGACGAACTCTCTGACGAACTTGCTGACGAACTCTTCCACGGACCCGAGGAGCGCCCCATGTCGACGGACACTGCTCCCGCCTGGACCTTCCGGCACCACTGGATGTCCCAGGCGGCCACCCACGCGATGACGCGCCCCGACAAGCCCGCGCTTCGCCACCTCGGGGAGACCACGACCTGGGCGCAGTTGTCGCGGCGGTCGCTGTGCCTTGCCGCCGCGCTCGCGGACCGGGGTGTCGGCGCCGGTGACCGCGTGGCCCTGCTGACGCTGAACCATCCGTGGTTCGTGGAGAGCGTGTTCGCGGCGAACAGCGTCGGCGCGATGGCCGTGCCGCTCAGCTTCCGGCTCGCGCCCCTTGAGCTCGACCACATCCTCACCGACTGCACCCCTTCGGCGATCGTCGTGGACGCTCAACTCCTGCCGCTGCTGCGGTCCGTGCCGAGCGTCGCCTCGATCGGCACGCTCGTCGTCATCGGCGGCGATCCGGGCCCGGCGGAGCTCGCGTACGAGGATCTTCTGTCGGCGTACGCCCCTATGGAACTGCCCGACATCAGCGAGGAGTCGACCGCGCTGATCATGTACACCTCGGGCACCACCGGGCAACCGAAGGGGGTGATGCTGTCGCACCGCAACATGCAGGTGCAGGCGATCACCTGTATCCGCGCGATGGAGATGTTCGACGACTCCGACATCGGCTTCCTGACCGCGCCCTTCTTCCACATCGCGGGCCTGGGTTCGATCGTGGCGAACTTCGTGGTCGGCGGCACGGTCGTGATCCATCCGCTCGGCGCGTTCGACCCGAAGGCCGTGCTCGACGCGTATGAACGCGAGGGCGCCACCGTCGTGTTCAACGTTCCGCAGCAGTGGGATCTGCTCTGCGCGCAGCCCGGCATCGACAAGCGTGACCTGAAGTTGCGGATCATCAGCTGGGGGGCCGCCCCGGCGAGCGACGCGACGCTGCGCGCCATGGGCGAGGCGTTCCCGGGTGCACTCAACGTGGCGGTGTTCGGCCAGACGGAGACGTCACCGATCACGTGCGTGCTCCGCGGCGAGGACTCGCTGCGCAAGCTCGGCTCGGTCGGGCGGCCGATCCCGAGCATCCAACACCGCATCGTCGACCCGGACATGAACGATGTCGCCGTGGGCGAGGTCGGCGAGATCGTGTACCGCGGGCCCACGCTGACGCAGGGCTACTGGCAGAAGCCGCAGGAAACGGCGGAGGCCTTCGAGGGCGGCTGGTTCCACTCCGGCGACCTGGTCAGGCGGGACGAGGAGGGCTTCGTGTGGGTGGTCGACCGCAAGAAGGACATGATCATCAGCGGCGGCGAGAACATCTACTGCGCCGAGCTGGAGAACGCCGTCGCCGCACACCCCGACGTACGCGAGGTCGCGGTCATCGGCAGGCCCGACGAACGCTGGGGCCAGGTACCGGTCGCGTACGTCACGCTCGCACCCGGAGCGGAACTGTCGCTGCGCGACCTCTCGGCCTTCCTCGAGGGGCGGCTCGCTTCCTTCAAGTACCCCAAGGACCTGATCCCGCTCTCTGAACTCCCCCGCAACGCGGGCGGCAAGGTGCGCAAGCCCGCGCTTCGGGAGGGGGACGCGGAACGCTTCTCGCGCTAGGGGGCCGACGCGTGACCCCTCTGCTCCACGCGCACCTCACCGCCTACCCGGATGCAATCACCGAGTTCAAGGCGCTCACCGTCGCCGGACCCACGGTCTATAACCAGCACAACACGGGTGACGGCGTCTTCATCGGCGGGGACAACCACGGCGGCCTGACGATCAACCAGGGCGGACCTGCTGCATGACCGAGCGACCTCCCGAGGACGAGAAGAAGGTCGTCAACAGTGTGCCGGGTTCTTCCGTGTGGCGATCCAAGGCGAGCCCCTCGGCGAGGGGAAGCCTGTTGGCTGGCTGGAACGGGGCGCGGAAGGGCTGTTGGTTGCTGTCATTCTCTTTGCCGCCTTGGCAGTGTTCCTCGCTCGGGCCGCGCAGGGCCTCGAGCTGTGGGCTGGGCGCTGCGCCGACCTCGCGGTAGATACTCGTGTCCGAGTCTTCGCGTATCCACCGGCCACCGCGCGGGACAACGCCGCGTTTAATGCCATGCGGGCGCAGGCGGCGACGCGGAGAAGCTGAGGCACCTCGCACAGAGTCGGGGCGCCAGGCCACGTACGGGGTACCGCACCGGCTGTCCGTGGATGGACCTGCCCGAGGAGTTCGGCTCCTGGAAAGGCGTCCACAACCGGCTACGCAAGTGGGCTGCCGACGGCACGTGAGAGAAGGTCTTCACCGCTCTGCTGGCCCAGGCGGACTCCGAGGGCGACCTCGACTGGGTCGTCGCAGTGGACTCCACCATCGTCCGCGCCCACCAGCACGCCGCAAGCGCCGCGGTCGCCCAGGGGGAAGACCGCCGGCCTTCGACCGCGACGCCTACAAGCAACGCAACACCGTCGAGCGCTGCATCAACCGCCTCAAACAGTGGCGCGGCCTGGCCACCCGTTACGACAAGACCGCAACCGTCTACCTCGCCGCACTCCACATCGCAGACATCCTCATCTGGTCAGCGAGGTGATCCAGAAGAAACGCCCCAGCCGCTCCGGCCGCTCACGCCGGCGGGTCCTTCCGCCAGGTCCACTGCGCGTCGGGCGGCTCCTCACCCAGTACGCGGAGCGAGTCGGTGGAGATCTGGGCAAGTCGGTCGACCTCGTCGAGGCCGAACCACATCTCGTGATTCTCCGAGCGCCCGCTGCGCGGCGGGTGGGCGTCCGGGTCGGACCAGCCGAGCGACAGCAACCGCTGCTTCTGTGCTTCGGTCATCTTCCGGTAGGCCAACGAGACGCATTCGGCGCCGAACCCGTCGTCCCACCTCATGAACTGCACGTAACGCCCGGTCTCCTGTCGGGGTTTGGGGCGCCGCTGCCACCAGCGCCGGCCCGGGGCGTCGGGCACCAGCGCCGGCTCCGGGTCGGGCTCGGAGACCACCAGGGTGTCCCTCTCGCCCATACCGGCCACTTCCGCCCGCAGCCGGTCACGGAACTCGCTCCACGCCTCGTCCATCGGGCCAACGTACCGGCACCGATCGGGGAGACACCCGACTAGGGCCTTTCGCTGGATCAGCGCTGGGCCACGCCGCCTGGCACGCTCCCCCAGCCTCCGGCCGGGGGGACCCCCACTCGCATCACGCCCGCATCACCCAAGCACGTCCAGTACGAGGGCGATCCGGGTGCACGCCGAGACCACGCACCAGACGACGCGGCCTACTCCACGCTGATCCCCTGTTCCTCTCCCCCGACCCGCCGCTCAGGCCCGCACACACTCCTCGATGACAGCGGCGACCTGCTGCGCGGCGGGTGCCTGGTGGGTGGCGCGGCGGCCCAGGACGAGGCCGACCGTCTCCTTCTCGGCCAGCGGTACGTACGTGACACCGTCGAGGCGCAGGCTCTGCACCGACTCGGGTACGAGTGCCACGCCGTGCCCTGCGGCCACGAGGACGACGAGGGTGGCGGTCTCCCCCACCTCGACGAGGGACGGCGGCTCGAAGCCCGCCCGGCGGCAGGCGGACAGGACGCGGTCGTGCATGGCGGAGCGGGTCCCGGCGGGGTGGACGACGAAGGGTTCGTCCGACAGGGCGGCCAGGGAGATCTGCCGGCGGGACGCCAGCGGGTGGCTGGTCGGCAGCACGGCGACCAGCGTCTCGGTGCGCAGTGGCGTGATGCTCACCGTGTCGGGTGCGCTGCCGGAGCGGAGGACGGTCAGGTCGTACGTACCGTCGAGCAGGCCGTCCACGAGCTGCGGCGTGAGCAGCTCGCCGCGCAACTCCAGGGTGATCTCGGGAAGTTGGGCCCGTACCGTGCGGGCGACGCGGGGCAGTACGTCGTACGTGGCCGTGCCGATGAAGCCGACGGAGACGCGGCCCGCGCGGCCGGTGGCGAGTTCCGTCATGTGCACGCGGGCCCGCTCGGCCTCGGCGAGCAGGGTGCGCGCGTACCCGGTCAGCTCACGGCCCGCTTCGGTGAGCTCCACGTGCCGCGTGGACCGGTGGAAGAGGGGTGTCCCCAGCTCGCGTTCCAGTTGCTTGATCTGCTGGGACAGGGCGGGCTGGGCCACGTGGAGGCGGGCCGCGGCACGCCCGAAATGGCACTCTTCCGCGAGCGCGAGGAAGTAGCGGACCTGACGGAGTTCCATGAGCGCATTCTACGGTTCTATAACGCACTCTTATCAATCATGCGGAACTAGGTCTTGGACGTGATGAAGGGGCTGGCTCTAGCGTGAGGAGCATGACCGACAGCTACGTGTACGCAGCGGCGAGGACGCCCTTCGGCCGGTTCTCCGGTGCTCTCGCCGGTATCCGGCCCGACGACCTGGCGGCGCTCGCCGTGACCGGTGTCCTGGCCAAGGCGCCCGCGCTTGATCCGGGCGAGATCGGCGACGTCGTGTGGGGCAACGCGAACGGCGCGGGCGAGGACAACCGCAACGTCGGCCGGATGGCCGTACTCCTGGCCGGGCTGCCCACCTCGGTGCCCGCCACGACCGTGAACCGCCTGTGCGGGTCGTCCCTGGACGCGGCGATGATCGCTTCCCGCACCATCGAGACCGGCGACGCGGACATCGTGCTGACCGGTGGCGTGGAGTCGATGAGCCGCGCCCCGTGGGTGCTGCCCAAGCCCGAACGCGCCTATCCCGCAGGGGACTTGAACGCCGTCTCCACCACGCTGGGCTGGCGGCTCGTGAACGAGCGGATGCCGAAGGAGTGGACCGTCTCCCTGGGCGAGGCCAACGAGCAGCTCGCCGAGCGCTTCACCGTCCCTCGGGAACGGCAGGACGAGTTCGCCGCCCGCTCCCACCAGCTCGCAGACGCCGCCTGGACGGCCGGGTTCTACGACGACCAGGTCGTGCCCGTCACGGTCGACCGCAAGGGCGGCACGCTCGCCCGCGACGAGGGCATCAGGCCCGGCTCCACGGCCGACAAGCTCGCCGCGCTCAAGCCCTCGTTCCGCCCCGACGGGACGATCACCGCGGGCAACGCCTCGCCGCTGAGCGACGGCGCCTCGGCCGTGCTGCTCGGCTCGGAGGCCGCCGCCACGCGTATCGGCACGGACCCGCTGGCCCGTGTCGCGGGGCGCGGCGTGTTCGCCGTCGATCCGCAACTGTTCGGCTTCGCGCCGGTGGAGGCGGCGAACCGGGCCCTGAAGAGTGCGGGCATCACCTGGTCCGACGTGTCGGCGGTCGAGCTCAACGAAGCCTTCGCGGTGCAGTCACTGGCCTGTGTGGACGCCTGGAAGGTCGACCCGTCGATCGTCAACACCAAGGGCGGCGCCATCGCCCTCGGCCACCCGCTCGGCGCCTCCGGCGGCAGGCTCCTGAGCACCCTGGCCCACCGGCTGAAGGAGTCCGGCGAGCGCTGGGGCGTCGCGGCGATCTGCATCGGCGTGGGCCAGGCGCTCGCCGTGGTCCTGGAGAACGTCTCGGAGAACGTCTCGGGGACCGGAACGGAGACGAGCCGATGAGCGTGCAGCTGTGTGCCCACGCCGAAGAGGCGGTCGCCGGCATCCAGGACGGCTCGACCGTACTCGTGGGCGGCTTCGGCATGGCCGGGATGCCGGTCGAGCTGATCGACGCCCTGATCCGGCAGGGCGCCACGGACCTGACCGTCGTCTCCAACAACGCCGGCAACGGCGACACCGGCCTCGCCGCGCTCCTCGCCAAGGGCCGCGTCCGCAAGGTCCTCTGCTCCTTCCCCCGGCAGGCCGACTCGTACGTCTTCGACGAGCTGTACCGGGCCGGAAAGATCGAGCTCGAAGTCGTACCGCAGGGCAACCTCGCCGAGCGGATGCGGGCGGCCGGGGCCGGGATCGGCGCGTTCTTCTGCCCCACCGGGGCCGGGACGCTGCTCGCCGAGGGCAAGGAGACCCGTGTCATCGACGGCCGTACGTACGTGTTGGAGTACCCGATCAAGGGCGATGTCGCGCTGATCGGCGCCCACCGGGCCGACCGTATGGGCAACCTCGTCTACCGGAAGACGGCCCGTAACTTCGGCCCCGTCATGGCCACCGCGGCGACCACCGTTATCGCGCAGGTGGGCGAGATCGTGGAGACCGGCGCCCTCGATCCCGAGGCCGTGGTGACACCGGGCATCTATGTCGACCGAGTGGTGCAGGAGGCGGACCGCGCATGAACCCGACCAGTCAAGTGGCGGCCGCTCAGGGCCCGTTGAGCAAGCACGACATCGCCGCTCTCATCGCCCGTGACATCCCGCAGGGCGCGTACGTGAACCTGGGCATCGGACAGCCGACCCTCGTCGCCGACCACCTGCCCGCCGACTCCGGCGTGGTCCTGCACACCGAGAACGGCATGCTCAACATGGGCCCCGCCGCCAAGGAGGGTCAGGTCGACCCGGACCTGACCAACGCGGGCAAGGTGCCGGTCACCGAGCTGCCAGGAGCGGCGTACTTCCACCACGCCGACTCCTTCGCCATGATGCGCGGCGGCCACCTGGACATCTGCGTGCTGGGCGCCTTCCAGGTCTCCACGGCGGGCGACCTCGCCAACTGGCACACCGGCGCACCCGACGCCATACCCGCCGTCGGCGGGGCGATGGATCTGGCGATCGGGGCGAAGAAGGTCTTCGTGATGATGACCCTGTTCACCAAGGACGGAAAGCCCAAGCTGGTGCCCGAGTGCGGCTACCCGCTCACCGGCCTCGGCTGCGTCGACCGCGTCTACACGGACCTCGCCGTCTTCGACATCACGGCGCAGGGCGTCACGGTCCGGGAGACCTTCGGGCCCACCGTCGACGAACTCGCGACCCGCCTGGACCTGCCACTGCTGCCCACCCCGGGCTGACCCTGCGCTTCGGGCCGGGCCGGGACGACCGCTCTCCACCGCGGGCGTCCCGGCCCGGCGGTGGAAACAATGAGTTCCATGACCGCGAGCAGCACCCCCACCGCCGCCGTGGAGGCGACCCGATGAGCACCTTCACCTACGACGCACTGCCCGGCCGGGTCGTGTTCGGGCCGGGCGTCGCACGCACTGGACTGCTGGCCGAGGTCGACGCCTTCGGGGCGAAGCGGATCCTGCTCATCGCGGGCGGTACGGAGACGGAGCTGGCGCGCGAGCTGTGTGCCCCGTTCGCCGGCCGGGTCGCGGCCACGTTCGCCGGGGTACGCCCGCACGTCCCGGTCGAGGTCGCCGAGCGCGCCCGCGAGGCGGCGGTCGGGGCCGACCTGGTGCTCTCGGTGGGCGGCGGATCGACCACCGGCACCGCCAAAGCGGTCGCGCTGACGACGGGACTGCCGATCGTGGCCGTGCCCACCACGTACGCGGGCTCCGAGGTCACCCCCGTATGGGGCCTGACCGAGGGTTCCCGCAAGACCACCGGCACGGACCCACGAGTGCTCCCCCGGACCGTCGTCTACGACCCCGAGCTGACGCTCACGCTCCCCGCCGACCTGTCGGTGGCCAGCGGCCTCAACGCCATGGCCCACTGCGTCGAGGCGTTCTGGGCCCCGCGCCGCAACCCGGTCTCCAGCGCCGTCGCCGAGGACGGCATCCGCCACCTCGCGGCCGGCCTCCCCGCAGTCGCCGCCGCCCCGGCCGACGGCGGCGCACGGGCCGACCTGCTCCTCGGCGCGTATCTCGCGGGGTCAGCGTTCGCTGTCGCCGGGTCGGGCCTCCACCACAAGATCTGCCACGTGCTCGGTGGCGCGTACGACCTGCCGCACGCCCGGACGCACGCGATCGTGCTCCCGCACGTGCTGGCCTTCAACGCCCCGTACGCGCCCGAGGCCGCCGCCCGGATCGCCGACGCGCTCGGCCGACGGGACGCGGTCGGCGGGCTCCGCGAGCTCGGCGAACGGCTCGGTGTACCGGCCGGCCTGCGCGAACTCGGCCTGAGGGAGGGCGACTTGGACACCGTCCTCGACGAGATCCTCGCGCTCGCCCCCGCCGACAACCCGCACCCCGTCACACCCGCCGGGCTCCGGTCGCTGCTGCACGGCGCCTGGTCCGGCACCGCCCCCGCGAGGGAGGACACATGACCAGCGAGCGCCCCGTACCCGCCGACGAACGGGAGCAGGCGGTGACCGACGAGGTCGTCGCCAGCTTCGACGGGACCGCAGACCCTCGGCTCCGTGAGGTCATGCAGAGCCTGGTCCGGCACCTGCACTCCTTCGCGCGGGACGTCCGGCTCAGCGAGCGGGAGTGGGAGGCGGCGATCGAGTTCCTCACCCGCGCCGGGCACATCACCGACGACCGGCGCCAGGAGTTCGTGCTGCTGTCCGACGTGCTCGGCCTCTCCATGCTGGCCGTCGCGATCAACGAGCCGAAGACACCCGGAGCTACCGAGGCGACGGTGTTCGGGCCGTTCTTCGTCGACGACGCCCCTGAGGTCGCGCTCGGCGGAGACCTCGCGGGCGGGGCGCCAGGAACACCGTGCTACGTATCGGGGCAGGTGCGCTCCGCGGACGGAACTCCCCTCGGGGGCACGCGACTTGACGTCTGGGGCGCGGACGGGGACGGCTTCTACGACGTCCAGTACGACGGCAACCGCACGGCCGGAAGGGGTTGGCTGCGCACCGGACCCGACGGCACGTACCGCTTCTGGACGGTCCTGCCGACCCCGTACCCGATCCCGCACGACGGACCGGTCGGCGAGCTGCTCACCGCGTCGGGACGCGGGCCGATGCGGCCCGCACACCTGCACTTCAAGGCCACCGCACCAGACCACCGCACGCTGATCACCCACATCTTCGTGGCGGGCGACCCCTACCTCGACCGCGACGCCGTCTTCGGCGTGAAGAACAGCCTCGTCGTCGAGGCCGACCACCACAACTCCGGGCGGGCGCCCGACGGTTCACTCCCCGAAGGGGCTTGGGCGAGTATGCGGTTCGACTTGGTGCTTGCTCCTGGGGAGGACGACTGAGCGTCACGGAAACGCCCCGGCGAAGAGTCCGACAAGACCCTCGCCGGGGGCAACCCCAAGAACTACTTGCCCGTTCCGCCCAGGTGCGCCGCCCACGGGTAGTAGACGAAGTCGAACGCCGCCGGTGCGCCGGTGATTCTGCTGCCGAGCCATACGTCGTTCGTCAGCTGGAGGCCGGAGAACATCGGGTTCATCTCCTCGTGCAGCTTCTTCTCCATCTCCACGACCAGTTGGGCGCGGGCGTGGTCGTCCTTCTCGCCGATCGCCTTCGCGTACAGGCCGTCGATGCCCTTGTAGCCGGACTGGTTGAACGTGCCGCCGGTCACCGCGGTGAGGCCGAGCCAGTCGAGCGGGTTGGGGATGTTCGGCCAGAACTGGGTGTAGAGCAGGTCGGTGTCGCCGCGGGTGGCCGGGTCGTACAGGTAGTTCGAGTAGCCGGTCGCGGGGACGACGTCGAGCTTGAACTTCAGGCCGATCTTGTCGGCCGCGTCCTTGATGCCGACGCCCAGTTGCTGCGTCTCCGCCTGCTGCGGGACGACGAGGCTGATCTGCTTCTTCTTCACGTCGGCCGGGACGCCGGCGAGCAGCTTCTTCGCCGCGTCGATCTTCGGGGTGCCGTCGGTCTTCACCGAGTCCGCGTACTCGCTCAGCTCGTCCTTCGCGAAGCCGTACACGGCCGGAACGGTCTGCAGCGAGGCGGGAGTTCCCTCACCCGCGTACACCTGCTTGCCGATGCCCTTCCAGTCGATGGCCATCTGGAGCGCCTTGCGTACGTCGGCGTTGCCCATCGCGCCCTTGTCGTTCGCGACGACGAGCGTGACGGCCAGGGGTGCGGGGCCCGAGTAGAGCTTGCCCGCCGACGACGCCCGCAGCTGGGTAAGGCCGGCGGTCGGCGGCTGGTACGTGCCGTCGATCTGGCCCGAGAGCAGGCCGGAGGTGATCGCGGAGTCGTCGGTGAGGAACGTGAAGTCGATGTTCTTCACCTTCCGCGGCAGCGACTTGTTCCAGTAACCGTCGTAGCGGCTCGCGGTGATGGACTGGCCGCGCTTCCACTTGGCGAACTTGTACGGGCCGGTGCACATGACGCCGACGCCGGGCGTGCCGACCTTCTTGCCGTGCTTCTCGTAGAACTTCTTCTGCACGACGACACCTGCGTAGCTGGCCAGTTCGTCGTTGAACATGTAGTCGGGCTTCTTGAGTCTGACGGTCACCTCGTCGGTGCCCGTCTTCGCTATGGAGGCGACGTTCTTGTACAGGTAGCCGTAGAAGCCCGAGGCCTTCGTCATGTTGTGGTTCATGCTCCAGACCACGTCGTCGGCGGTCATCGGGGAGCCGTCCCAGAAGGTGACACCGCTGCGCAGCTTGTAGACCCAGGTCTTCGGGTCGGGGTTCTCGTACGAGGTCGCCAGGTTGGGCTTGATCTTGAAGTCGGGTGTCTGGGCGAACAGGGTCTCGCACATGTTCGAGTTGATCATGTTGGGCGTGTAGTCGGCCGACTGGAAGGGGTCGACGGTCTGCGGCTCGCCCTGGAAGACATTCCAGGTGATCTTGTCGACCGAGCCCTTGCCGGCCGGCGTGAGGGTCGTCAGCGCCTCGGACGACTTGGCCGCGTCTCCGGCGGAGCCGCCGCCGGAGCCGGAGCAGCCCGCCAGTACGAGGGTGGTGGCGGCGACAGCGGCGAGGGCGGATGTGCGTCTACGGGGTGTGGGCATGGCTACTCAGCTCCTGGTGAGTGGGCGGCGGTGAGGGTTTCCGGGTCCCACCCGCCGCGCGGGACGCTGTCGCGCAGCAGGCGGGTGTAGGGGTCCTGCGGGTGGTCGAGCACGTCGGCGGTGGGCCCTTGCTCGACGACCGCGCCGTGCCGCATGACGATCGTGTCGTCGGTGACCTGGCGGATGACGGCGAGGTCGTGGCTGATGAACAGGTAGCTCACGCCACGCTTGCGTCGGATGTCCGAGAGCAGGTTGAGGATCTGCGCCTGGATCGACACGTCCAGGGCGGACACGGCCTCGTCGAGGATGAGGATGTCCGGGTCGGCGGCCAACGCGCGGGCGATGGCGACGCGTTGGCGCTGCCCGCCGGACAGTGATCTCGGCAGGGCGGCGAGCTGCCGGTCGTCGAGGCCGACGAGTTCGGCGAGTTCGCGCACGCGCGTCCGGGTCTCCTCGCGGCCGGGCCGGGCGTGCACGCCGACGACTTCCGCGAGGCAGTCGCCGACGCGCTGGCGGCGGTCGAGCGAGGTGTACGGGTCCTGGAAGACGATCTGGATGTCCCGGCCCCGTTGACGCCGGCTGCGGGCGGAACGCGCCGGAGCGGTACGGTCCTCGCCCCGGAACGTGATGCGGCCGCCGGAGGGACGCTCCAGGCCGATGATCATGCGTGCCGTGGTCGTCTTGCCGGAGCCGGACTCACCGACGATGCCGAGGGAACCACCGGGCGCCAGGGCGAAGCTCACGTCGGCGACCGCGGTCGCCTGGGCACGGCCATGGCCGAACGTCTTGGTCAGGTGCTCGACCACGAGCAGCGGTTCGGTCATCGCTGGGCCTCCTCGTTCGTAGCGGAGCCGACGTACGGTTGCGACTGCGGTTGCGACTGCGGTTGCGACTGCGGTTGCGGTTGCGGTTGCGGTTGCGACTGCGGCATCAACTGGCCGCGCAGGTCCGGCATTTGGACGCACCGGGTCTGCCCCGGACCGATCCGCAGCAGGGGCGGCACTCCGGCCAGGCAGTCGTCCTGCGCGAAGGAACAGCGCGGCGCGAACGCGCAGCCGTCCGGTGCCTCGTACGCGGTCGTCGGATGACCGCTGATCGCGGGCAGCCGGTCGACGCGGCGGTCGATCTCGGGCCGCGCCCGCACCAGTGCGGCGGTGTACGGGTGGAGCGGGTCCTCGTGCAGCCGCACCGACGCCTGTCGCTCCATGACCTGGCCCGCGTACAGCACGATCGTCTCGTCGCACACGGCTCCGGCGAGCTCCAGGTCGTGCGTGATGAAAAGCATGGCCATGCCGTACTCGCGCTGCATGCGCCGCAGGATCGCCATCACCTCGGCCTGGGTGGTGACGTCGAGCGCGGTCGTCGGCTCGTCCGCGAGGATGAGCCGGGGCCGCGCTGCGACGGCCGCGGCGATCATCACGCGTTGCAGCAGACCGCCGGAGAGTTCATGCGGGTACTGGCGCAGCCGCCGCTCCGGGTCCCCGATCCCGACCTCGGCGAGCAGCTCCTGGGCGCGCTTGCGGGCGGCGGCCTTCGGCATCCGGTCGTTGACCCGCATCGCCTCGGTGAGGAAGTCACCGATGGTGCGTACGGGGTTCGTGTACGCCCGCGCGTCCTGGAAGATCATCGCGACGTCCTTGGCCCGGTAGGACCGCAGGGCGTCGGCGCGCAGGTCGAACACGTCGGCGCCGTCGAAGCGGACGCCACCTCGGACGTCGGCGCCGTCGGGGAGCAGGCGCGCGACGGTGCGTACCGTCATCGACTTGCCCGAGCCCGACTCACCGACAAGGCCGAGTGTGCTGCCGCGGTCGAGCGAGAACGAGACGTCGCGCAGTACGGTGCGCAGCTCGCCCGCGACCGGCAACTTGACTGTCAGATCCTCGACTTGGAGAAGTGCGTTCACGAGCGGGCCTCCCAGCGCTCCGTGAGCCGGTCGCCGAGCATGTTCACGGCGCCGACGGTGATGACGATGAGCGCGCTGGCGAACAGCGCTTCCTGCGGGTGCTGTTGGAGCACACCGGCCATGCCGGTGCCGACCATCGCGCCCCAGTCCGAGGTCGGCGGCTGCACCCCGAGGCCGATGAAGGAGAGGCCCGCGAGGTCCATGAGCGCGAACCCGAAGGCGAGGGTGGCGTTGGCGACGATCAGGCCGCCCACGTTGGGCAGGATGTGCCCGAGCGCGATCCGCAGCCCGTGCACGCCCTGCACCTGGAGCGCCGCGATGTAGGGCAGGTTGCGTTCGCGCAGCGCCGCGCTCCGTACGATCCGTGCGATGTACGGGACGTACGCGACGGAGAGCGCCACGACGGCGGCCGGCAGACCGGAGCCGAACAGGGCGGTCGCCAGGATCGCGAGGAGCAGACCGGGGAAGGCGAACACCGCGTCGACGACCCGGACCACCAGCTGGTCGAACCAGCCGCCGAACCACACGGCCGCGAGCGCGAGGACCGTACCGAGGAGCGTCGAGACCGCCACGACGAGGAACGGTCCGATCAGCGCGGTGCGGGACCCGTGGAAGAGGCGGGACAGCAGGTCACGGCCGCTCGCGTCGGTGCCGAGGAGATGCGCGCCGCTCGAACCCTGGTACGCGCCGGACAGGTCGACGGCGTTCGGTCCCTGCGGGGAGAGGAGCGGCGCGAGGAGTGCGCCGCAGACGACGAGCCCGAGGAGGACGATCGCCACCCAGCCGGTCGTGCCGATGCCGCTGGTCCCCCGCGTCGCCCGCCGGCCGGCCTTGCGGGCTCCGGTCCGGCGTACCGCGGTCGCTGTCGTACTCATGAGTCCTTCTTCCCGATCGACACCCGCGGGTCGAGCAGTGTGTAGGCGATGTCGATGAGGGTGTTCAGCACGATGAAGGCGGCGACGTACACCAGGCAGATCGCCTGGACGACGGGGAAGTCCTTCTGCTGGACCGAGCTGACGAGGAACTGGCCGAGCCCGCCCAGCTGGAAGACCTGCTCCACGACGACGCTGCCCGCGATGAGGCCCGCGACGGTGAGACCGGCGACGGTGAGCACCGGCATCGCGGCGTTGCGCATCACGTGTCTGCGGACGACGGTCCTGCGGGGCAGTCCGCGGCTGATCGCCGTCTGCACGTGGTCGGCGGACAGCTCCGCGCGGACCGCGGTCTGGGCGAGCCGCGCGACGAACGCGACGGACGCGAGCGCGAGGGCGAGCGACGGAAGCACCATGTGGTAGACGGCGTCGAGGCCCGATCCGCCGGCGCCGAACACCGGGAACCACTCCAACTGGACGGCGAACACGACGATCAGGACGACCGCTCCGACGAAGGTCGGCACCGCCATCACGCCCGTCGCGGCCGCCATCGCGGACCGGGAGAACCAGCCGGGCCTGAGTCCGGCCATCGTGCCGATGGCCAGGCCGAGCACCAGGACGATCGCCGCGGCCATGAGGACGAGCAGCGTGGTCACCGAGGCGCGGCCGCCGACAAGCGTCGACACGGGCTGGTTGTAGATGATCGAGGTACCGAAGTCGCCGTGCACCACATCACCGAGCCAGCGCAGGTACTGCTGCCAGATGGAGTCGTCGAGGTGGTACTCGGCCTTGATCTCGGCGACGGCCTCGGGGCTCATGGTGCGCCCGTGCGTGAGATATGTGAGCGGGCTGCCCGGCGCGGCGTAGAGCGCCCCGAAGACGACCAGGCTCGCGATGAACAGGGTCGCCACAAGGCCCGCGACGCGCACGGCGACGAACCGCGCCATCGCCCCGCCGGGCCGCCGCTTCACCTTGGCCTGCGCCTGCCCCGAGGGCACGGGCGCCGACATGATCGCGTCACTCATCGGTTCACCTCCGGCTCTACGTGATGGACCGGCTCTACGTGATGGGCCGCGTCCACGTGATGGACCGCGCGGCCGCCCACGACCGTGCGCAGCACGCGCGCGTGGAGCAGTTCGTCGAGCGGCCGGGCGAAGATGTCCCGGTCAAGCACGATGAAGTCGGCGTACAGCCCTTCGGAGATACGGCCGTGCAGGTGCTCGGAGCGGCTCGCCCAGGCGGCGTCGCGGGTGGCGTGCACGATCGCGGCGGCCAACGGCAGGGCGTAGTGCGCGAGGTTGGCGGGCAGCGACGGGTCGAGGGCCGAGCGCCGGGTCGCCGCGATGAACATGTTGGGCAGCGGCGCGTGCGGCGAGGTCGGGGAGTCGGTGCCGAGCGCGAGCGTGGCCCCGGCGTCGGTCAACTCGGGCCAGGGGAAGCCGCGTTCGACCCGTTCGTCACCGAGTACGCGCCGCCAGTTCTCCTGGACGGCCGGGTCGGCGTGCACGGGCTGCATGCTCGCCGTGATGCCGAGCGCCGCGAGCCGGTCGATGTCCGCGCGGTCGACGACTTCGAGATGTTCGATGCGGTGGCGGCGCTCCTTGGGGCCGTTGAGCGCCACGGCCTGCTCGACGGCGCCGATCGCGACGCGGGTCGCCTCGTCCCCGATGGCGTGCATGGCGACCTGGAGCCCGGCGGCGTCGGCGGCGGCCACCACCGGGGCGAGTTCGGCGAGGCTCCAGATCGGGTCGGCGTTGGTGCCGTCCACGTAGGGCTTGCCGAGCGACGCGGTGCAGCCGTCCACCGTGCCGTCGACCATGACCTTGATGCCGGTCACGCGCAGGAACGGGGTGGCGTGGTGGGCGGCGAGTGCGACGGCACGCTCGACCTGGGCGAGGTTCCTGGCCTTGTCGCCGGTGGGCTGGACGCGCCAGAACGCGCCGATGCGCGTGGTCAGGGTGCCTGCCGCGTCGGCCCGGCGCATCGCCGCGTAGTCGTCCTCGCCTAGCGCCATCTCGGTCGAGCCGACGACCCCGGACTCGGCGTACGCGGCGAGGGCGACGGCCAGGGCCTCGTCGCGGTCGGCGTCCGTGCTGAAGCCGTCGAGCACCGGCCATACGAGGTGGTGCATCGCGGTCTCGTCGACCAGGCCGGTGGCCGCGCCGCCCGCGCCGCGGTGGACGGTTCCGCCGGGCGGCGACGGCGTGCTGTCGTCGATGCCGACCTCGGCGAGGGCCGCCGAGTTCAGCCAGATCGAGTGGAAGTCGTAGGCCTG
Source organism: Streptomyces boluensis (assembly GCF_009908195.1). Classification (GTDB taxonomy): domain Bacteria; phylum Actinomycetota; class Actinomycetes; order Streptomycetales; family Streptomycetaceae; genus Streptomyces; species Streptomyces boluensis. The sequence goes on along the minus strand of NZ_JAAAHS010000005.1, from coordinate 37,071 downwards.
CGCGTACACGGGCCGGTCGGCGACGACCGCGTCGAGCATGCCGCGATCGGGCAGCCGGCCGCCGGGTATGTCCCCGTGCTTCCACCCGGTGGCGAGTACGCGAGGGGCGTCGGGGTTGTCCTCGGCCCACGTGCGGATGCGCCGCTGGATCTCCGCCACCGAGTTGGCGCCCCAGAGGTCGACCTGCCCGGCCGCCTCGCCGGTGCCGACCACGTGCGCGTGGCCGTCGACGAATCCGGGCAGGACGGTCGCGCCGTCGAGGTCGTGGATCAGGGCGTCAGGACCGGCCACCCGTAGCGCGGTGGCGTCGTCGCCGACGTAGGCGATCCGGTCGCCCACCACCACGAGTGACTCGGCCCAGGGGCGCCGGTCGGAGGTGAAGACGCGGGCGTTTCGATAAAGGTGAACGGGTCGGTTCACGTCGTTGTGCATCGGGATCCTCAGAACTGTCAGAACTGGTCGAGACCCTCGCGGGCCGCGGTGTCGGGGTTGCCCGCCCAGTACTGGAGGGCGAAGCCGGGCAGGTCGAGAGCGGCCGTGAGCAACGTGCCCCACTGCTCATGGCCCGGCATGGACGCGTCGGCGTGTACGCACACCACCGCGTCGGCGCCGTCACCGCCGCAGAAGGCGGCCGCGCGCTCGGGCGCGGCGCGGCCGGTCATGTCGCCGCGCACAGCGCGCGCGTGGAGGTAGCGCTCGGCCGACGCCGACGCCGGGGTACCGGCGTCCCCTTCGGCGAGCGCGGCGTCGAGAAAGTGGTTCGTGTGGACGACCCAGCCGTCGGTGTCCGGTCGCACCACGGCGATCCCGGCGGGCGACATCTCGATGGACGCCGCTTCGGCGTGACCGTCCCGGAAGGTCGCGACGGTCAGCACGGTGGAGGCGCTCAGGCGCGCGGAGGCGACGAGGTCGCGGGCCTCCGCCACGGTCGTCGCCTCTTCGAGGACGCGACGCGCGACGGCATGGACGGGTACGCCGCCGCCGGCGTGGTCGGAGCGGTGCCGCAGGATGTTGAAGTGCAGGCCGAGGCCCGCGTCGTTCACCCCGATCTTCGCGCCCGCGCCGAACTCGGTGAACAGCTTCACCCGGCGCCGGTCCGCGGTCACGAGGGACAGCAGGAGCCCGTCCGGGGTGAGCGCGTCGTGCCAGTCCCACGTCTGGATCGTCTCGGGCGGCCCGCCGGAGGGCGGTACGTGCACGGCGGTCGTGCACTCGCCCTTTCCGGGCACGGGCGCGGCGGCGAGCACTTCGGTGCGTGCGCCGACCGCGGCCACCTGCCACGGCTCGATCCCCACGGCCTCGGCGATCGCGTCGGACTCCTCGGCCAGAGCCGGGGCCCAGGCGCGCAAGGCCTCGTGGCTACGGGCGACGATGTCGCGGGCAGTCGGCTCCGGGATGCCCAGAACGTTGAAATGCGCCAGGTAGCGGGCGCTGACGTCCCGCACCTGGTCCGCGTATCGGATACCGATCTCGCGTCCACGCTCGTGGGAGTCGGTGGTGGTGGTGCGCAGTGAGTGCAGCTTCATGGTGGCGTTGTCCGACCTTTGCTTGTGATGCCCATCACAGCTGGGGGCGGTCGATACGCTAGGGAGGTAAAACGTTTAATACAACGGCCTGTTCGCAGCTGAATTTCACCCGGACTCGGGAGGTCGCCGTGGCGCGGTCGAAGGGCATCACCATCCGCGATGTGGCCAAGCGCGCGGGTGTCTCCGTCGCGGCGGTCTCGATGGCGCTCAACGGCACCGGGACGCTGAGCGCGGCCACGCGCCTGCGTGTCCGGGCCGTCGCCGAGGAGATGGACTACCAGGCCGACGCCCTCGCGCGCGGCCTGCGCCGTTCGTCGGTCGGGGCGATCGGGCTCGTCATGCGGTCACTTGACTCGCTGGGCGAGTACGCGCCGCGCGGCGTCGACGTGTTCACCCGCTACATCGGCGCCATCTCGGCCCAGGCGATGGACCGCGGCCTCAGCGTGATGCTCGTCCCCGACCCGACGAAGCGGCCAACTCCCCCACTGGCGCTGTCCCTTGACGGCTACATCGTGATGATGCCGCACCTGGACGACCCGGTGGTCGCGCTCCTCGAACGGCGCGGGATCCCGTACGCGACCCTGGCACGCGACCCCGGCCGCCCGGACTTCACCGACTGGGCCACGGAGGACGAGGCCACATACTTCGGGCGCGTCTACGAGCACTTCATCGCGAACGGCGCCCGGTCGATCGTGCTGCTGCGCGGCACCGACCCCAACGCGTGGAACATCGACAGCGAAGCGACGTACCGCGCATGGTGCGAGAGCACCGGGATGACACCGCGCGTCTACAAGTCGGCCGAGCGCGCGGGCGAGAGCGGCGGCGAGACCGTCGCGCACACGATCGTGGACGACGGGATCCCGGACGCGATCCTGTGCCATACGGGCCGCCAGGCGGCCGGAGTGCTCGTCGGCCTCACGGCTCGCGGCGTCGCCGTACCCGACCGGACGATGCTCGCCGCGGCCTCCGACTCCGAGCACACCCGGCACAGCCGGCCCGCCATCTCGGCGGTCGAACTCCACGCCGCGGAGACGACGTTGGCGCTGCTCGACCTCCTCCAGGCACGCATCGCGGGCGAGCCGAGCGCGGGACCGGTCCTGACGACGGCCCGCTTCCGGGTCCGCGCGTCGTCGCGCCGCACCCACTGAACTGCTTGACGTGTCGAGCCTGCCGTCGAGGCTCCCGTCAGCGCGTGACCTCCCGCCCGCCTTGCGGCCGCTCGTCAACCACCTTGCCCTGTACGGGTGTTGAGTCGACATCCGGATCGCTGGCGCACCGCTCCGCCGAGCCGATGTCGTCGAGTGTGACCGAGCGGGTCTCCTTGGCGATGAGGGAGGCGGTCAGGGAGATCGCGCCCATCACGGCGAGGTAGGCGCCGATCGCGTAGCCCGTGCCGAACTCCGCGTACAGCGCGAGCGCGATGATCGGTGCCAGGGAACCCGCGAGCACCGAGGCCAGGTTGTAGGCGAGGGAGACGCCGGAGTAGCGGATCTCTGTGGGGAACAGCTCGGAGAAGAACGCGCCGATCACCGAGCTGTACGCGGCGAAGATCAGCAGACCGCCCACCACCGCGGTGATGATCGCGGCCGTGTCGCGGGTGTCGAGGAGCGCGAAGAACGCGAAGGCCCACACGATCGTGGCCGCCGAGGCGGTGAGGTAGATCGGGCGGCGTCCTATGCGGTCCGCGAGCATCGCGAAGAGGGGGATGGTCACCACGGCGACGCCCTGACCGATCATCACGGCCGTCAGGGCTGTGGAGTTGGGCAGCTTCAGCATCTTGGTGACGTACGTGATGACAAGCAGGGAGTAGATGTAGAAGCCGGCGTTCTCGCCGAAGCGGGTCGCCGCCGCGAGGAGCACCGCACGCCAGTGGTGGCGGATCACCACCCCGGCGGGCAGCGCCTTCGGCCTGTCCTCCTTCGCAGCTGCCGACTGCTCGAAGAGAGGGGTCTCGGCGATGTAGAGCCGCAGCCACAGGCCGACCAGGACGAGCAACGCGGACAGGGCGAAGGCGATGCGCCAACCCCAGTCCAGGAACGCCTCCTCCGGCATCAGCACCCCGAGCAGGGCCAGGGCCCCGGCCGCGAGCAGGTTGCCGAGTGGCGGGCCGACGTTGGGCCAGGAGGACCAGAACGCCCGCCGTCCGCTGTCGCCGTGCTCCGAGACGAGCAGGACGGCACCGCCCCACTCACCGCCGAGGGCGAACCCCTGCACCAGGCGGCACACGACGAGCAGGATCGGTGCGGCTGCGCCGATGGTCGCGTACCCCGGAAGGAGCGCGATGAGGAAGGTGGAGGCGCCCATCAGGACGAGGCTGGCGATCAGTGTGGTGCGGCGGCCCTTGCGGTCGCCGTAGTGGCCGAGGACGGCGGCACCGACCGGGCGGGCGATGAAGCCGACCGCGTATGTGGCGAACGCCAGCATCGTGCCGACGACCGGGTCGGACGCGGGGAAGAACAGCTTGTTGAACACCAGCGCGGAGGCGGTGCCGTAGAGGAAGAAGTCGTACCACTCGATCGCGGTGCCGATGAGGCTGGAGCCGGCGATCATGGGCAGGCTGGTGTGGGCTTCGCGCTTGTTGGTTCGAGCGGGGGCATGTGCCATGTCGACTCCTGGGGCCGAAGTCCGAAGCGTCAGGACTGCTGTCCTGACCAGGGGCGCGGGCGGATGCCCGGCGGCGCCTCGGTGGCTGTTGCGGCAGCCACCGAGGCACACCGATGCCCGGGGCATCCGCGAACTGGGGTTTCCGGAGGGCGAGTTGAGCCCATCCGATGAGACGAACCGGTGAGACGTACCGGTGAGGCGAACCGGTCAGAAGAACCGGTCAGGTGACTCGGTGAGCGGGACCGGTCAGAAGAACCACTGGACGGGCTCGTGCCCGCGCTCGGCGATGTCACTGAACTTGCCGCCGAGGAAGCCGAGCGGCGCACCGTCGCGTTCGCACACGTCGAGCACCTCGCCGATGACGACGATGTGGTCACCGGCCGTGAAGTGCCGCTCGACCGCGCACTCCAGATGCGCGAACGCGTCCGGGATGACGGGGACTTGATGCCGGCCGTGGATGACGTCGAGGCCCTGGAAGTGGTCGGCGCCGCGTTTGGCGAAGCGCATCGCGAGGTGTTCCTGGCGGGCGGAGAGGATGTTGACCGCGAACCGCCCCGAGGAGGTGACGGCCTCGGTGGTGCGGGCACCGGTGGTGAGGCACACCAGGAGGAGGGGCGGTTGAAGGGAGACGGAGGTCAGCGAGTTGACGGTCATGCCGTGCGGTGTGCCGTCGACGCTCGTGGTGACCACCGCGACTCCGGTGGCGAAGCGGCCCATCGTGCGGCGCATCGCCATGGGGTCCACGGCTGAGACCGGGGAGGTGGGAGTGGCCATGGGGACTCTCCAGGTTCGGTTCAGGCGGTGCGGTAGCGGACCTCGAAGGTCACGACGCCCTCGTCGGTGCGCCACGGTCCGTGCGGCATGCCCGGCGGGCGGCAGGCGTACTGGCCCGCGCTGAAGGTCTGATCGAGGGTGAGGTCGTGGAAGGAGCCCTCCAGGATGTAGACCTCCTCCCAGAAGTCGTGCTTCTGGACGCCCATCGGGGTGGAGTCGGCGCCCGGCTCGTAGCGCAGGATGCGGGTGGCGACGCCGCTCTCGGGGTCCTTGGCGAGGATCCGCTCGGTGATCTTCGGGTCGTCTCCGGGGCAGACCGTGAAGGGGACCCCGGCGACCGGGAAGAACTCGTACTCGGGTTTGCTCATGGTGGGTTGCTCCTGGTGGTGCGGGAAACGGGCGCGGTGCTCAGGCGGGCGTGGTCAGGCGGGCATGGTCAGGCGGGCGTGGTCTCCAGGCCGTATCCGGCCAGGAAGGCGTCGACGTCGGCGAGCGGGCCGTCGAAGCCGTAGTTGCGGAAGGCGTAGCCCTTCACCACGAACGGGGCGCCCGCGTAGAAGAGTTCGTACTGGTGGTGGCGGCCGGCGAACTCGCTGCCGACCGCGTCCCAGGCGAGCTTGAACAGCTTCACGCGCTGCTCCGCGTCGGCGTTGGGGCTGTGCACATAGCGGTCGATGTCGGCGCGTGACTCGGGGTTGGTCATGTCGGCGACGCTGGACGGGACTTGGAGGACGCCGCCGCCGACCAGGTCGCGCAGGATGGCGAGCACGCGCGGGTAGAGCTCTGACTGCAGACCCATCGCGCCGTACACCGCACGCGCGCCGGGACGCCACAGGCCCTGCTCGTCCGGCTCGGCGGTGTACTCGGCAGCGAGCACACCCGACTCCACCAGCGAAGCCAGGCTGGCCAGTTCGCCGAGCTTCTCCACCACGCCGGGGAACTTGTCGACGCCGTTCACCGCGGCGACCTTGCGGGCGAGCCCGGCGAGGAACTGCAGCTTGACCGCGAACCGGTTCTGCGCCTGCCAGTTGCCGAGCACATGCGCGCCCGTGTCGAAGAACTGCCGCCGCAGACCGGCGACATCGCGGTAGACGAACAGCCGCTCCCACGGGATGAACACGTCGTCGAAGACGAGCAGGGCGTCGGTCTCGTCGAAGCGCGTGGTCAGCGGATAGTCGTACGCGCTGGACGCGGCGGGCGCGTACGGCCTGCGGCAGTACAGCTTGAGGCCCTCGGCGCCCACCGGCACGGCGAAGCTGAGCGCGAAGTCGGTGTCCTCGGGGCCGAGCGGCTTGATGCAGGACACGAAGATCTCGTCGGCGACCGCGCCGCCGGTGGCGAGCATCTGCGCGCCACGGACCACGATGCCGTCGGCCCGCTCCTCGGCGACGCCGACCTGCACGAGGTCGCCGTCCCAGGCGTGCGCGGTCGTGGCCCGCGAGACCTGCGGCGGGATGATCGCGTACGAGAGGTAGAGGTCCTCGTCGACGATGCGCTTCTGGTACGCGGCGACGTTGGCGGCGAAGTCGTGCTCACCGGCTGCCGAACCGGATGCGGAGCCTGCTGCGGAACCCGCTGCGGAACCGGCTGCCGAGGAGGAGTACGTGCCGAAGGCCTCCGGGTGCGCGGCGAACGCGGCGAAGAACGCGCCCACGTGGTCGGGGCTGCGTCCGACCCAGCCGTGCGTCTCCCGTGCCCAGGTGGTGGCGGCCTCGCGGTAGGCGGTGAGGTCCTCGCGGCTGCGCGGGGCGGTGAACAGGCGGTTGACGGTGGCGCCCGTGCCGGGGTCGGTCCGTGCGATGCCGGAGGCGGGGTCGGCCGCGGTGTCGAAGAGGCCCGCGACGGTCCTGGCTATCGGCGCGAACGCCGGGTGGTGGGCCACGTCCTGTACGGGTTCGCCGTCCACGAAGACGCGGCGCGCGTCCTTCAGGGAGGCGAGGTAGTCGGATCCGCTGCGCATCACATGCTCCTCAGCTTGGTCGCGTAACTGTGGGTCAGGGCAGTGCCGTTGGGGAGGTTCAGGCACACGCGCCAGTGGCTGCCGTGCGCGAACGCTCCGGTGAGCAGGGGGAAGGTGCCGCAGAACAGCACCAGGTCGCCGGTGACGTCGCCGAGTACGGCGGTCATCCGCTCCAGGAGTTCGGCGGGGTGCCGCAGGGTGGCGACGCTGCCCTCCTGGTAGGGCTGGTCGTCGACGGTGGACTCGGCGGCGATGCGGTCCCAAAGGAGGGCCGGAAGGTCGAGGCCCGGCAGATCAGGGCCGATCTCGACGACGGTGCCGCCGACGGGTTTGGGGCAGGCGGCCTTGGACGCCGCGATGTCGGCGCGTTCCAGGTCACGGTCGGTGTGGTCGGAGCCGACGGCCAGGAAGTGGCGGCCGCTGTGCCGGATCAGGACCGGTTCCACTTCGCCGGAGGTGGCGGGGCCCGCGACCTCGACCACCGCGTCGGTGGTGACCAGGCGGGGGTCGAGGTCGTAGAAGGCGGGCACGGACGCGGGCGGCGGTACGCCGATGGCGGCCAGCTCGGCGATGTGGTGGGCCACGGAGGCCTCGTCACGTGCGGTGTAGCCGGCGACGATCAGTCGCCGCGGGGAGAGTTCGAGTACCTCTCCGGTGCCGGCGACGTTCACGGTCGCCGGGCTCGGGCTTGCTTGTGTCACGGTCGCTTCCTCATCAGTCGGGGCGGGGTATCGCGCCGGGCATGGGCCAGTTGCGGTCGGCGAGTACGGGGAACTCGGCGCGCACGGCGTCGACCACGGCCGGGTCGACGTCGCAGAACGTGACGCCCTCCGAGGTTCCGGCCTCGGCGAGGACGGTGCCCCAGGGGTCCACCACCCGGCTGTGACCGCCGAGTTCGACGCCGCCGTCCTGGACGCCGACCGCGTTGCAGGCGATCAGCAGGACCTGTTCCTCGACCGCACGGCAGGTGGTGAAGAGGCGCCAGTGCTCGCGCCGGGCGGCGGGCCAGGCGGCCGGTACGACCACCGTCTTGGCGCCACGGTCCACGAGGCCGCGCCAGAGTTCGGGGAAGCGCAGGTCGTAGCAGGTGGTGGCGCCGATCGGACCGAGCTCGGTGTCGGCCACCTCCAACGCGTCGCCGGGGGTGAGGAGTTCGGCTTCCCGCGAGGCGTATCCGAAGACGTGCACCTTGCGGTAGGTGTGGGCGACCTGCCCGTCCGGGGCGATCAGGACGGCCGTGTTGAACAGCCGCCCTTCCGCGTCCCGTTCCACAATGCTGCCGAGGTGGACGTGCGCGCCGAGCTCCTTCGCCCAGGCCCGGCCGGCCTCCACGGTCGGCCCGTCGAGGGTTTCGGCCCGGTCGGTGTACGCGTCGAAGGCGAAGTATCCGGCCGCCCACAGCTCGGGGAGGACGACCAGGTCGGCTCCCCGGGCCTCGGCGACCATGCGGCCGACCCGCTCGCGCCGCTGCCGCGGCGACTCCTCGGGCGGGCTGGCCACCTGCAGCAGGGCGATCCTCATGCCTTCGCCTCCCGCACCCGGTAGGCGGGCAGTTCGGGGAGGTTGAGGGCGGCCAGGGTGCTCGACAGGTGCGCCGCGACGGCCTCCCCCGCACCTTCCGCCTCGCCCGCGCGGACCGCCTCGATGATCGCGCGATGCTCGGCGAGCACCGTACGCGCCCGGTGCTCGGTGCGCGCCACCGCCCGCAGTCCCATCCGGATCTGCCGGTCCCTGAGCGACTCGTAGAAGTCGGCCAGTACGGGGTTGCCCGCGTGCTGGACGATCGTCCGGTGGAAGACCCGGTCGCAGTCGATGAACGCGACCGGATCGTCGAGCAGAGCCTCCTGCTCGTCGACCAGACGCTCGAGCTCGGCTGCGAACTCCGGTTCAAGGGCGACCACTTGACGAATACAGAAGTCCTCGACGAGAGCCCGCGCCTGCATCACCGCCTGCACTTCGGTGTCCGAGATCGGCGGTACGAATGCGCCCTTCTTCGGCACGATCTGCACGAACCCCTCCGCCTCGAGGCGGAGCAGGGCCTCTCGCACCGGGGTGCGGGAGGTTCCGGCCTCCGTGGCGATTCCGGACTCGGTGAGGAAGGTGCCGTCGCGTCGCGGGAGCTGGGCTATGTGCCGCTTCAGCCAGTCATAGGTCACGTCCTGCGCTGAGCCCGACCTCGGACTCACGCCTTGTGCGCTGCTCATGGGCAGCATGTATACAAGCCGCCTACGAGCGGCACAAGTCCCGCCGCACAGACGGTTGTTGAAGCGCGAAATCCGTCGTCAAGGGCGCGGGATTCGCCTACGAGAAGGGGCTTGACCAGGCTGTTCGCGGCGCGGGAAACCGCGGTCGGCGCTCGTCGCGGCACTCCCGCAGCCCGTCGGCCAGGCGCGGCCGGCGGTGCGCGCGACCCCCTCGCCGCGCCGACGGAGGCGCCGGGAAACCGGTAGGGGAACAACCGGTCCGGCCTGCGCGGTTGCATCAGTCGGGGGCCGGCGCCTCGTACGGGGAACACGCCGATGACAACGTCGTCCGCTACACCAGGATCCGGCACCCAGAATCGCGGTACGCCCGCCGCACATACGAACCAAGACGTATTCCGCAGGAGGACTGCTCTCGATGACCGACCGCCCCTTGACCCTCATGGCAGTACACGCCCACCCCGACGACGAGGCCACCGGAACCGGCGGAGTGCTCGCGCGGTACGCGGCGGAAGGCATCCGCACGGTGCTCGTGACCTGTACCGACGGCCGTTGCGGTGACGGACCTGAGGGCGTCAAGCCCGACGATCCGGAACACGATCCGGCGGCCGTCGCCGCGATGCGCAGGCAAGAACTGGAGGCCAGCTGCGAGGTCCTGAAGATCAGCGATCTGGAGACGTTGGACTACGCCGACTCCGGGATGATGGGCTGGTCCAGCAACGACGCCCCGGGCTCCTTCTGGCGGACCCCTGTCGAGGAGGGCGCCGCCCGGCTCGCGGAACTCATGCGGCACTACCGCCCCGATGTGGTCGTCACCTATGACGAGAACGGCTTCTACGGTCACCCCGACCACATCCAGGCCAACCGCATCACGGTGGCGGCGCTGGAGATGACCGAGCTGACGCCGAAGGTGTACTGGACGACGATGCCCCGCTCGGGGATGCGGCGGTTCGGGGAGCTCATGCGCGAGCTCGACCCGAACATGCCGGAGCCGGACCCCGCTGAGGCCGCCGCGATGGCGAAGATAGGGCTCCCGGACGACGAGATCACCACGTGGGTGGACACGACCCCGTTCAGCGGCCAGAAGTTCGACTCGCTGGCCGCGCACGCCAGTCAGGGCGAGAACATCTTCTTCCTCAAGATGGGCAAGGAGAGGTTCGGCGAGCTCATGGGCATGGAGACCTTCGTACGCGTGCGGGACACCACCGGCGCACCGGTACCCGAGAACGACCTCTTCGCCGGACTGCGCTGACCCGACGGCCCGCGCACCCCCCAACCTCACCGCCTCACCCCCACCCCCTCACCGCCTCACCCCGAACGCCCCGCCGCTCCCTCTCCCTCGCGGCGGGGCGTTCGCATGTCCAACACGGTGGCCATATACCCCCCAGGGGTATATGGTTCCGATCAACGGCCTGGGCGGACAACGCCAGAAGCCGCCGCATCACGCACCCACGGGAGACGCCATGACGAACACGAAGCACTCCGGTCACGACCACACCAGCCACGCCGGCCACGCGGCCCACACGCCCCACGGCGGCACCCGCCCCGGCGGCCTCTCCGTCTCCGAGGACGGGTACACCCTCGAACTCGACTCGACGATCCGCACCGCCGGCGTGCAGCCGGTCAGCTTCCGGGTGGTCGGGCCCGACGGGCGGGCCGTGACCGAGTTCGTGCCCGAGCACGAGAAGGAGCTGCACTTCATCGCCGTACGGCGCGACACCGCCGGGTTCCAGCACGTGCATCCGGTGCGGGACGAGAAGGGCACCTGGAGCGTCGAACTGGCCCTGGAACCCGGGGACTGGAGGTTCTTCACCGACGTCCACCCGGCCGGCCACGACGGGACCATGACGCTGGGGATCGACGTCGCGGTGTCCGGACCGTACGACCCGCAGCCGCTTCCCGAGGCCACCGGGACCGCACTGATAGGCGAGTACAGCGTCGCGCTCGACGGCGAGCTCCGGCCCGCCGAGGCGAGCGAACTGACCCTCACCGTCAGCCGGAACGGCATACCCGTCACCGACCTCCAGCCCTACCTGGCCGCGTACGGACACCTCGTGGCGCTGCGGGTCGGCGACCTGGGCTACCTCCATGTCCACCCGGAGGGCGCACCCGGTGACGGGCACACCGCGCCGGGGCCCGAGATCTCCTTCATGGCGGTCGCGCCCACGGCCGGGACGTACCGCTTGTTCCTGGACTTCAAGCACGAGGACGTCGTACGGACGGCCGAGTTCACCGTACGAACCACCGCGGCTGGCCTGTTCGCCGGCCTCACACCGGAGAGCGTCGCCGGTGCGTAGGGACAACCCCGCCTGTACGCGCGGGCCACGGCCGCCACCCCGGGGCCGCGCCCCGCCCCACGCACACAGAAGGACACCGCCATGCGTCTGTTCGCCATCCGCGACTACCGCCGCCTGTTCAGTGCCCAGGTCATCGCCCTGTTCGGCACCGGCCTGACCACGGTCGCCCTCGGACTGCTCGCCTACGATCTCGCGGGACCGAACGCCGGCCTGGTACTCGGCACCGCCCTCACCATCAAGATGGTCATGTACGTGGTCATAGCCCCGCTGGCCGCCGCGTACGTCGACCGGCTCCCCCGAAGAACCCTCCTGGTCCTGCTCGACGTGGTCCGCGGTTCGGTGGTCCTCGCACTGCCGTTGGTCACCGAGGTCTGGCACATCTACGTCCTGATCGGCCTGCTCCAGGCCGCCTCCGCCGCGTTCACCCCGACGTTCCAGGCCGTCATCCCCGACATCGTCACCGACGAGTCCGACTACACCCGCGCCCTGTCCGCATCGCAGGTCGCGTCCACCATGGAGAGCCTGCTCAGCCCCGTACTCGCCGCCGTCGCCCTGACGTTCATGAGCTTCGACCGGCTGTTCCTGGGCACGTCCGCCGGGTTCCTCCTCTCCGGCCTGCTCGTCCTGTGGACGCGTATTCCCGACGCCCACCCCAGCGCCCACACCAAGGCCTGGGACAAGGCGGCAGCGGGAATCAGAACCTTCTTCAGGACGCCCCGGCTGCGCGGCCTGATGGCGCTCAACCTCGTGGTCGCGGCGGCCGGTTCGATCGTCGTCGTCAACACCGTCAACTACGTACGCGACGAGCTCGGCGGCTCCCAGTCGGGCGTCGCGTGGATGCTCGCCGCCTCGGGCACCGGCACCCTCCTGGCCGCCCTCGTACTGCCCCGTGTCCTCGACCGGATCGCGGCCCGCACCGTCATGACGACCGGCGCCGGAGTCCTCGTCGGCGGCACGGCCGCCGCGGTGACGCTCATCGCGACCGGCCTCACCTCATGGGCCGGTACAGCGATCATCTGGACCGTGATCGGCATCGGCATGGCGCTGATCATCACGCCGACCGGCAAGGTCCTGCGCGCCTCCGTCTCCCGGAACGCGATCCCCGAGGCCTTCGCGGCGCAGTTCTCCCTCTCCCACCTGGCCTGGCTGATCACCTATCCCATCGCGGGATGGCTGGGCACGAGCGCCGGCTTCACCGTCGCCTGGTCGGTGCTCGCGGTCCTCGCCGCGGCAGGGGCGTCCGTCGCCCTCGCCCTCTGGCCACGCCACGACGGACGCGGCACCGGAACCACGACCAGCCCCGTGGCACCCACCCTGCCCGCACCGCGCGGGGACCGGTCCACGCTGTCCAAGGCCGCGTGAACTCCCGCTCACAGCAGGAGACTTGGCCGCCGTCCCGCTCCCGCGCGGGCGGCGGCCACGGTCACGAGCGGAGGCGCGGCAGAAGAAGCGACCGGATCGGACGGTGATCGAGTTCAGGCAATCCGGCCGCGTTCACCGATGAGTGGCCAGCACTGCCGCGAGGCCTTCTCGCAGGTCCTTGACGAAATACTCGGGAACCTCAAGCGCCGGGAAATGTCCCCCGGTTTCGGGCTCGCTCCAGCGGACGATCTGCCGGTACCGCTCCTGCGCCCAGGGGCGCGGACACTTTTCGACATCGCGGGGATACATCGTGAGAGCTGACGGGACTTCGACCCGGAGTTCGGGGTCGAGGGAGTTGTGGCTCTCGTAGTAGATGCGGGCCGCCGATGCGCCGGTCCGCGTCAGCCAATACAGCGTGACGTCGTCGAGAACGCGGTCTCGGGAAATCGTCTCGAACGGGCTGTCCTCGGTGTCCGACCACTCGGCGAACTTGTCGAGAATCCAGGCGAGAAGCCCGACCGGTGAGTCGACGAGCGAGTAGCCGATGGTCTGCGGCCGGGTCGCCTGCTGCTTCGCGTACGCCGCACGGCTGCGCCAGAAATCGCGGGTTTCCTCGGCCCACTCGCGCTCGACCGCCGTCAGCCCGTCCGTGCTCAACCCGGGCGGTCCCTCAGCGAACGTCGTATGGATTCCGAGAACGTGCGCCGGGAACCTGCCGGCGAGAACCGTGGTGATATTGCCGCCCCAATCCCCGCCGTGAGCCACGAACTTGCTGTAGCCGAGCCTTCCCATCAATTCCACCCAGGCGGCCGCGATCTTTTCGGTTCCCCACCCGGTGGCGGCCGGCTTGTCGCTGTAACCAAAACCGGGCAGCGACGGGACCACGACATGGAACGCGGGCGCGGCCGCGTCTTCTGGATCTGCCAACTCTTCCACCACATCGATGAACCGGGCAATGCTGTCCGGCCAGCCGTGAGTCAAGATCAGCGGAGTGGCATCCGCACGCGCGGATCGGCGGTGCAGGAAGTGAATTCCCAGACCGTCAATGGTCGTTCGGAACTGGCCGATCTGGTTGAGGCGCTCCTCGAACGGCCGCCAGTCGTACCCGGTGCGCCAGTAGTCCACGACATCGACGAGGTCGGCGAGCGGAACGCCCTGTTCCCATCGGCGCGGGCCGGGCGCGGCGCCATGGACCGTCTCGGCCTCCGGCAGCCGCGCCGCGGCCAGTCGCGCGCGCAGATCGTCGAGGTCGGCGTCGGTCGCGCGGGCTTCAAATGCTCGTACGTCGCTGGTCGGACGGGGCATGAGACCTCCTGGCCATCGCGGAACCGGCTACACCTCATCGCGAACCGGCAATGACGGTTCTAGCGCCTCTCCATACCCACGCGCAACCGGCTATGGTGGTTCCATGCCTGCTGAGTTCCCTGACTTCCGCCTCGGTAGCGTGCTGGCGACCAGCTTCACGGGGACTCTCTCGGAGCGTCACGGCAACGCTGTGGAGCGCATTCCCACGCCGCAGCGACTCGTCGACTGGCTCGCGGTGAACGGCCTCGCCGTGGACTCCTGCACGACTGCCCAGCTCGACCTCGCGCGGGAACTGAGGGAGTCGATCCACGCCACCGCGACAGCGGCCGCGACCCAGGACGCTCTGCCCGCATCCGCAGTCCACGTCATCAATGACCGCAGCACTCAAGGCCGGGCAACGGCGGTCCTGACGCCCGAGGGCGAGCGGCAGTGGCGGCTCAGCTCGGCCTCCCGCGTGGAGGACGCCCTCGGCGTGATCGCCGCCGACGCGATCAGCATCATCGCGGGCGAACGAGACGGAAAACTCGCCTTGTGCGCCTCACCGACCTGCCGAGCCGCCTTCTTCGACACCAGCCGAAGCCGCACCCGCAGGTGGTGCGACATGAACACGTGCGGGAATCGTGAGAAGAAGGCGCGCTTCAACGCCAACCAGCGCAAAAATGCCGGATCGGCGGAGTGACACCGAGGTCCGTACCAACGGGGACTCGTACCAGAGGTCAAGTCCCGGTCCCGTTGCGCGCGCCCGCAGTCGCTTGGGTAACCTCGGCTGCGGAGGTCAGGCGATGAACGTGAGCAGGTACGTACGAGCAGGCGGTGCCCTGGCGCGCCTTCTGCTGGTCGTCGTGCTCTCGTTCGGTGTGTTCGTGATGCACACCGTCGGGCATCCGGATGGCGAGCACTCCGGGTCCGGGATGAACTCCGGCGCACACGCGAACGGCCCGCACGGCGGGACGGCCCCCGCGGCATCCATGACCGACGCGTTCACGAGCGACGCGTTCACGGCCGATGCCGCCATGACGGTGGCCGCCATGACGGCGTCCACCGCGCACGAGAACAGCGCCGCACAGGACCGGTCGGCGGACGAACCCGCCTCCGGCATGGCGATGGACATGGCGTCGCTGTGCGTCGCGGTGCTCGGTGTGTGGGCGCTCGCGGCTCTCCTCTACGCGGCGTTCACGCGCCGTCCGGGCTGGCTCGCGGACCTCCTTGCGCGGACCGTCGTCGCGCTGCGGCCCAACCCGCCACCACCGAGACCCGATCTCACCCAGCTGTCAGTCCTGCGGATCTAGGCCGAACCGTCCGCGCGGGCGCGCTTCGTGCTGCTCCCGCGTGCGCCCACGTACGCCGAAAAACAGACCCGCAGTACTGACACCAGAGGTGTATCGACATGAGCTCCAACCACCGCACTGCCCGCCGTTCCCCGCGCCGCCGGATCGCACTCGTCGGCGTGGTCGCCGCCGGATCCCTGCTGCTTGCCGCGTGCGGCAACGGCGACGACGCGGAGGGCATGGACGGAATGGACCACGGCTCCACCGCCGCGGCGTCCGAGAAGCCGGGCAAGGAGCCGGGCAAGGACGCGGATGCGTCGGCCGACTTCAACGACGCGGACGTCACCTTCGCGCAGGGCATGATCCCGCACCACCAGCAGGCCATCGAGATGTCCGAGCTGGCCGGGACCCGCGCCTCGGACGCGGAGATCAAGAAGCTCGCCGAGCAGATCGAGAAGGCCCAGGACCCGGAGATCAAGACCCTTCAGGGCTGGCTGAAGTCCTGGGGCAAGCCCACCGAGATGGACTCCGGCATGGACCACTCGGAGCACGGTGGCATGGGCGGCATGATGTCCGAGCAGGACATGAAGGACCTCGCCGCCGCCAAGGGCACGAAGTTCGACCGCGCCTTCGCCAAGATGATGATCGAGCACCACAACGGCGCGATCAAGATGGCCGAGGACGAGCGCAAGAACGGCAAGAGCGCCGACGCGAAGAAGATGGCCGACGCCATCATCAAGGGCCAATCCGCCGAGGTCGCCCAGTTCGAGAAGATCCTCGACCGGATCTGACCCTCGCCCCTCACCCTCGCCCTCACCGGCAGACCGTCCGGTCCCGCACCGGCAGACCCTCCGGGCTCCGCGCTCGCCCCGTCCGGCAGCGCGGGCCCGGCGGGTCCCGGGCAACCCGAGCTTCCACGCGCCGCGCGGATGCGCGCGCCGCCATGCCTCCGAAGGACCCATGAACAAGCGCCATGCCGCCGTCGCGGCCGCAGCACTCCCCCTCGCCGCCCTCCTGACCGCCTGCTCCGGCGGCGGCCGGTCAGAGTCCGGGCCGTCCGGCGGGAGCCACTCCTCCGACGTGGCCTCCGACGTGACCATCAGCCATATCCACGGCCTCGGCCTCGACCCCGCCGGCCAGCGCCTGTACGTCGCCACCCACGAAGGCGTCTACACCCCTGACGCCGACGGCAAGCCCCGACTCGTGGGCGACAGCAAGGACGACTTCATGGGCTTCACCGTGGCCCGGAAGAACACCTTCTACGCCAGCGGCCACCCCGCACCGGGCGCCGGGGGTCCCGCCAACAAGGGGCTCATCAAGAGCACCGACGGCGGCAGGACCTGGAAGTCGCTGTCCCTGTCCGGAGAGTCCGACTTCCACGCCCTGGACCACGCCCACGGCACGGTCTACGGCTACGACGCCACCAACG
Organism: Streptomyces boluensis; assembly: GCF_009908195.1. Classification (GTDB taxonomy): domain Bacteria; phylum Actinomycetota; class Actinomycetes; order Streptomycetales; family Streptomycetaceae; genus Streptomyces; species Streptomyces boluensis. The sequence continues at coordinate 20,345 of NZ_JAAAHS010000005.1, read as the reverse complement.
GCCTGCTGCGCACCAGCAAGGACGGCGTCACCTGGAAGGACGGCGCCGAACTCGACGCGCTCGACATCGCCGTCGCCCCCGACGACCCCGGCCTCGTCCTCGCCGCCACCGCCGACGGAGTCGCCCGCAGCACCGACGGCGGCAAGACCTTCGCCAAGGGCAAGCGGCCCGCGATGGCGTTCCTCTCCTGGACGGCGGAGGACGCCCTGTACGGCATCGACCCGTCCGGCGCCCTGCACCGCAGCAGCGACGGCGGCGAGACCTGGAAGAAGGCCGGCACCGTACCCGGCGGCCGGCCCCAGGCCCTGACCGCGGTGAGTTCCGACCGCCTCCTGGCCGCCACTGAGAGCGGCGTCTACGAGTCGAAGGACGGCGGCACGTCGTTCACGAAGCGGCTCACGGTGGCGGCTGCCGACGGGCATTGAGTACGTGCGTGTACGTGGGCTTTGAGTACGTGGGCGATCGCCCGAACCATGCCGCTTTCGACGATGGCCAATTCACATACTGTTCAGCCGAGTTGGTTGCGCAGCACGTATGAAATAGCGCTACGATCACGGCATGGTCACAGCCTCCCGGACATTCTCTCCGCTCCGGGCCCGCATGCAACAGGCGGGCCCGGTACGGGTGTTCTGGTTGGCCACGCTCATTCTCGGCCTGCTGTACACGCACGGAGTGAGCGCAGAGTCCGCCGCCCACCATGCCGCACCCGGCCTTTCCACCACAGCCATGGCATCGACGGCTCCGGACGACCACACCCTCGCGCCCGCCGGACATGAGGACGGATCGGCTGAGCACGCGGCCGAGGACTGCCTCTCAGGCCAGCCGCAGCAAGGCGTTGACCTGCCGGAACCGTGTTCGACGGCGCTCGTCACCCCCCGCCTCACACCGGTCCGTTTCCTCGTGAACTCCCGCCCCGCCGACGCCGATACGTCGTCCGCGATGGGGAGAGATCCAGCGATCCTCCAGGTCTAGGCCGACACACTCCGAGCAGGTCGCCCGCCTTTCACCTGGCCCTGACGCGGATGTTCTCCGCTGTCCGGCCGTGCGACGACCTGTTCCCAATGGCCGAACGGTCGCATTTCCTGCGCATATAAGGCCGTAGTAAGCAGCGCGATTCCCTTTCGGAGTTCACCTGTCGCCCTGCGGACCTCACACGCCCGCACGCTTCGGTTTTCCGAATACGCGGCTGCCGCCCGGAGCGCCGTGACGCCAATCCCCTTGGCCGAATTCCTGCGGGTGCGCGGAATTTGCGTACCGATGGCGTTCCTGGTTTTCCCAGTGTTCCCAGGGGCTCATCCAGACCGCTCCACACGTGCCGTCACACGTGCCGTCACGCGTACTGCCGCGCTGATCAAGCGCCCCACAGCCCCCGAAACCCCACACGTAGACCGAAAGCGAAGCCATGCGATCCAAGACCTTCACGGTCTCCACCGACGCAACCCCGACCACGACCCCGACCACGACCACCCCTCACACCGGGCCCGTACCCCCCGCGTCAGCCCAGCGCGGACGCGGGATGTCCGGGCTTGTCGGCAACACCCCGGTCCTGCACATCTCCGAACCGCTCGCGCCGGCCGGGCGCGGGTTCTGGGCGAAGCTGGAGGGGTTCAACCCCGGCGGCATCAAGGACCGGCCCGGACTGCACATGGTCGAACGGGCCCGCGCCCGCGGCGAGTTGGCCCCCGGCGGCCGCATCATCGAGTCGACCAGCGGCACCCTCGGGCTCGGTCTCGCCCTGGCCGGAATGGTGCACGGCCACCCGGTCACGCTGGTCACCGACCCGGGGCTCGAACCGTCCATGACCCGGCTGCTCACCGCCTACGGTGCCCAGGTCGACACGGTCGCCGAGCCCCACCCCACCGGCGGCTGGCAGCAGGCCCGCCGCGACCGGGTGGTCGAACTGCTCGCGGAGCACCCCGGTTCCTGGTGCCCGGACCAGTACAACAACCCGGACAACACCTCCGCGTACACCCCGCTCGCCCTCGAACTCGCCTCCCAGCTCGGCCACATCGACGTCCTGGTGTGCAGTGTCGGCACCGGCGGCCACTCCGCGGGCGTGTCCCGCGTCCTCCAGCAGCTCTACCCGGAACTGCGCCTCGTCGGCGTCGACACCATCGGCTCGACGATCTTCGGCCAGCCCGCACGCAAGCGGCTGATGCGCGGCCTCGGTTCCAGCATCTACCCGCGCAACGTGGCGTACCGGAACTTCAGCGAGACCCACTGGGTCGCACCCGGTGAAGCGGTGTGGACCTGCCGCGAGTTGGCCACCTCGCACTACGCCACCGGCGGCTGGAGCGTCGGCGCGGTCGCCCTCGTCGCGGGCTGGCTGGCCCGCACCCTCCCGGCGGACACCCGCATCGCGGCCGTGTTCCCCGACGGGCCGCAGCGGTATCTCGGCACGGTGTACGACGACGAGTACTGCGCGACGCACGGACTCCTCGACCGGCCGCCGGCCGCGGAACCCGACGAGATCTCCCGCCCGGACGACAAGGAAGTCACCCGCTGGACGCGGTGCACCGACGTACTCGACCCGCTGGCCGCCCTGGCCGGCTCCGAGGTCCACTCGGCCGAGGAGGTCCGGTGAGGAGCACACTCCGGCAGGTCAGCACGTACGAGCGCAGCGTCCAACTGCTGATGGTGAATCAGTTCACCATCAACCTCGGCTTCTACATGCTGATGCCGTACCTCGCCGCGCACCTCTCCGGCACCCTCGGCCTCGCGGGCTTGACGGTCGGACTCGTCCTCGGTGTGCGGAACTTCAGCCAGCAGGGCATGTTCCTGGTCGGTGGGGCCCTCGCCGACCGGTTCGGCTACAAGCCGCTGATCGTCGCCGGCTGCGTACTGCGCACGGTCGGCTTCGCCACGCTCGGTCTGGTGGACTCGCTGCCCGCGCTGATCGCCGCGTCGGCCGCGACGGGGCTCGCCGGGGCGCTGTTCAACCCCGCGGTACGGGCCTATCTCGCGGCGGACGCGGGCGAGCGACGCCTGGAGGCGTTCGCGCTGTTCAACGTCTTCTACCAGGCGGGCATCCTGCTCGGCCCGCTCGTCGGCATGGCACTCACCGGAGTGGACTTCCGGGTCACCTGCCTCGTCTCGGCGGCGATCTTCGCGGTGCTCAGCATCGTCCAGATCCGTGCGCTCCCGGCCCGCCGGGCCGCCGACTCCGGCTCCGACTCCGCAGGGCGGGCGAGCACCGAGAGCGTCCTCGCGCAGTGGCGCTCGATCCTCGCCAACCGGCCGTTCCTGCTGTTCTCCGGCGCCATGATCGGCTCGTACGTGATGTCGTTCCAGGTCTATCTCGCGCTACCCCTCGAAGTGCGGCGGCTCGGGGGTGACGGGACGGGCGGGACTGCGGCCACCGCGCTGCTTTTCGCCGTGTCCGGACTGAGCACCATCGTGTTCCAGACCCGGGTGACCGCCTGGTGCAAGGCCCGGATGGAATCCGGACAAGCCCTTGCGTGGGGACTCGTCACGATGGGCGCGGCGTTCCTGCCATTGCTCGCCGCGTCGGCAATTCCCGTACCGGACAACGGAGTTGGACTCTGGCTGCTCGCGGCCACACCACCCGCCCTCGCCGCACTACTGCTCGCACTCGGCACGATGATCGCCTACCCCTTCGAGATGGACACCATCGTCCGCCTCTCCGGAGACCGCCTCGTCGCCACCCACTACGGCCTCTACAACACCATCTGCGGCATCGGCATCACCCTCGGCAACCTCCTCACCGGCGCCGCACTCGACACCGCACGAGCCGCAGGCCTCGCCGCACTGCCATGGTGCGTACTCACCACCGTCGGCCTACTCTGCGCGGCGGCCCTCTACGGCCTGCACCGCACCGGCCGCCTCGCCGCACCGGTCGCCACGGAACGCCCGCCCGTGAAGCTCAACCACACCTGACGGTCGGCCCGCCCTCGCCCGGCGAGTTCGCGAAACTCCCGCAAAGGTCCCCGAGTTACCCCGCGACGTATGCTTGCGCCGGTCAGGGGAGGAGGGGCCATGGGGCGAATGCCGTCGGCGCAGCGGCGCAGGCAACTGGTCGAGGCCGCGATCCGGGTGATGGCCCGCGACGGCGTCGCGAAGACCACGACACGGTCCGTCGTGGCGGAGGCGGGCGTCTCGCTGAGCGTTTTCCACTACTGCTTCGACTCCAAGCAGGAGTTGCTCGAAGCGGTGATGGACACCATCTCCGAGCACTCCGAGTCGGACGTCCTGACCACGCTCACCCGCAGGCCCACCCTGCGCGAGACGATCCGCGCCGGGCTCCAGGCGTACTGGGACCATGTGCTGGCCAATCCGGGCGAGCACATGCTGACGTACGAACTCACCCAGTACGCCCTGCGGGAGCCCGGCTACGAGCATCTCGCCAAGCGGCAGTACGAACGCTATGTCGCCGCCCACACAAAGGTGATCCGTCAGCTCCCCGCCGTACTCGGCGTGGAGCTGACGGTTCCCGAGCCGGCGGCCGCCAGGTATCTGGCGGCGCTGACCGACGGGCTCACCCTCAACTTTCTCGTACTGGGCGACGAGGAGAAGGCGGGCGACGTACTGGACATCGTCGCCGACCAGATCCTGACCCTCGTACGGGAGTAGCTCAGCGGCTGTACACCGCCGCCTCGTTGACGGAGTAGCCGTACTTGGTGGCCCGTGTCACGCCGTGGATCCGGACGTACTGCGCCTGCACCGGGCTGAACACCGCGTTGTCCAGGCCTCCGTCACCACTGTCCGTGGACCACACGGTCCGCCACTTCTTGTCGTCGTCCGAGACCTCGATCCGGTAGGCGCGCGCGGAGGCCTTCTCCCAGTCGAGGGAGACCTTGCCGACCGTGCGGGGGCTGCCCAGGTCGAGCCGCAGCCACTGGTCGTCCGACCAGCCGCTCGCCCACCTCGTGTCGGTGTCGCCGTCCACGGCCTTGCCGGGGGCGTAGCTCTTGAACGGGTTCCACTCCGTGTCACTCGCGCTCGCCCCGGCGTCGGTGGCGAGGTTGGGTTCGGGCTTGTGGCCCTCGGTCGCCTTCCAGGTGCGGAGGTAGGACTCCGCGCCGCCGAGCAGGTCCTCGACCGTTTCCTTGCCGCCGCTGAGCCGGATCTGCTCGATCCAGTCGGGCACCATGCCGACATGGGCCGCACCGTCGGTGTTGAAGTCCCAAGTGCGGTCGCCGGTGCGCTGCTTCTCGACGACGGAGCCGCCGTCAGCGGTGCGGAAGGGGTACTTGACCGCGTTGGGGGCATCGGGTCCGACCGGTCCCGGCCAGCCGCCGACGCCGTTCATGTCGGTGCCGTAGCCGAGGCCGACGCCGTACTTCTTGCGCAGCTCCTTGGTGCCCGCGGACTCCTTGGCGAAGCTCTCGGCCGGGGACATGTACGAGGCCTTGAAGCCGCCGAGACGGTAGAGCCGCTCCAGCCAGCCGTTGTCCATCCAGCTGTGGCTGGAGAGCACGCCCGGGTAGTTCGCCGACTCCAGCATGTCCATGGTGCGGCCGGCCGCCTTGACGCTCATGTGGTCGAGTTCGAGCATCATGTTGCGTTTCATCAGGCCCTTGACCGCGTACTCACCGAGGCCGCTGAGCCCTCGCTTGTTGCACTTCCCGCCGTTGTCCGAAGGCACCTTGACGCCCGCGGGCAGCAGCTTGGAAACCTCGGCCGGGGCGTCGGCGCCGCCCGGGGGGTTGTCCTGCTGCGGGCCGGTGCACTCCTCGGTGCGCCAGAAGGTGCCGGTGGAGAGGAACTGGCCGATGTTCACGGCCGTTCCGATGGTGCCCTCGTCCATCCGCACCCCGCACAGGGCGTTGTCGAACTTGTGGCAGAGGAACATGCTGCGCACACCCAGCTTGTGCAGCTCGTCCAGACCGCTGTCGATGTCGGCCTTGTCGCACTGCGGTACGCCGAGGATCTGCTTGCAGCCGAAGGGCTCCGAGGTCTCGACGCCGAGCACCACGGCGAGCTTGCCCTCGGCGGCGACCTTGCGGGCCTGGGTCGAGTCGGTGACGATCCGGAAGAAGCCCTTGCCCTTTCCGCCGTAGATCTTGTCGATGTAGTCCTGCATCTCGTACGTCTTCTTCGCTTCGAGACGGATGGCGTCCATCTCGTCGCAGCCGCGGTCCCTGGCGTAGATCGAGCACAACAGGCCGTTGGTGACCAGGTCGTTGACCAGCACCCGCTGCCCGCCGCGCCAGGCGCGCTCCAGCCACGCGTAGTAGTTCTGCTGGTGGCTCAGGGAGTTGTGGGCGGGCCAGTCCTTGAACGTCGGCCAGCCCACCGGGTCGTGGTGGCCGTCGGCGCCGCCGGTGACATTCTCGAAGAGGGCGAACGCACCGTCGGGATAGTGCTCGGGGCAGTCCTTGAGGGCATCGGTGACACCCTCTTCGGAGAACGCCTTGCCGCAGATGATGCGGCCGCCGAAGCCCTCGTTGGACATCACGTGGTTGTGCCCGTCGACGAAGCCCCGGACCCGGCCCTTGCTGTCCGTGCCGCTGAGGGGTTCACCGGTGACGTTGATCTGCGAATCGGCGGCGGGCCGCGCGGTCGGCTCCCACCAGGGGTCGTCGGCGCCCGCGGCCGGTGGGGAGCCGACGGTGAAAGCCATCAGAAGGGCGACAACAGCGGCAAAGAGTCCGCGTCTGCGGAGGAGGGTCATCCGGGGCTACCTTCGCTGTCCGGGATGGGCGCACGCTAACTTACTCGCGCGTAGGTCCCGACGAGAATGGCGTGACCCTGACAGCGAGTCAAGGGTCCGGGACGGGTGACCTATTTGACGTGCCGTCAGCTATGTTACTCACGGTAAGGGGGTTCGGGCGCCCTGCTGTCGGGGGCCTGGGCGGCCGCCCTTGAACGCGCGGTGAAGTGCGGTTCAGCCCTTGGCGGGAGGGCTCTGGGCTTCATGTCTTGCAACGCGCAGCCGACTCACCCCTCACCGGCAAGGCGCCGCCACCTCAAGACCCTTCAGGTAACGCTCCCGTTCCCGGGCGGGTAGGGGCTGGCTGACCAGGCCGCACAGGAGGTCGCGCCATGCCTGCACGCCGACCGTGCGGCGGACGACCTTACGGTCGGGGCCGAGGGTGAGGATGTCGTTCGCGGGGCCGGGAACCACCTGCATGTCGACGCCGGGTTCCGCGGAGGCGGCCGGGGGGTCCGTGTTCCAGACATCGAGCAGGTCGCCCGAGGCCGCGTCCAGGATGCGCACGCCCTGGGTGGTCGCGGTTTCGAAGCCTTGCAACAGCAGCCTGCCGTCCCGGCTCAACGCCACGTCACTTGTACTGCGCGGCAACTGGCCCGTGCTACGCACCTGTTGTCCCGAGTCGAGGCGTACGACGTACACATGACTGTCCAGGTCGGAGAAGGCCGCCCGCTTCCCCTCGTGGTCGACGCTGATGCCATCGAGCCTGGCCCCGTCCGGCAGCGTGGTGTGGGCGGCGTGCTCGAAGGTGTGGTCGCCGTCCCAGCGCCAGGTGTCGACGCCCCTCCCAAACCGGTCGAGGACGACCAGGGTCCTGCGGTCCCCGCTCAGGGCGAGGGTGGTGCCGTACTCCGACTCCGATATCACCGTGCTGCGGGTGCAGGACCGGGTGTCAAGTACCTCTAGGGCGCTGTTCCACAAGCCGACCACGTACCGGTCACCGGGGAGGAAGAAGACGGCAGGGCGGTCCGTGCCCTCGTAGGCACCGTTGAGGGCCACACCGCAGTCCGTCCGCTTCCCGGTCCGCAGGTCCCAGATGCTGAACCGGTCCGTGTTCTCACCTGCGCGAGATCCCATGCTCTGCATGCCGACGTACCGCTTGTCCCCGCTGAGCCCGTATGCCGTTTCCTCCAGGTTCACGGACAGGTTGGCGTACGGAATCCCGCCGAGCCGGCGGCCGGTGCGTGGATCCCAGAACTCGGTGTGCCCCTCGGTCCGACGCACCGCCATGCGCCCGTCGGGGGTCAGATCCCCGTACGTGAACTCCCGGTCGTCCAGGGGGACTTGCTGTCCACGCCTGGCTCCGGTGGTGAAGAGGTTGAACTCGCCGCCGTACGAGGCGGCGGCCACCTGGGCGCCATCGGCCGACATGGCGACGGTGCTGGCCGTCCGTGCCAGCCGGCCCAGTGTCTTGCCGGGCCGCAGCCCGTCGTCGTAGAGCCGGACCGAGCCGTCCTGCCCGCCCACCACGAAGTTCCCCTCGCCGTCGGCGACCGCCATGTCCTCGTACCCGCCCAAGGACCGTTCGGCGATACGGCGGCGCTGTGCGAGGTCCCACACCTCGGCACGGTCCGACGTCCGGGCCAGGGCCTTGCGCGCCCCGTCGAACAGCAGGACCTCGTCGTACTTCCAGTCGTCCGAGGTGTCGCCGGTCATTCCGGGCAGGGGCCGGGGCGCCTCCCAGCGCGCCGGGCCCGTCAGGAAGTCCCGGACCTCCTTGCGCCCGCTGTCGACCAGGGTCATCCGGGATCCGTCCCCGGAGAAGCCGAGCCCGAGCCGGCTGCCGCCCACCCGGAGCCGGGTGATCTCGCGCCCGTCGGACGCCCGCCACACGACCACGTACGCCTCGCGCTCCGGGGTGAAGTGCGAGGCCGCCACCCACCGCCCGTCGGGCGAGAGGGCGAGAGCGCTGAGCCCTTGCGAGGCACGGGGCAGGTCCTCCGATTGCCCCGTCAACATCGTTCGCAGAAGCTTGCCGGTCCGGGTGTCCCACAGCTTCACCCGGTTGAGGAAGACCTCGTCCGTGGCGAGGACACGACCGTCGCGGCTCAGCGCCCTGGGCCTGCCCTCGCCGCGCAGCACACGCGACTGCCGGGCGGAGCGCACGTCGTAGAGGCGGGTGCCCCGGACCTGATCGAACTCGGAGTAGTACGCGGCGGTCGTACCGTCCGCGCTGACCACGACATCCGTGTCGACCGGATTGCCCGCACCCTCCCATCCCGCCACGGAATCAGCGTCCCCGCGCAGCCGCCGCTTGGCGTACGGAGCGGCGGCCACAGCTTGGGCCAGGGCGCGCCGGGACTCGGGGGTCGACCGGGTCTCATCGGCGTAAAGGGCGTACTGCGCGGCCTGGTTGGGGCTCGTCGCGAGCAGTTGACCGGAGCGGGCGGCCAGTGCCTGCGAGGCGGAGGTGCGGGCCTGCGCCACCGCCTCGTCACGCTGCCTGGCGGCGTCGAAGAAGCCGTACACCGCGAGGATGAGCAGCACCACGAGCAGGGCGACGCTCGACAGGCTGAGCCGCTTGACGAACCGGAGCTGCCTGAAGTCGTCGTGCTCCAACTCCTCCTTCGGGCGGCCGTGCAACGGCGCGGCCAGGGCGGCGACCGCGGCGCGGAACGGTGGGTAACTCAGGGAGCGACGGCCGCGTTTCTCGATCTCGCGGAGGTCCACCCAGAGCGGCGCGGAAGTGAAGTGGCCCGCCAGGTTCGGCGGCAGACACGTGGTCTCATCCCAGTCGAAGTCGCCGGCCTCGTCGTCCCACACGATCTCACCGCTCGCGACAGCGATGAGCAGGTTCTCCGTGCCGCGCTCGCGCAGCCAGTGGTCGACTTCCCTGACCACCCAGGGCGAGGCGGCGGCCGCAGGGGAGGCCAGCAGAACCAGATGGCGGGAGCGCGCCAGTTCGTGGTGGATCGACTGCCACAGATCGCTGCTCGCGGACAGGCTGGTCACGTCGCGGAACACGCTCATCCGCATGGGCTGGAAGCGCGACACGGCCAGCCGCTCCAGCCCACGCTGAAGCTGCTTCGCGAGCGGCGTGTCCGTACGGCTGTACGAGATGAAGGCGTCGCGCAGTTTCCCGCTGTCCGGCGCCGCGGCTCGCGGCTCAGCCTCTTCCAGCGCATCACTCATGAAGCCCCCCGTGTCCCGTCCCTGTGCTCATGCTGTCCCCGCGAGGCACTGGACTAACTTCCGTACGGACCAAGGCAGTTGAACGGCTCGATTGTGACTCCGCGGCACCGGGACCACCGCCTGCTCCCCTCGTCGTTGTGGCACTATTTTCTTCTCACCTGGACTCGTGGCGCGTGCGGACAACGGGGGGCGAACGGTCTGATGAGTGGAGAGTTGGACCGTCCCGGTGCCGGGCGGGAACGTCCTTGGCGGAGCAGCGGCAGCCTGATCGTCCGGCTTCTCGCGGCGACGGCCGTCGGCTCGCTCGCGGGTCTTGGCGTCTTCAGCCTCACGCAGGTGACCAGCCGCATCCTGTTCGTCGTCACGGGCGGTGCGGTCGGCGCTGTGCTTGTCCTCGCGGTGCGGTGGTACCGGCGGCTCGCCCAGCTCACCGAGGTGAAGGTGGCGATCCCGCAGCTGAGCGAGCTCACCTTCGCCGTCAACAACGACTCCCGCCAGGTCGCCTGGCGCATGTTCGTCGAGACCGTGACACGGGTGTCGACGCAGCCGCTGGTCGGCGATGAGGGCGTGGTCCGGGAGGCGCTCACGTCGATGTACGGGCTGTTCGCCACAGCGCGGGAGACGTTGAAGGCCGCCCGCCCCTCCGCCCCGGTCCCGGGAGGGCAGACGGTCGAGTACCTCGCGATCACCATGCTGAACCGGGAGTTGAGGCCGTTCCTGTCCCAATGGCACCCACGGCTGCGGGAGTTCGAACGGGCACACCCCGAAAGCCCGGAGACCGACTGGCCGGACAACGCCGCCTGCCGGGCCGAACTCCAGCGGGTGCAGCACGCCATCCACGACTACGCGATCGGCTTCGCCCGCCTGGCCGGGGTCCGCGAACCGGAAACCCTCGTCCGGTACGTCCCCCCGCCCCGCTCCTCCCCCGGCAGACCCGAGGGGAGCACGACAGGCACGGCCGGCACGACAGGCACGGCCGGCAACGGTCCGGCCGCACGGTGACTGCCCCGGAGCCGGAACCAAGCCGCTACGAGGGTGGGGGCAGCCGCGACGAGGGTGGGGGCAGCGGCTACGACGCCTTCATCTCGTACAGCCACGTCTGGGACAAGGACCTCGCGACGGCCTTCCAGAGTGCGTTGCAGAGCTTCGATCGCCCCTGGTACCGGCCGAGGGGCCTGAAGCTGTTCCGGGACGAGACCAACCTCGCGGCAAGTCCCCACCTCTGGCAGGAGATCGAGGAAGGTCTGGCCCGTTCGCGGTGGCTCGTGGTGATGGCCAGCCCGCCGGCCGCCGCGTCCCCGTGGGTGCGGCGGGAGATCCGCTGGTGGCTCACCCACCGCTCGGCAGAGACGCTGCTCATCGGCTGGACCGACGGCGGCCTGGTCTGGGACTCCGACAGGGCGGAGTTCGACTGGTCACGGACGGACGCCCTGCCCCGGGAGGAAATGGACCGGGCGTTCGACGCGGAGCCCCGCTGGGTGGACCTGCGCTGGCTGCGCGGCCCTGAGCAGGCACGCGCGGTCGACCCACGCCTGGTCGAATGCGCCGCGGAGTTCGTCGCGCCGCTGACCGGCAGGTCCAAGGACGAGCTGATCGGCGACCATGTGCGCCGCCGCCGCCAGACCCGCCGGCTGGTGCGGGCCACGGTCGCCACGCTCATCGTGCTGCTGCTCCTCGCCGTAGCGGGCGGTGTCACCGCGTACGTCCAGCGCAACAGCGCACGCGCCCAGACTCTGGTCGCGCAGTCCCGGCAACTCGCCGCCGAGGCCGCGTCGATCAGCGACACCCAGCCTGATCTGGCACGCCAGTTGATGGTCCAGGCGTACCGGCTCGCGCCGACGGCCGAGGCGGTCGGGGCGCTCGTGGAGAGCCATGCGCTGCCGCGGGTCGTGCGCGGGCGCGGTCCGGTGCGGGCGGCCGCGTACAGCAGTCGAGGTCTCCTTGCCATGGCCGACGACACCGGCATACGGCTCCTCGACCCCGCACGCGGAACCCGGCCGGTCTTCACGGAGTCAGCCGAGTCCACCGAGTCCACTGAGGCCACCGAACGCCCCACGACCGCCGTCGCGTTCAGCCCTGACGGCCGGCTCCTGGCTCTCGGCGACACGGCGGGCGACGTACGGCTCCTTGACGTGACGGACCCCGGTGACCCCGAGCCGCTGGGCTCGGCGTCAGCGGTGGCCGGCCGCAAGGAGGTTCGTGTCCTCGCGCTCACCTCCGGAGGGCGGCTGTTCGCCATGACCGGGAAGGACGGTGCGGTCCTCGACGTCTCGGAACCCGCGCGTTCGAAGTCCCTCGCCCGCCTGCCGGACTATCCGGTGGCAGCGAGCCCGAGAGGCGATCTGGTGGTCTCCGAGGAGAGAGACGACGAAGACGGGTACCTGGGACGCCTGCGGCTCTCGACCGTGTCGGGCTCCGCTCCGCCGCGACAGGTCGCCACGGTCGCCTCGCCGGAGCAGGTCGACATCTCCGGGGCGCGACAGCGTGCGATGTTCAGCCCGAACGGTCAGCTGCTCGCCGCCGCCGGTGACGACAGTCAGGTGCGGCTGTGGGACGTGGCGGATCCCGCCCGTCCGGCCGTACGGCCGACGCTGACCACGCAGAGCCGGTTCGGACTCCACTCGGTGGCCTTCTCCCCCGACCAGAGCACCCTGGCGACCGGTGACAGCGACGGCACGGTCACCCTCTGGGACGTGTCCGACCCGATGCGCCCCCGTTCCGGTGCCCAACTGAGCAGCCGCTCGACGATGCTGGGCGATCTCTCCTTCAGCCCGGACGGGCACACCCTGGCCTCGGTCGGCGTCAACGACGAGCCCTTCGGTCTCGGCAGCGACCCCACCCTGCGGCTGTGGGCGGTGTCGGGGAGCGAGCGGACCTCGGCGGCCACGACCCTGCCGACCGACGGGACCTTTCCGCCGGCGTTCGATCCGGACAGCCGCCTACTGGCCGCAGGCGGTGAACCCACCACCGTATGGCGACTGGACAGCACCGGAGACACCACCGGCGACAGCGCCGGCGGCACCACCAGCGACACCACCCGAGATGACACCAGAGACAACACCGGAGCACCGCGTCGGCTGACAACGATGGAAACCGTCAACCCCAGTGGCCAGGCCACGGCCTTCAGCACCGACGGGCGCACCCTGTTCTCGGGAATGCCCCTGAAGGCCTGGGACTTGACCGACCCGGCGCGTCCACGGGACCTGACACGCGGCGAGGCCCGCAAGGACGGTGCGAGCAGGCTCGCCGCCAACCCCGTCCTTCCGTTGGTGGCAGCACGCGGTAAATCCCGTGATCCGGCGGAGGTATGGAACATCGGCGACCGGGAGCAGCCGACCCTGCTCGGCACACTCGGGGATGCCGGTGCCGGTACGGGGCACCAGGATCTGGCTTTCAGTCCGGACGGTGCGCTGGTCGCGGCACCGGCCGGGAATGCCGTACGCCTCTGGTGGGTCGGCCGGAACTCCCCACCCAGGCCTGCGGGAGACCTGCCCAGGGCGAAGGGGCCGGTCAGCGCCCTCGCGTTCGGGCCGAAGGGCCACACCCTGTTCGTCGGGGACGAGACCGGGACGATCAGCACCTGGGACGTGTCGCGCCCCGGACAACCCGAGCGGCAGGGCGCCTCGGCCCGGCACACCGGCGCCATCACCGGGCTCGCCGTTCACCCCGACGGCGAACTCGCTGCCACCGCCGGTCTTGACGGCCGCATCCGCCTCTGGGACGTCAGGGACTCCGCCCGCCCCGTCGAGGTGACCGCGCTGAGCAACGGCAGCCCGTACCCCGGTGCGACGGTGGGCTTCAGCCCGGACGGACGCCTCCTCGCGGTCAGCGGCGAAACGGGCACGCGGCTGTGGACCGTGGACGCCACCCCCATCGTGCGGCGGCTGTGCGCGGAGTCGCGGCCCATCACCCGCGACGAGTGGGCGCAGTACCTTCCCGACCGACCGTACGACCCGCCTTGCGCCTGATCGCGATACGGAGGACACCGTGACAACCGGCTTACGACGCACCGTCTCGTTCCCCGCTCTCCTGGCTCTCCTGGCTCTCCTGACTCTTCTGCTGCTGACCGCCGCATGCGACGCACCGTCCCCTGGCCCCCGGGTGAAACCGTCGGCCGACGGGTCCGAGGACCCAGGCCGTGGCTCCTCGGCCCCGTCCCCCACCGACGCTCCCGATGTCGTCGGACCGGCGCCGCGGGACCTGCACGACGTGGACTGGGCCGAGGTTCCCGTCCCGGGCGAGTTCTGCGGAGTTCCGGGCCTGGTCCGCTGGAACGCCGACGGCGAAGCCGTGGCCACCTCCCGGACTTGGGGCAAGGTGCGTCTGAGCGGCGGCCTCAACGTCCAGTACGGCGACACCGACGGCGACGGGCGCGACGAGGCCGTCGTCTACGTCGGCTGCGACGACAACGGAGCCACGCAGAACACTCAGATCCAGGCCGGTTACGTGGTCTTCGACCGGCTCGGGGACGACCTGGCCGCCATCGGCTCGATCACTCCGCAGCAGAAGTCCGCCTCGTACCTCACCGCTCTCGTACGAGCCGAGTTCGCGACGGGCCGCATCACCGTGTACGAGAAGTGGTACCGCGCCAACGACGCCCACTGCTGCCCCGGCGGCGACGCCACCACTGTCTGGACCCGCGAGGGCAACCGGCTGACACCGGGGGACCCTCGCGTCACCTCATGAGTGCGGTGTCGGGTTCACCCGATGCAGGCCTCCGGTGGTGTGCCGCTGTGTGTCAACGGCAGCCCCAACTGGGCGCGTTCCGTGAGCCAGCGGGTGGGGCGGTGGCGCGGGTCGCCCGTGGTGGTGTGCAGGGCGCGTTGCAGGCGGAGGAGGCGGGTGGTGCCGATGCGGTCGCCCCAGGCGAGGGGGCCGGTCGGGTAGCCGAGGCCGAGTGTCACGGCCAGGTCGATGTCCTCCGGGGTGGCGAGGGAGCGTTCGGCGATCGACGTGGCGATGGACACCACGGAGGCGAGGAGGCGCTGGGCCACCGAGCCCGCGGTGTCCCGTACGACGGTCACGGTGTGGTCCGCACGGGCAAGGACCGCGCGGGCGTCGCGCGCGGTGGCGGGGTCGGTCGCCGGGGTCACCGCGAGGACGCGGCGGCCGCCCGGCAAGGACAGCGGGTCCACGCCGAGGGTGCGGGTGGCGGGGAGTTGCCGGGCGGCGATCGTCTCGGCCACGGTGGTGCCCCAGGCCGGGACCAGGACGAGGGCCTCGGCGGACGGGTGCGTGCCGTTCTCGACGTTCGCCGCGGCGGCGGCCAGCGCGTCCCGCAGGGCGGCGGCGTCGGTGTCGTCGCCCGCTCCCGCCACGAACACCGGCCGTTCCGCGTTCCCCGTCACCGGCGCCTCCGCAGCTGCGGCCGGGGCCCCGGCACCGTACGCGTACCAGCCCTGCCCGGTCTTGCGGCCGTGCAGGCCCGCCGCCACCCGGTTCGGGGTGAGGTAGGAGGGGCGCAGTCGTGGTTCGTGGCGGAAGCCCTGCCAGATCGAGTCGATGACCGCCGCGGTGACATCGAGTCCCGTGAGGTCCATCAGCTCGAACGGGCCCATACGCAGACCGAGTACGTCACGGGCGATGCGGTCGATGTCCTCCGGCGCCGCCACCGACTCCTCAAGGAGCGCGAGCGCCTCGGTCACCAGGCCGCGCCCGGCATGGTTGACGAGGAATCCGGGTGTGTCGGCCACCGTGACCGCGCGGTGGCCGCAGCTCTCGACCAACTCCGTGAGCAGCGGCGGGAGTTCGGCCCTGGTGGCAGCGCCCGGCACCACCTCGACAATCCGCATGAGCGGTACGGGGTTGAAGAAGTGCAGGCCTGCGAGGCGGGTCGGGTCGGTGAGCGATGCGGCGATCCGCGTCACCGACAGGGAGGACGTGTTCGTCGCGAAGACGGTGGAGGCCGGGAGTGCCTGCTCCAGTTTCCCGAAGACCTCTGTCTTGGTGGCGAGGTCCTCGAGTACCGCTTCGATCACCAGCTCCACGTCAGGACCCGGCGCCCACGGGTCGTCAAGCGGGAGCAGCCGGGACAGCGCGGCGGCGCTGTCGGGGGCGGACATGCGGCCCTTGGCCACCGCGCGGTCAAGCATCGACCGTACGAAGTCGACGGCCTCCCGTACCGCTTCCGTCCGTACGTCGCCCAGCTCGACGGTGTGCCCGGCGCTCGCCGCCCACTGGGCGATGCCTCGGCCCATGGCTCCGGCGCCGACGATCCTGATACGCATGGCAGTTGGGACCTTTCGTAGGTGGCTGGGGCTGGGCTCGGGGCTGTGTATCAGCGGAGATAGACGCGGCCGGGGTCGACGTCCTCGCGCAGGAGCCGCAGCTCCGCTGCCGTCGGCGGCTCCACCGTGCCGACGCGGTCGGCCACTTGGAGGTCCCAGCCCGTCGACTCCTTGACCTGCTCGACCGTGACACCGGGGTGGACGGCGGTAAGCCGCAGCTCCTCGCCGACGCCCTCGCGGGACAGGATGCCCAGTTCGGTGATGACACGGGTGACACCGACGCCCAGGGGCCGGATGCCCTCATCGAGGGCGCGGTCGGGGCCCGGTGTGGTGCAGAAGTCCAGGGTCTCGGTGAAGGAGCGCGGGTTGTGGCGGCGCATCACGACGAAGACCTCACGGGAGTTGGCCATCACCTCGACGGCGCCACCCGAGCCGGGCAGCCGCACCGAAGGGTTCTCCCAGTCCCCGATGACCGAGGTGTTGAGGTTGCCCCACCGGTCGATCTGCGCGGCGCCGAGGAAGCCGACGTCGATGTGGCCGCCCTGCAGCACGCTCCCGAACAGGGTCGGCATCGAGAGCACCGCCTCGGCGCCGGTGATCAGGACGGCGTCCGCAATGGTCTCCGGGAGGTGCGAGGGGTGCGCGCCGCACACCCCGGACTCGTACACGACCTCGATCTGCGGGGCGACCGTCAGGTGCGCCAACTCGGTGGCGAGCGTGGGCAGTCCGATGCCGGCGAACACCGTGCGGCGGGCGGCCAGTTCGCGGGAGGCTACGACGGAGAGCAGTTCCGAGGAGGTGACCGTCTCGGGGGTGGTGGACGTGGTCATGGTCAGGCCCTTCTCGTGTTCCGTGCGCACAGTTTCCGCGGTCACAGTCGCCGTCCGTAGTTCACGGGTTCGCTCAGCGCCTCGCCGACCGCGAGCCCCGCCCAGAACTCCTCGCCCAGCTTGGCGGTGTACTCGGTGTGGTCCGCCGTCCCGTACACCCACTCCGCCAGCCACTCCCGCAGCCGCTCCGGGTCCTTGCTGATGTGCGACCAGGCCCGGTAGAAGGCGTTGTCACGGTCGTAGTAGCCCTGCGCGAACGACGGGTGCGCGCCGCGCGGGCACACCACGACGGCGTCCACGGCGTGGGCCGGGACGAGCGTGCGGTTGGGGTCCGAGCGGACCACCTCGTCCTCGACGAGCTCCTCGACCACGACGATCGCCTTCTTCGCGGCGTACACCGCCTCGGCCTGAATGCCCGTCAGGCCCCAGATCTGGGTGTTGCCCCGGCGGTCGGCGCGCTGCGCGTGGATGATCGTGACGTCCGGGTTCACGGGCGGCACGACGTAGATCTGCTCGGGTTCGCCGTCCGGGCCCGGATAGGGCGAAGTCACCTTGCGCAGCGCGCCGTTGATGCCGGGCAGGTCGCTGCCGCCGTAGCTGCGCAGCGGGTAGAACGGCAGGCGCTGGGCGCCCGCGAGGTAGCGGCAGATCAGGCCGTAGTGGCTGTACTCCTCGAACGTGAGCGGCGCCGGGTCCGCGTGCTCGATCCGGCGGCGCAGCTCACCGAGCGAACCCGCGGAGGAGTTGCCGACGAAGGAGGAGACGAGGCGGGAGACGCAGCCCCCGGCGATCATCTGGTCCACGACGATGTCCGCCGTCATCCGGACCACGGTGAGGTCCTTAAGGCCCTGCCGGATGATCTCGTGTCCGGCGGCGGTGGGGACGAGGTGCGTGAAGCCCTCGATGCTGACGGTGGCGCCGTCCCGCACGAAGGTGGCGATGGCCTCCTGCATCGACATGACCTTTGGCGACACGGGTGACACGTGTGACACGGGCGAGATGGGCTCCACGGCTTTCACGGTGCTCCTCAGCGAGTGCGTGCTGGCTGCCCTACCGTGTCAGCGCCCATTGATTGCCGTCCAATACCAAATTAAGGTCGAATCAAGACCGCTGATTAATAAGTAGCGAACAGGGGATCGCATGGAGCTGCGTCATCTCACCGCGTTCACCGCCGTCGCCGAGGAACTCCACTTCGGGCGGGCCGCGAAGCGGCTGCGGATGGCGCAGCCGCCGCTCAGCCAGCAGATCCGGCAGCTGGAGAAGGAACTCGGCGTGCAACTCTTCGAGCGCAACACCCGCTCGGTGCGCCTCACCAGCGCGGGTGAGTCCTTCCTCGAACCCGTACGGACCGTGCTCGACAACCTCGACACGGCGGTACGGGCCGCCAAGGCCGCCGGGCGAGGGGAGTTCGGCCGGGTCACCATCGGGTTCGCCGGCGCCTCCAGCCACGAGACACTGCCCCGGCTCACCCGCGCCGTACGGGCCGCGCACCCGGCGGTCGAACTGGTCATGAAGGGCCAGACGTACGCCAATGTCGCCCTCGACCGGGTCGCGGACGGCACGCTCGACCTCGGCTTCGTCCGGCTCCCGGTGACCCAGCCGGGCGTCGCCCACCGGGTCATCGACGAGGAGGAGCTGCTGTGCGCGCTGCCCTCCGACCACCACCTCGCCGCGCTCGACGAGATCCCCATCGAGATCCTCGCCGGTGAACCCTTCGTGTCCTTCCCCGCGAACGCCGGGTCCACGGTGCGCGACGCGATGGTCGAGACCTGCGAGGCCGCCGGGTTCAACCCGCGCGTGGTGCAGGAGGCGCCCGACTCGTACACGATCCTGGCGCTGGTCGCGGCCGGTGTCGGGGTCACGCTCACGGTGTCCTCGGTACGACACATCCAGCAGACCGGCCTGGTCTACCGGCAGCTCGCCGGGCCGCCCATCCGGCGCCAGGCGGCCCTTGCCTGGCGGGCCGACAACCCGTCCGCCGCCCTGCGCGCCGTGCTCGCGGTCTGCGAGGAGGCGCTGCCTACCCCCGCAGGCACTGATTGAGACGCCACGGGTCTTGATGGGCTGGGAACTTGGTATTGGACCGACTCAGCGGTCGGGTGCGATGGTCGGCGCACCCCCCTGAGCCGTCCAATAGCCGTCCGATGAGCCGTCCGAGAGGTGTTCCGCCGTGCCCGAACAGGTCGATGTCGTCATCTGTGAACCGCTGCGCACTCCCATCGGACGCTTCGGCGGGGCCTTCGCCGGGCAGACGCCGGCGGCGCTCGCCGCGCGGGTCGTCGCCGAGATCGTCGCCCGTACGGGCATCGACCCGGACCGGGTGGACGAGGTGATCCTCGGTCAGGCCTACCCCAGCTCGGACGCCCCGGCGATCGGCCGCGTCGCCGCCCTGGACGCCGGTCTTCCCGACACGGTCACCGGCGCGCAGATCGACCGGCGCTGCGGCTCCGGGCTTCAGGCCGTCCTCGACGCCGCCATGCAGATCCGGGCGGGCTTCAGCGAGGTCGTGATCGCAGGTGGCGTCGACGTGATGAGCGCCG
This sequence comes from Streptomyces boluensis, assembly GCF_009908195.1. GTDB lineage: Bacteria > Actinomycetota > Actinomycetes > Streptomycetales > Streptomycetaceae > Streptomyces > Streptomyces boluensis. The sequence continues at coordinate 943 of NZ_JAAAHS010000005.1, read as the reverse complement.
CCCCGTACTACACGCACGAGGGCCGCTGGGGCATCAAGGGACCGGGCCTCCAGCTGCACGACTCCCTGGCGCGCGGCCGGGTCACCGCGGGCGGCATCCACCACCCCGTACCCGGCGGCATGATCGAGACCGCCGAGAACCTGCGCCGCGAGTACGCCATCAGCCGCGCCGACCAGGACGCCCTGGCCCTGCGCTCGCAGCAGCGTGCCGCCCGTGCGGTGGCGGAGGGCCGCTTCGACGCGGAGACCGTGCCGGTGACCGTGCTCGGACGCAAGGGCGACACCGCCGTGAGTGCCGATGAGCACCCGCGCCCGGACACCACCGCCGAGCAACTCGCCGCGCTGCGGCCCATCATGGCCAAGTCCGACCCCGAGGCCACCGTCACCGCGGGCAACGCCAGCGGCCAGAACGACGCGGCCGCCGCCTGCCTCGTCACCAGCGTCGCCACCGCCGAACGGCTCGGCCTCACCCCGCTGGTCCGCCTCGTCTCCTTCGCCCGTGCGGGTGTCCCCGCCGCGACCATGGGCATCGGCCCCGTCCCGGCCACCCGCGCAGCCCTGGAGCGCGCCGGACTCACCCTCGCCGACCTCGACCTGATCGAGCTCAACGAGGCGTTCGCCGCCCAAGTCCTCGCCTGCACCCGTGAGTTGGGGCTCGGCGAGAAGGACCACGAGCAGCGCATCAACGTCAACGGCTCCGGCGTCTCCCTCGGTCACCCCGTCGGCGCCACCGGCGCCCGCATCCTCGCCACGCTCGCCCGCGAGATGCGGCGCAGTGAGGCCCGCTACGGCCTGGAGACCATGTGCATCGGCGGCGGCCAGGGCCTCGCCGCGGTCTTCGAGCGCGTCGCCTAGCGGCTTTCGTGGTGCGGCAACTCCCCTCCCGCGCCCACCCGTTCACGCCTTTCACCCCTCCCCATCCGCTTGATCAATGACGTTCACGG
>NZ_JAAAHS010000499.1 GCF_009908195.1 Streptomyces boluensis | reverse complement strand
CGTCCGGCAGGTCCCCGTCCTCATACGCCTCGAAGACGCCGCGCGCGCCCAGGCGCCGGGCCAGTTCCGTGTGGTCGAAGCCGCGCCACACCCCCGGGGTCGCGAAGAACTCGGCCCGCGAGGCGCGCAGCGCGAAGCCGACCTCCTTGTCGCGGTAGAAGGGGATGATCGGGGACTGCGTCGCGCCGATACGGGCCAGGGCGGCGCTGAGCAGGACCGTTTCGATACGGGTCGGGAGCTGCCAGGCGACCACCGTGCCGGGGCGCACGCCCCGCTCGTACAGGCCGGCCGCGACCCGTTCCGCGCGGTCGCGCAGGGCGCCGAAGGTGAGGGTGCGGTCGTCGGCCGGGTCGGCCTCGGCCTGGATCAGGACCGGACGGTCGGGGGTGAGGCGGGCCCTGCGGTCGATCAGTTCCCAGAGGGTGGGGGAGTCGCCCAGCTCCCGCGCTCCCTGTGCGCCCAGAGCCCCCAACTCCCGCGCTCCTCGGGCCCCCTGGGCACCCAGCTCCCGTGGCCCCCGCGCGCCCGGATCCCCTGCCTCCCGTGCGTCCACTTCCCGCGCGTCCACTTCCCGTGCGCTGTCGCTCATCCGCGAAGCCTCCTCGGCCTGCCCAGTGGAGCCAATGGAACTGACGGGTTGTCAGATTGCCGCAGAGCGTAGGCGTCACCGCCTTGTCGGTCCAGAGGTCCGGGGGCTAGCCTCTATCTGACGATCCATCAGATATGCAGTCGGGTATGCCGTCGGGTCGCCGTCGGGTATGCCGGCACAGGTGAGGGGACCCCCATGGAACTGCCTCGGATCATCAGCGTCGACGACCACGTCATCGAGCCCGCGCACCTCTTCGAGACCTGGCTGCCGAAGAAGTACCGGGACCGCGGGCCCAAGCCGCTGACCGCCGGGATCGGGGAGCTTGAGTACACCGGCGGCAAGTACGTGATCACCATGGACCCGGACGGTCCGCCCACCGACTGGTGGATCTACGAGGACCTCAAGTTCCCGTACAAGCGGAACATCGCCGCCGTGGGCTTCGACCGGGACGACATGACCCTGGAGGGCATCACACGGGCCGAGATGCGGCGGGGCTGCTGGGACCCGGCGGCGCGGCTCAAGGACATGGACCTCAACCATGTCGAGGCCAGCCTCTGCTTCCCGACCTTCCCCCGTTTCTGCGGGCAGACCTTCGCCGAGGCGCACGACAAGGAAGTGGCTCTCGCCTGCGTACGCGCGTACAACGACTGGATGGTCGAGGAGTGGTGCGGGGACAGCGGGGGCCGGCTCATCCCGCTCTGCATCATCCCGCTGTGGGACATCGACCTGGCCGTCGCGGAGATCAAGCGGAATGCCGCGCGGGGGGTGCGGGCGGTCACGTTCAGCGAGATCCCGACGTACCTCGGACTGCCGTCGATCCACTCCGGCTACTGGGACCCGTTCTTCGCGATCTGCCAGGAGACCGGGACCGTCGTCAACATGCACATCGGGTCCTCCTCGCAGATGCCGGCCGCCTCGCCGGACGCGCCGCCCGCCGTGCAGGCCTCGCTGTCCTTCAACAACGCGATGGCGTCGATGATGGACTTCCTCTTCAGCGGCGTGCTCGTGAAGTTCCCGCAGCTCAAACTCGCGTACAGCGAAGGGCAGATGGGCTGGATCCCGTACGCCCTGGAGCGCGCCGACGACGTGTGGGAGGAGCACCGCGCCTGGGGCGGGGTCCGCGATCTCATCCCCGAGCCGCCGTCCACGTACTACTACCGGCAGATGTTCTGCTGCTTCTTCCGCGACAAGCACGGCGTCGCGTCCCTCGACGTCGTCGGCCGGGACAACGCCACCTTCGAGACCGACTACCCGCACGTCGACTCGACCTTCCCGCACACCAAGGAAGTCGCCCTCGATCACGTCAAGGGACTCGACGACGAGACGGTCTACAAGCTGATGCGGGGCAACGCCATCCGCATGCTCGGCCTGGACCTCGACAAGTAGCCCCCATGGATCTGGCCTACAGCGAAGAAGAGGAAGCGTTCCGGGCCGAGCTGCGCGAGTGGCTCGCCGTCACCCTGCCGCAGCTGCCGCCCCGCCCCGACCCGGCCGACTGGCCCGGCCGCCGCGCCTACGACCTGGGCTGGCAGCGCCGCCTCTACGACGCCGGGTACGCGGGCCTGCACTGGCCCGTCGACGCGGGCGGCCGGGGCGCCACCCCCACTCAGCACCTCATCTACCTGGAGGAGACCGAGCGGGCCGGGGCCCCGTACGTCGGCGCGAACTTCGTGGGCCTGCTGCACGCCGGGCCCACCATCGCCGCCGAGGGCACCGCCGAACAGCGGGCCCGCTGGCTGCCGCCCGTGCTGCGCGGCGACGAGGTGTGGTGCCAGGGCTTCAGCGAACCGGACGCGGGCTCCGACCTCGCATCGCTGCGCACCCGGGCCGTACGCGACGGCGACCACTACGTCGTCAGCGGCTCGAAGATCTGGACCTCGCACGCCGAGGTCGCCGACTGGTGCGAACTCCTCGTACGCACCGAACCCATCAGCGCGGACGTCCCCAAGCACCGGGGCATCAGCTGGCTCGCCATGCCGATGGACGCGCCCGGCGTCACCGTACGGCCGCTGCGCACCCTCGCCGGGTCCACCGAGTTCGCCGAGATGTTCCTCGACGAGGTGCGCATCCCCGTCGGCAACCGGGTCGGCGAGGAGAACGACGGCTGGCGCGTCACCATGGTCACCCTCTCCTTCGAACGCGGCACCGCCTTCGTCGGCGAGGTCGTCGCCTGCCGCCGCACCCTCACCGCGCTCGCCGCCGAGGCCCGCAAGAACGGCCGCTGGGACGACCCGGTACTCCGCCGCCGCCTCGGCCGCCTGAACGCCGAGTTCAGCGCCCTGTGGCGGCTCACCCAGTGGAACGTCAGCGAGGCACAGCACACCGGCGGCGTCCCCGGCACCGGCGGCTCCGTCTTCAAGCTGCGCTACTCGCACGCACGGCAGGAGCTGTACGACACGGCCGCCGCGGTCCTCGGGCCCGACAGCCTCGACCTCGGCCGGGAGTGGAACCTCGACCGGCTCTCCTCCCTCTCGTACACGATCGCCGCCGGCACCTCGCAGATCCAGCAGAACATCGTCGCCGAGCGCATCCTCGGCCTCCCGAAGGGACGGTGAGGGCACCATCCATGGACTTCCAACCGACCGACGACCAGAGGGCGTTGCGGACCGGGGTGCGCGAACTGCTCGCCGGGCGCTTCGGACGCGACGCCTCACGGACCCTCGCGGACGCACCCGGAGGACCGGTGCTCGACCGGGGCCTGTGGCGCGAGCTCGGCGACGCCGGGTTCTTCTCGCTCCGGCTGCCCGAGCGTGACGGCGGCGTCGGCCTCGGCCTCCCCGAAGCCGTGATCGCCTTCGAGGAGGCGGGCCGCGCCCTGCTGCCCGGCCCGCTCGTCGCCACCCACCTCGCGGCCGGCGAGATCGACGGCGCCGCCACCGGCGACACCGTGGTCACCGCCGTCGACAGCGGCGGCCTCGTGACCTGGTACGACACCGCCGACGCCGTACGGGGCGACGCCACCGGCGCCGTACCGGTCCGCTCCGTCGACCCGCTCACGCCCCTGCACCGGGCACCCGCCGGACACAGCGGACCGCACGACCCGGTGGCCGTGCTGCTCACCGCCGCCGAACAGCTCGGCAGCGCCGCCCGCACCTGCGAACTCGCCGTCCAACACGCCCGCGACCGGCACCAGTTCGGGCAACCCGTCGGCGCCTTCCAGGCCGTCAAGCACCTCTGCGCCCAGATGCTGGTCCGCACCGAGCTGGCCCGCGCCGCCGTGTACGCCGCCGCGGTCACCGGGGACCCCCTTGAGATCTCGGGCGCCGCGCTGCTCGCCGACGACGCGGCGGTACGGGGGGCGCGGGACTGCCTCCAGGTGCACGGCGGGATGGGCTTCACCTGGGAGGCCGACGTACATCTGCACCTCAAGCGGGCCTGGCTGCGCGCCGAGCTGGGGCCTTCGGCGGCGACCCTGGAGGAGGAGCTGGCGGCGGCGCTGTGAGGTGAGCCTGCGGGTCGGCCGTGTCCGGGTCCGGGTCCGGGTCCGGGTCAGGGGCCGGGTCGGGGTGCTGGTCAGGGGTGCCAAAGGTGATCGTCCGGCTGTCATCCCCGGCCCGGAATGCAGCACAGAGTGACTGCGGGGCGTCGATATCGGCTTGTGTCCTAGGCGTGACTCGTCACGGCACGGAGTCGGGCCCCTGCTCCGGTACGCTCCGTGGGATGCGAGTGGTTCTGATGGCGAGCCATACCGGTGGGGTCCCCGTGACACCTCCGGGCCCGGCGATGCCCGGCCCTCGCAGGGCCCGGCGGTGTGAAACACCCCCGAGTTCGACTCCCCGCGGCGCGCGTCGCACAGTATGGCGCACGCGTACTCCTTCGCGCTGGAATATGCCCGAAGCGCTTGTTGGGGTGACTGTACGTCAACCATGCTGTCCCGTACGGGGATCACGTTCCGTGACCCCGACGAGACACGAGGCGATGTGTCCGCCGGTTCGGATGGTGTGAGCGGTGCAGGTGCTTCAAGTTCAGACGGAGGTCCGCCCCGACCCCGCGGAGGTGGGGCGGGCCCGTAGGTGGGCCAGGTCGCGGCTCGCGGGTTCCGGTATAGAGGTCGACGAGTCGCTGGCCGAGACGCTGGTTCTGCTGATCTCGGAGCTGGTCACCAACGCGGTCGTGCACACCGGGTGTCCGGCCGTGCTCCGTATGTTGCTGCCGGGTGTCCCGGAGTCCTGTCCGGGCACCGTGCGCGTGGAGGTCACCGACAACAGCGCCCGCCCGCCCCGGCCCCGGCAGGCCGAGGGCGACGACACCAACG
>NZ_JAAAHS010000498.1 GCF_009908195.1 Streptomyces boluensis | reverse complement strand
CAGACCCCGCTCCTCAAACGCCGGAGGGGCTGAATATGGAGAGAGTTATGAGCGTCAACGTCCGCATCCCCACCATCCTGCGCACCTACACCGGCGGCCAGGCCGAGGTCGCTGCCGAGGGTGCGACCCTCGCCGAGGTCATCGCGGACCTGGAGAAGAACCACGCGGGCATCGCCGCGCGCGTCCTGGACGACCAGGGCAAGCTGCGCCGCTTCGTGAACGTGTACGTGAACGACGACGACGTCCGCTTTGAGCAGGGCCTGGAGACGGCCACCCCGGACGGCGTCGGCGTCTCGATCATCCCGGCGGTCGCCGGCGGCTGCTGACCGGCTGCCCCTCCGGCCGGCTGGCCGAATTACGCAGTATTACTTCGGAATTGCCCTCTCCACACAAGCGGAGGGGGCAATTCTGCATGGTTGGCCGCGATACAGTGGGGAATACTGTTCCGCTTTTCGGCCACGCGAGTGCCGGGTGCATATGAGAACTCCCCGGAGTGTTGACGACTTGCCACCGAAGCGGTCAAGCCATTCGCGCGATATGTTCCCTTCGCCCGGCCCGACTTGGCCTGGAACCCGGTGAATTCTCCCTGTTGAGCCGATCGGTCGCGCCCATATTTCTCGTCCGACTGACCTGTTGCAGACGGCAGTTGGGCAGATACATTCAGCGGCGGTCGACGCGTTCCGGCGCACACCTCCACCAGTTGGGGGGTGAGGTCTGACCCGGGTTCGCGAAGTGCGGATCTGTGCAAGGGCCAGTAATAGGGGAGTTAGGCATGGCTCAGGGCACCGTCAAGTGGTTCAACGCGGAGAAGGGGTACGGCTTCATCGCGGTCGACGGTGGTGCGGATGTTTTCGTCCACTACAGCGCGATTCAGATGGACGGCTACCGCACCCTTGAAGAAGGTCAGCGAGTGGAGTTCGAGATCTCGCAGGGCCAGAAGGGTCCGCAGGCGGACATGGTCAAGCTCGCCGTCTGATCCAGGCGCGATCGACCACCGACGCACTCACGCCGAGGGGCCCGCATCCCGAGAGGGATGCGGGCCCCTCGTGCGTGTGCGCGGGCACGGTTCCGCGCGCGCCCGCGCACGCCGTCGAATCCTGGGAGGCGCTTGCACTCGTAGGGGGCGAGTGCTAATCATTGGCGTTAGCACTCTGAAGGTGAGAGTGACAGAACTTGGATCGGGTCGGTGAGGTCCGGGAGCCGCGTGGGGCAAGGAACCACAAGGCTCACAGGCCGTCCGTCGCGGGCACCAGCACGGTCCGTATGCGTTTTTCACCGCGTCCGGGAGGACCACTTCACATGGCCAAGATCATCGCGTTCGACGAGGAGGCACGGCGCGGCCTCGAGCGCGGCATGAACCAGCTCGCCGACGCCGTCAAGGTGACCCTGGGCCCCAAGGGTCGCAACGTCGTCCTCGAGAAGAAGTGGGGCGCCCCCACGATCACCAACGATGGTGTGTCCATCGCCAAGGAGATCGAGCTCGAGGACCCGTACGAGAAGATCGGCGCCGAGCTGGTCAAGGAAGTCGCCAAGAAGACGGACGACGTCGCCGGTGACGGTACGACCACCGCGACCGTTCTCGCCCAGGCGCTCGTCAAGGAGGGCCTGCGCAACGTCGCCGCGGGTGCCAACCCGATGGCCCTGAAGCGCGGTATCGAGAAGGCCGTCGAGGCCGTCTCCGCCGCCCTGCTCGACCAGGCCAAGGAGGTCGAGACCAAGGAGCAGATCGCCTCCACCGCCTCCATCTCCGCCGCCGACTCGCAGATCGGCGAGCTCATCGCCGAGGCGATGGACAAGGTCGGCAAGGAAGGCGTCATCACCGTCGAGGAGTCCCAGACCTTCGGTCTGGAGCTGGAGCTCACCGAGGGTATGCGCTTCGACAAGGGCTACATCTCGGCGTACTTCGCCACCGACATGGAGCGTATGGAGGCCGTCCTCGACGACCCGTACATCCTCATCGCCAACTCGAAGATCGGCTCCGTCAAGGACCTGATCCCGCTCCTCGAGAAGGTCATGCAGTCCGGCAAGCCGCTGCTGATCATCGCCGAGGACGTCGAGGGCGAGGCCCTGTCGACCCTGGTCGTCAACAAGATCAAGGGCACCTTCAAGTCCGTCGCCGTCAAGGCCCCGGGCTTCGGTGACCGTCGCAAGGCGATGCTGAACGACATCGCGATCCTCACCGGCGGCGAGGTGATCTCCGAGGAGGTCGGCCTCAAGCTGGAGAACGCCACCGTCGACCTGCTGGGCCGCGCCCGCAAGGTCGTCATCACCAAGGACGAGACCACCATCGTCGACGGTGCCGGTGACAGCGACCAGGTCAACGGCCGCGTGAACCAGATCCGCGCCGAGATCGAGCAGTCCGACTCGGACTACGACCGCGAGAAGCTCCAGGAGCGCCTCGCGAAGCTCGCCGGCGGCGTGGCGGTCATCAAGGCCGGTGCCGCGACCGAGGTCGAGCTCAAGGAGCGCAAGCACCGCATCGAGGACGCCGTGCGCAACGCCAAGGCGGCCGTCGAAGAGGGCATCGTCGCCGGCGGTGGCGTGGCCCTGCTGCAGGCCTCCGCGGTCTTCGAGAAGCTGGAGCTCGAGGGTGACGAGGCGACCGGCGCCAACGCCGTGAAGCTCGCCCTTGAGGCCCCGCTCAAGCAGATCGCCGTCAACGGTGGTCTCGAGGGTGGCGTCGTCGTGGAGAAGGTGCGCAACCTCCAGGTCGGTCACGGCCTGAACGCTGCCACCGGTGAGTACGTCGACATGATCGCCGAAGGCATCATCGACCCGGCGAAGGTGACCCGCTCTGCCCTGCAGAACGCGTCCTCCATCGCCGCGCTGTTCCTCACCACCGAGGCCGTCATCGCGGACAAGCCCGAGAAGGCCGGCGCGGCCGCTCCGGGCGGCATGCCGGGCGGTGACATGGACTTCTGATCGACCCTTCGGTTGATCAACGTCCTTACCGAGGGCGGCACTTCCCATCCGGGGGGTGCCGCCCTCGGGCGTTGTACGGGGAGGCCGCGCCGCTCAGCGTTCGTAGTGGTAGCGGCAGGCCGCGGATCTTGCGGTCCTGGGGCTGCCACCAGATGTAGTCCGCCCAACTGGACTCGTCTCGGACGAACTTCACTCGGCGAGCTCGCGGACCGTGCCGCCGCCGTTCTCCAGGCGGTCGATGGAGGCCGGCAGGCGCCTGGCGTTCTCGGGGCTGTGCAGCAGGGGGCGGTCTCCTTGAGGGACTCGTACCCGTGAGAAGCCCCTCCCGGTCGTGCCGGAAGGGGCTTCCTGTGGGGTGCGGAGGGGCGTGGGGTCAGATCCGCGCCGGTTCCTTCGGGTGGGTCGCCGGGTCCGGCTCAGGCTCGGCCGCCGCGTCCGCGTCCGCGTTCAGGTCGGCCAGCATCTGCTTGCTGAAGCCGAAGAAGTACGTGGCGAGGTAGCCCACGACGTATCCGACGAGCAGGCCGCCCGCGTAGATCGCGATGGTGCTGCCGAGGCCCTTGTTGCCGTCGAGCAGGGGGAACAGGGCCCAGCCGGACGGGCCGATCGCCGTCGAGCCGACCTTGTCGCCGAGCATCGAGAAGAACCCGACGAACGCGCCGCCCGCCGCGCCGCCCACGCAGGCCGTGATGAAGGGGCGGCCGAGGGGGAGCGAGACGCCGTAGATGAGGGGTTCGCCGACGCCCAGGAAGCCTGCGGGGAGCGCCGACTTGATCGTCGTACGGATGGATGTGTTGTTCTTCAGGTGCTTGAACACCGCGATCGCGCAGCCGACCTGGCCCGCGCCCGCCATCGCCAGGATGGGCAGCAGGACCGTGTAGCCCTGCTGCTCGATCAGGGTGGTGTGGATGGGGATGAGGGCCTGGTGCAGGCCCAGCATCACCAGGGGGAGGAACAGTCCGCCGAGGACCAGGCCCGCGAACGCGCCCGTGTTGTCGAGGAGCCAGTTGGCCGCCGTACCGATCGCGGTGGACACCTCGCCCGCGACGAACATCAGGCCGAAGATCGTGACCAGGCCGGAGATCAGGACGGTGAGGGTGGGGGTGATGAGGACGTCCACCGCCTCGGGCACCCATTTCCGGCACCACTTCTCGATGTACGTCGCGAGGACCGCCGCGCCGAGCGCGCCGAGTACGCCGCCCTGGCCCGGCGAGAGCTTCTGGCCGAACGCCTCGATGTTCGCGACGCCCGGGAACACGATGATCGCCGCGACCGCGCCGCCCAGGATCGGGGTGCCGCCGAACTCCTTCGCCGTGTTGAAGCCGACGAACACCGCGATCAGCGCCATGAAGCCGGAGGCGATGGCGGCCAGGGCCGGGGTGACGGTGGGCAGCCAACCGAGGTTGATCAGGAGGCCGTTGAGGCCCGCGATGATGCCGCAGCCGATCAGGGCCGGGATCAGGGGGACGAAGATGTTGGCGATCCGGCGCAGGAACAGCTTGACCGGCGTCTGGTTCTTCGCCTTGCGGGCCGCCTTCAACTCGGCGCCCTGTGCGGCCAGTTCGTCGGCCGTGAGGGGCTGAGCAGTCGCGGGCTCGGACGCTCGCTCCTCCGCCACCAGCTCCTCGAACTCCGGGGTGACCCGGGCGACCTTTCCGGGGCCGAGCACGATCTGGTACGTCTCGTCGTCGACGACGCCCATCACGTCGGGCAGGGCCTTGAGGGCCTCGTCCTGGACGAGCGTGCGGTCGCGGAGACCGAGGCGGAGCCGGGTCATGCAGTGGGCGACGGAGTCGACGTTGGCCGCGCCGCCGACGAGGGGCAGGATCGCGGCGGCGGTGGCGCGGTTCTTGTTGTCGGTGCTCATGTACGGGCCTTGCTGTGCGGGGAGACCGGGAACGGTGCGGGGTTCAGGTGGTGGTGGGGGAGGC
>NZ_JAAAHS010000497.1 GCF_009908195.1 Streptomyces boluensis | reverse complement strand
GTCATCCCCATGTCACCCCAATGCCAACTCCCCTCCCTAGCCTCTGACTTGCTCGGTGAGAGCGAGTTGAGAGCAAGTACGTTCACCTTCTCAGGGGGAGATTCACGCATGGCCAAGACGAGCAGGATGACGCGGGTTCTCGGTGCCGCGGCCGCTACGGCGGCGTTGGCGGTCGGGTCCGTTGTCGCGTTTCCGGGGGCCGCTCAGGCCGATGGCGAGGACCGTTACTACATCCAGGTCGGGGGGACCGGGGCCACGCCGCCCGCGCCGCAGTGCACGTACTCCTATGACGCCGCGAACCAGGCGCACCAGCTCGGGGACCGGGCGATCACGGTGTGCTACCCGGCGTCGTTCGGGCCGTTCATCGGGCCGACCGGGTCGCTGATCGACGCCGCGACGCGGGCGGTGCACCCCGAGGCGATCACCGCGCCGCCGTACGACGCCAGCGTGCAGACGGGGATCAAGGAGACGCTGCGGGTCGCCGAGGAGACGCACCGGGCGCACCCGGACGCGCGGCTCACGATCGTCGGGTACTCGCAGGGTGCCCAGGTCGCCGACGAGGTGCTGCAGACCATTTCGCGCGGCGAGACGGGGATCGACAAGGCGCAGGTCGACGGCAAGCTGTACGCCGACCCGATGCAGCCGGGGACGGGGCTCGGGGCGATGGTTCCGAAGGGCGTGGGTGTGCCCGGGTTCGCCACCTCGCCCGGGACCGGGCCGACGGACTTCAACGGCATCCCGGTCACCCGGTACTGCATCAACGGCGACCCGGTGTGCGACGCGTCCATCCCGAACGTGCCCGGCTACTTCGAGCTGCACCCGAACTACCCCGAGGCCGGCAACGTCATCGAGCGGACGCTGACCGAGGACAACGGCAACGGCGTGCAGTGGCTGAACCCTGACGGGAGCCCGGCCCAGCGCCCGTAACGCCCGAGTTCAGCCGGCCTCCGGCGGCCGTCTGTGGCCCAGCGCGTCCAGTACGCGCGAGATGCGGGCCCGGTCGGCCGTCTCGGGGAGGGCCGTGGCACGCTCGAAGAAGTCGCGCGCCCCGGCCAGGTCCTCGGTGGCCGCGCCGTACCAGATCAGTTGGTGGCGGATCGCGATCTCCGAGTGGGTGCCGGTCTGTTCGTCGAGGACCGCGCGGGACCTGCGCCGGTGCGCGGCGGCCGACGCCGGGTTGCCGAGGGCCGTCTCGGCGGTGGCGAGCCGGTCGAGTACCGCGGAGTGCAGCGGTACGTCGCCGAGGCGGCGGGCCAGGTCCTCCGCCCGCTCCAGGGCGCGGACGGCCTCCGTGGGGCGGTCGAGGTCGAGTTGGAGGCGGCCGAGGCGGAGCAGGGTCTTGCCGAGGAGCCGGGGGCTGCCCGACTTCTCGGCGAGGGCGATGGCCTCGGTGTAGCGGTCGTACGCCTTCTCGTACTCGTCGAGCTGGTGGTGGATGTCGCCGACGCGGGTCATGACCGAGCCCATCAGCCAGTCGTCGTGTTCCAACGTGCCGACCAGGCGGGCGACTTCGGCGAAGTGGGTCATGGACTCCTCGGTGTCGCCCTCCAGGTTGGCGAACGTGCCGAGGCCGGCCGCGGCGCGGGCCTGCTCGTGCGGGTCGGCGGCGCGGCGGCTGAGGTCGAGCGCTTCGGTGAACCAGGCGCGGGCCTGCTGGTACCGGCCCTGCAGCCCGTACATCACCCCGAGTCCGGTACGCAGCGCGGAGACGAGGCGCCGGTCGGTGGCCCGGCCGGCGAGCGGAAGCACGGTCTCCAGGGCGGTGCGGCACTCGTGGAAGCGGCCCTGCCGGGTGAGGTAGTCGACCAGGCCCTCGGCGAGCCGGCAGGCGTCGTCGACCCGGCCGGAGGCCACGGCCTGGCCGACCACGTCGACGAGTTCACCGCCGGCCGCGTCCAGCCAGGCCGCCGCGTCCTCCCAGTCCGTGAACGGCCCGTTGTCCGGGGGGACTTGACAGGGTCCCGCGGTCGGCGGGACGGAGGTGCCCCAGTCGCTGGCGAGGCGGGCCGCGGCCACATAGAGCCCGAAGACCCGGCCGCGGGCGGCCTCGGCCGGGTCTGCCGGGTCCGCCGGGTCTGCCGGGTCCGCGTCGGAGGGGTGGGCGGCGGCGACGCGGCGGGCGTAGACCGCCATCAGGTCGTGCAGGCGGTAGCGGTCGGCGGTCACCTGCTGCACCAGGCTCGCGTTCGCCAGGTACTCCAGGGCCTGTTCGGCCTCGTCGGGCGAGCGGTCGAGCAGCGCGGCCAGGGCGAGCCGGTCGAGCTGCACGGTGGGGGAGAGACCGAGCGCACGGAACGCCCGTTGTTCGCCGGGCGGCAGTTGGCCGTACGAGACCCGGAACGCCACCTCGACGCTGCGGTCCTCGACGGCCAGCTCGTCGAGCCGCCGCTCGTCGTCGGCGAGGCGCGCCGCGAGCGCCTCCACCGCCCACAGCGGCCGGTCCTGGATACGTGCCCCGACGATCCGCAGCGCCAGCGGCAACCGGTCGCAGAGCGCGGCCAGTTCGCGTACCGCCGCGTGCTCGCGGGCGGAGCCCTCGCCGCCGACGATCCGGGTGAGCAGGCCCGCCGCCTCGTCGATGCCGAGCGGGCTGAGCGAGATCCTGCGGTCCGCGTCCAGGCCGGTCAGGCGCTGCCTGCTCGTCACCAGGACCATGCTGCCGGGCCCGGCGGGCAGCAGCGGCCGCACCTGTTCGGCGGCGGACGCGTCGTCCAGTACGAGAAGGAGCCGCAGCGACACGGTCGCCGCCCGCCACGAGGCGGCCAGCTCGTCGAGGTCCTCGAAGTCCTCGCCCTCCCCGGCGCCCACCGACCGCAGCAGGCGCCGCAGAACGCCCTGCCGCCCCACCGTCTCGGGGTCGTCGCGGTGCCCGTGCAGCTCCACGAACAGGCAGCCGTCGGGGTAGCCGTCCGCGAGCGCCCGCGCCGCGTGCACGGCGAGCGCGGTCTTGCCGATCCCGGCCATGCCGTCCACCGTCCGTACGGTGACCACGCGCGCGTCGGCGGGCGCGACGAGCAGGCCGTGCTCCCGCTCCCGGCCGGTGAAGTTGCCGATGTCGACGGGGAGTTCCTGGCGGCTGCGGTGCGGTGGCCGGGCGGGGGCCGACGGGCGGGTACCGGCCGGCCGCGCGCCGGGGACGGCCGCTACGGGTACCGGGGTGCCGCGGAGGATCGCCTCGTGCACCCGGCGCAGTTCGGCGCCGGGTTCCACGCCCTGCTCGTCGACGAGGCGGCGGCGGACCGTGGCGTACACGTCCAGGGCGTCGGCCTGCCGGTCGCCGGTGTGCAGGGCGCGCATGAGCAGCGCGGCGAGCGCCTCGTTGTACGGGTGGGCGGCCGTCAGGGCGAACAGTTCGCCCACCGCCTCGGCGTGCCGTCCGAGCCGGAGCCTGCACTCCGCCAGGTCCTGCGCGAGGACGAGCCGCCGCTCCGCGAGCCGCAGCCGCTCGCCCTCCGCGAACGGCCCCGGCACCCCGGCGAGCGGCTCGCCGCGGAACAGGCCGAGCGCCGCGGACCAGGCGTCCACCGCGGCGTCCAGGTCCCCGGCGTCCCGCGCGGCACGGCCCGCGGCGGCCGTCTCCTCGCAGCGCACCACGTCCACGGCGGCGTTCCCCGGAGCGAAGCGGTAGCCGCCGCGTGCGGTGACGAGTACGGAGTCGGCGGTGCCGTTGCCGAGTGCGTCCAGGCGTTTGCGCAGCCGGTGCACGTAGACGGGGATCACCTTGGCGCCGGTGCCGGGAGGTTCCGCGCCCCACACCCCGTCGAGGAGCTGCTGTCGGCTCACGGTGCGGCCGGGCCGGAGCAACAGGGCGGCCAGGAGCGCCTGTTCACGTACCGGCCCCAGGTCCACAGGGGTGTCGCCGCGCCAGGCCTGGGGCGGGCCGAGCAGCGCGAATCGTAGGTGCGGCGTTGCGTCTGTGGATAACTCGCGCGTGATCGGCACGTGGGGGATCCTATGGAGACTCGGGCCGGCGGCGGTAGCCCTCACAAGATCCGCCCCTGGCGTGAACGGCGGCACCACACCAGGGGATGGGGCGGGCGGAATCTGCACGTGAGTTGTGAACGCTGCCGTGTCCGTTCCACCTGCAAATTGCGGTACTGCTAGGGGACGAAGGTCTCCAGCGCCACGTCGAAGTGCCGCTTCGCCGCGGCCTGTTGCTGCGACGGCGCCGAGATCCACAGGTCGTACATCTTGCCGTTCTGGTCCCAGCTCAGGTCGTACGTGTGCCGGGGGCCGCCGTCCGCGGCGGTGCCGTCCCAGGTGAACTCCCAGAGCGCGGCGGGGTGACCGTTGTGCGTGGTCTCGCGGACCGAGCCGCCACGGTAGCCCGGGTAGTCGTCCGGGCCGTCCCGGTGCGCCTGCTGCATGACCGCCAACGAGCCCTGGGGGTCCTGGGGTTGGGGGTGGAAGCCGAGGCGGTACTCCTTGCCGGGGGAGTAGTAGTAGACGCGCGGCGCCTCGTAGGAGCGGGTGAAGCCGTCCGGTACGGCCACCTGGAAGCCCAGCGGGTCCTGGACCGTGCGGTAGCCGGCCGGGGCGGTGTCCTTCGCGGGGGCCTGCGTGCTGTCGTCGGGCGCTGGTTCGTCGGTGTCCGAACCGCCGCCTCCGGTGCGGTCCTTGCCGCCGGAGGAGGGCGTCTGCCGGTCGCCGGCCGAGCTGCTCGGCGTGGGTTTCGGGACCCGGCTGCCCTCGGGTCTGTCCGTCCCGTCCGTCCCGTCCGTCGGCGTGGGGTCGGCCTCCCGCACGGTCCCGGTCGCCCCGGCGGGTGCCTTGTCGTCGCGGGACGCGTACCAGACCCCGAACCCGGTGCCGCCCGCGGCGAGCGCGAGCGCAAGCACTCCGGTCACCACGGCGGTACGCAC
>NZ_JAAAHS010000496.1 GCF_009908195.1 Streptomyces boluensis | reverse complement strand
GCCGACAGCCCCGTACCACGAAGCGAGGGCGTCGAAGATCGCGCCGCCCGCCTCCTGTTGCTGCTGCCCGTACTCAACGACCTGGACATACCGGAGCAGGCGTCGGCGCGGATCGGTGCCGCACTGAGAGAAGTGGGGGTCGCACCGAACACGGCTCGGAGCACGGCCGAGTGTCTGCTCGCAGGTCTCGCCGGCAGGCCCTGGCACGACCCTGCCTGGGGTACTCCTCTGAGCGGCTGAGGCGGTACCTCTGGTGGGATCAGCTGAACTCGCCCTCGCCACACGCTCGTTGACCTGTCCCACTCGCCTCCCCCTTCACTGAATCTCCCTCAACCAACACCACGCAGACCCGTTGACCAGGTCCTGACACGTGTCACAGCATGAGCGCGGCCGCGGGTGTACCCGGCGGTAACCCGCTCCTCAGTGTGGAGGTCATGCGTTGTCCCGTTCCCGTAGTTCCCAGGCCCTTGCCGTAGCCGTTGCCGCGGTGGCTGTTGCCGCGCCGCTGGTGGTCGCACCCCCGGCGCTCGCCGCAGATGCCGAGGGCGGAGGCCGATCCGCCGCGAGCCAGGGGCAGTTCACCGTCACCGCGCTGAAGTTCACCGTCGACGTGGGTGGCAGGACATGCACCGTGGACGCCGACCTGTACCGGCCGGCCGGGGTGGACGCCACGCGTACCGCGCCCGCCGTGCTCACGACCAACGGCTTCGGCGGCAGCAAGGCCGACGGTTCGACTGACGCCACCGCCAAGGCCTTCGCCGAGCGGGGCTATGTCGCGCTCGCCTACTCAGGGCTCGGCTTCGGCAAGACCGGCTGCCCGATCTCGCTCGACGACCCGAAGATCGACGGCAAGGCCGCCTCGTACCTGATCGACTTCCTCGGCGGCACGCGCGCCGCGGACGACGGCACCAAGGCCGACTTCGTCACCACGGACGCCGCGGGTGACCCGCGCGTCGGCATGATCGGCGGCTCGTACGGCGGCGCGATCCAGCTGGCCACCGCCGCGCAGGACCGCCGGGTCGACGCACTGGTGCCGATGATCACCTGGAACGACTTGGCGTACGCGCTCGACCCGAACAACACCGCGCGCACCACCGGGGTTTCCTCGGACACGCCCGGTGTGTACAAGTACCAGTGGACGAACGGGTTCTTCCTCCTGGGTGAGGCGCAGGGCCTGCTGAATCCGAGCCTCGACCCGTCGCGCCTCGGCAGTTCCGGCTGCCTGCACTTCGTGGCCGGGGCGTGCGAGACGAAGCGGCTGCTCGACTTCAAGCGGTACCCGGCCGACCGTACGGCCGAGATGCTGAAGTTCGCGCGCGGGGCGTCGCCCGTCTCGTATCTGAACCGGGTGCAGGCCCCGACGCTGATCGTGCAGGGGCAGGCCGACACGCTGTTCAACCTCAACGAGGCGACGGCGACGTACAAGACCCTCAAGGGCCAGGGCACCGAGGCCAAGATGATCTGGCAGTCGTGGGGTCACAGCGGCGGCATCACCGACCCGGCGGCCGGCGAACTGAACCTCGGTGAAGGCAATCTGGAGACGTCGTACGTCGGCAAGCGGATCCTCGCCTGGTTCGACCGGTATCTGCAGAAGAAGCAGGGCGTGGAGACCGGGCCCGACTTCGCGTACTACCGGGACTGGAAGCCGGCGAGCGACGCGTACGGCACGGCCGGGGAGCTGCCCGCGCTGTCGCGGAAGCTGTACCTGTCCGGCGACGGTAAGCTCGTCGACAACCGCGCCAAGGTGGCCCGTGGCGCCCGCGAGTACCGCAACTGGCTGGTGCCGACGAGCCACTCCGAGAGCTCCCTCGCCGGGATGATCGGCCTGAACGACCGGGCGCCGCGCGACACCAAGGGCACGTATCTCGACTGGACCAGCGAGCCGCTCGACGGGCCCACCGACGTGGTCGGCTCGCCGAAGGCCACCCTGAAGGTCGTCTCGCCGAAGACGGAACGGGTGCAGAACTCCGGCGACGCGGCCGACAAGCTGGTGCTCTTCGCGAAGCTCTACGACATCGCACCCGACGGCAAGAAGACGCTGGTGCACCGGCTTGTGGCGCCCGCGCGGGTGCCGGACGTGACACGCGAGTTCACCGTGAAGCTGCCGGGCATCGTGCACCGGTACGGGAAGGGGCACCGGCTCCAGTTCGTGATCGCGGCCAGCGACGACGCGTACTTCGGGAACAGGGGCGTGAAGCCGGTGACGGTCACGCACGAGCCCAAGGACACCGGGGTCCTTGAGCTGCCTGTGGTGCGGTAGTCGAGAGGCGACCGTCCGGGGCCCGTAGGCCGTACGGCTCAGTTCGCCACCCCGTGGTCGTCCGGGGAAGCCGCTCACCGTGCGGGACGGTGGGCGGCTCACCATTCTGGGACGCAGGCGGCGGATGGCCGCACTCCGACGGAAGGGTGCCCCATGAGCTCCAGCGCTTCCTCCAATGGTGGCGGCAAGCAGAGCGGTAAGAAGGGTGGCCTGCTGACGCCCGGACGGCTCAGTGTCGCCGCGCTCGGCATCCTCGGTCTGGTCTTCATCTTCGAGAACACCAGCCATACAAAGATCCGTCTGCTGATCCCCGAAGTCACCATGCCGCTGTGGACGGCGCTGCTCGCCACGGGCGTGATCGGTGCGCTGTGCGGGGCGTTCCTCATGAAGAGGCGCAAGTGATGGTGCGTGGGTGCGGGGCGCGGGAGTGCGCGAGCCGGGGGCGGATTGCCCTCACCGCAGGCGCCGTTCTCGCCGCGACCGCGCTGAGCGTGACGACGGCGGTCGCGGCAGGCGCGGCGGGGCCGCCGATGCCGGAACTCACGGGCAAGCCGCTGATGAACGCCTTCCGGGTGCTCGACTACCGCACCCAGGTCGAGGTCCACGACGTCAGCGGGGACAAGCGGCACGTGCTCTGGCCGGGCAACTGGAAGGTGTGCGAGCAGAAGCCCGAGGTGGGCGCCGACCTCGCCGGGAAGCCCGTGACGCTCGGGGTCGTCAAGAACGCGGAGAAGTGCCCGGCGGCGTAACCACCCGTACGCGACGTACATGACCTACGCGATGTACACGACCTACGTGACGGACGCGACGGACGCGACGGTCCGCGCCCGGCCCGCATACCCTGCCGGGATGCCCGAGCGAACCCCACTCCCCGCCGACGACCCGGACCCCGACCCCGACAGCACCCGTACCCGCACCCCCTTCCTCCTGGCAGGGCCACACCTAGGGGTCCGCCCCTTCACGTACGCGGACGGGCCGGAGTTCACCGCCCTCGCGCGCGAGAGTCGCGCGCTGCACCGCCCCTGGCTGGCGCCGCCGCTCACCGAGGAGGCGTACGCGGAGTACGCGGGACGGCTCATCGAGGACCCCGCCAGGGCCGGATTCCTGCTCTGCGCGCGGGAGTCGGGGCGGATCGCCGGGTTCGTGAACGTCAACAACATCGTCGCGGGCGCCTTCCGTAACGGCGCGCTCGGCTACGGCGTCTTCGCGCACGCCGCGGGTCGCGGGCTGATGAGGGAGGGGCTCGGACACGTTGTGCGGTACGTCTTCGGGCCCGCCCTCGACCTGCACCGACTGGAGATCAACGTCCAGCCGGGCAACACCGCGTCCATCGCCCTGGCGCGGCGGTGCGGGTTCCGGTTCGAGGGGTTCTCGCCGGACTTCCTGTACGTCGACGGGGCGTGGCGCGACCACGAACGCTGGGCGATGACACGGGAGTTGCTCGCCAGGCACGACCGCCGCCGGGACGACGTGACGTAGCGCTCCGGGCGCGACATCGGGCCGAGGGCCAACTGTCGTACCGCACCGCCGCGCCGCTACTGTGATCACCATGTCACCGGGGGAGATAGCGACCGTCCTGGGCACCCTGCCGCCCTTGGAATCGGCCGAACACCACAGCGCCGCCATGACCGTGTGCACCTCGCTCGCCGAGGCCGACCTCGACCACCTCGAAGGTCTGATCAGCGACGACTCCGACGCGTTGCGCGCTTTCAACGCCTTCTACGTACTGCTCGCCCGGCACCGCAGAGCGCTGGACAGCAGCCGCTTCCGCGTCGTGTACCTGCGCCATGCGGCACGGTTCACGTCCGTGCCGATGCGCGCGGTGCTCGACTCGGACCTGGCGCTCCTCGACCCGATGGGCCCGAACCTGGAGACGGCGCTGCGGCACGCCGCGTCGGCGCTCACGGCCTACCCCGACAACCTGGCGCTGGTCGCCCACCACGCCCGAGTCCTCGCGGAGTACGGCTGGAGCGGAGCCGAGGTCGCCGCGAGCGAGTTGCTCGCCGCGCTGGCCCAGGTGGAGCGGGCGGTGGAGATCAGTCCGGAGCAGGCGCGCTACCGGGCCGTACGGGCTCAACTCGCCGCGCTCACCGGGGACTTCGACACCGCGCTCGCCTCGATCCAGCGGGCCATGGACCTGGAGGACTCGGCACAGTTCGGCTATGCGGTACGGGTCGTCGAGTACCACCGGATACGCGCCGACATCGTGCTGCGCCGAGAGACCCAGGCCATCCGCAGCGGACTGCGCGAGACCGCCGAGCGCCTGGAGGCCTCGGTGAAGGAGCAGGTGCAACGGGTCGCACAGGAGAGCCGCGCGCACGAGCAGGCGGAGATCACCCGGCTGCGGTCGGAGACCCTGGGCAGTCTCGGGCTGCTCGCGGCGGTGATCGCCTTCATCGTCACCAGTACGCAGATCGCCAAGGACCTGCCGCTGCACGACGCGTTGCGGCTGCTCGCGGGTCTGGCCGGGATGCTGACGCTGGTCTTCACCGCCTTCGGCGCGGTCTTCGGCGTGGGCCGCCTCACCCGCCTCGTCCTGCCCGGGATCCTCGGGGTGGCACTCTTCGCGCTGGCCTGGCTGTCGGGCTGAGGCTGGTTGGGGCTTGGGGCTTGGGG
>NZ_JAAAHS010000495.1 GCF_009908195.1 Streptomyces boluensis | reverse complement strand
GAGTCCTCCCCACTCCGCAGCCACCTGCCGAACCCCAAACCCGAACCCTGAACCCCGAACTCCGCGTCCCAGACCCGGAATCCCGCATCCCGCGCAGCGCCGTACGGCACCCGTCTCGCCCCTCCCCGACGGACTCCGCAAAGCGAGGGCTCGATGTCATCGACGGTTCCTTCCGCACCCGGGCCGGGCCCCGGCCCCGTACCGGACGCGGCGCGGGTCACCCAGCGTGAGCTGCCCGACGGGCGGGTGACGCTCGCCGAGGGCGTGGCCCTGGACGACCCCCGGTTCGCCAACGCCGACCTGCTGCCGGTGCCCATGGAGCGGCGTACATGGGGCGTCTACAACTACACGGCGCTGTGGATCGGCATGGCGCACAACATCCCGTCGTGGACGCTCGCCTCCGGCCTTGTGGCGCTCGGGATGGACTGGAAGCAGGCCGTCCTCGTCATCGGCCTGGCCAATGTCATCGTGCTGGTGCCGATGCTCCTGACCGGTCACGCGGGCCCGAAGTACGGCATTCCGTTCCCGGTGGTGGTGCGGTCCTCGTTCGGGCTTCGCGGCGCGAACCTGCCGGCGCTGCTGCGGGCCGCCGTGGCCTGCTGCTGGTTCGGCATCCAGACGTGGATCGGCGGGCAGGGCATCTTCCTGCTGCTCGGGAAGGTGTTCGGCGGCTGGACCACGGCGTCCGTAGTGGGCGGCTACCCGTGGACGCTCTGGCTCTGCTTCATGATCTTCTGGGCGCTCGAACTGGCCATCATCTACCGGGGGATGCAGGCGCTGCGCAGGTTCGAGAACTGGGCGGCGCCGTTCGTCCTCGTCGGCGCGGTGGTCCTGCTCGGGTGGATCACCGTGAAGGCGGGCGGTTTCGGGCCGCTCCTCGACCAGCCGTCCAGGCTCGGCTGGGGCGCGGACTTCTGGCCGGTGTTCTTCCCCGCGCTGATGGGGATGATCGGCTTCTGGTCGACGCTGTCCCTGAACATCCCCGACTTCACCCGCTTCGGCCGGGGCCAACGCGCCCAGGTCTGGGGCCAGTCGCTCGGCCTGCCCACCACCATGACGGCCTTCGCGCTGCTCTCCGTCCTGGTCACCTCGGGCTCCCAGGTCGTGTACGGGGTGCCGGTCTGGGACCCGGTCCAGCTCGCGGCGAAGACCGACAACGTATTCGGGCTGATCTTCGCCCTGGTCACGGTGTTGATCGCGACGATCTCGGTGAACATCGCGGCGAACGTGGTCTCCCCCGCGTACGACCTGTCGAACCTGCTGCCGAAGATCATCAACTTCCGTACGGGGGCGCTCATCACGGGCGTCGTCGGGGTGCTCGTCATGCCGTGGAAGCTGACCGCGACGCCGGAGCTGTACATCTTCACCTGGCTCGGCGTGGTCGGCGGGCTGCTCGGCGCGGTGGCCGGGGTGATGATCGCGGACTACTGGATCGTCCGCCGTACCGTCCTCGACCTGGCGGGTCTTTACGACCGGCACGGCCCGTACTGGTACACGGGCGGCTGGAACTGGCGGGCCCTGTTCGCCTTCGGCGTCGGCGGGCTGCTCGCCGTCGGCGGTTCACACTCCGCCCCCGGCAAGGGCCCCTTCCCGGCGGACGGACTGATCCCCGCCCTGCGTCCGCTGGCCGACTACGGCTGGGCGGTCGGCCTGGCCACGGCGCTCGTGCTGTACGCCGTGGCCGGCCTGTTGTCGGCCTCGAAGGCCGGTACGACCTCGAAGGCCGGTACGACCTCGAGGGCCGGTACCGCGAGGGTCAGTGCGGGGCGTTCTCCTGGCGGGCCCGGCCGCGGCGCATGACCTGCCACGCGACGGCGAGGATCAGGAACCAGGCCGGCGTCACGAGCAGCGCCTGCAGGGTGTCCGTCTCCTGGGTCAACGCCCAGAGCAGGAAGGCGAAGAAGGCGAACACGACGTAGCACATGACGACGCCGCCGGGCATCTTGAACTTCGAGGCCTCGTGCAGGTGCGGGCGGCGCTTGCGGTACACGAGGTAGCTGATCAGGATCATCGTCCAGATGAACATGAAGCACACCGAGGAGATGGTGGTCACCAGCGTGAAGGCCTCGATGATCGAGCCGCCGATCGCGACCATCGCGACACCGATGAGCAGGAAGACACCGGACAGGAGCAGCGCGTTGACCGGCACGTTCCGCGAGGTGAGCCGGGCGAACGGCTTGGGTGCGTCCCCGTCCGAAGCGAGGCCGTACACCATCCGGGACGTGGAGTAGATGCCCGAGTTGGCGGACGAGGTGGCCGAGGTGAGCACCACGAAGTTGATCACCGAGGCCGCGATGCCGAGCCCGGCGAGCGTGAACATCACGACGAACGGGCTGCGGTCCGCGCTGATCTGGCGCCAGGGCGTGACCGAGATGATCACGACGAGCGCGACCACGTAGAACAGCATCACGCGTACGGGGATCGAGTTGATGGCCTTCGGCAGGTTGCGCTCGGGGTCCTTGGTCTCGGCGGCGGTGGTGCCGACCAGCTCGATGCCGACGAACGCGAAGACCGCGATCTGGAATCCGGCGACGAAGCCCATGGGCCCGGTCGGGAAGAAACCGCCGTCGTTCCAGAGGTTGGCGAAGCTCGCGGTGGTGCCCGTGGAGGACTCGAAGCCGCGGAAGACCATGACGAGTCCGACGACGATCAGCGCGACGATGGCGACGATCTTGATCAGCGCGAACCAGAACTCGGTCTCACCGAATGCCTTCACCGTCGGCAGGTTCAGCGCGATCAGCAGCACGACCGCCGCGAGCGCGGGGATCCACAGCGCGGCGCCCTTCCACCAGTACTCGACGTACCCGGCGATCGCGACGACATCGGCGATGCCGGTGACGATCCAGCAGAACCAGTAGGTCCAGCCGGTGAAGAAGCCCGCGCACGGGCCGAGGAGATCGGCGGCGAAGTCGGCGAACGACTTGTACTCCAGGTTGGAGAGGAGCAGCTCGCCCATCGCGCGCATCACGAAGAACAGCATCGCGCCGATGATCATGTAGACGAAGATCACCGAGGGGCCGGCGAGCGAGATCGTCTTGCCCGAGCCCATGAACAGGCCGGTGCCGATCGCGCCACCGATGGCGATGAGCTGGATGTGGCGGTTGGACAACTGGCGGGAGAGTTGCGGGCCTCCCTCGGGCGAAAGGGCCGAGGGGGCGTCCTGCGGTGTTCCGGGACTTCCCCCGGACGCTGACAGGGTGGTCGAACCGGATTCACTGCTTTCGGGCATGGGCGAACCTCACAGATCTCGTGCGCGTGCGGGCGCGCGCCGAACATACTCACATCAGGGAGGGGAGTCGGTCCGGTCGGGGCCGGGGGAAAGCAGGAGGTCAGCCGACCGCCACTGGGGCAGCTGGTCGCCACGGGCAGCACAGGGGGACAGCCATCAGGGGGCTCCTCGCGTGTCGAGCGCGGGCCGGTTACCCGCACTGCGAAGTGAGCCTCCCCCTCTGTCATTGGCCTGAGAGCTTCACGGCGGAACGCCGCTTGCACCGTGGGCGAGACGCCTCGACGCCTGCTTTCCAGAGTTGCCTGCTCGCGCGGTAGGGATGCCTGAGAGTTTCCGGGGAGGTGTTGCTCCTTCGGCGCCCGGTTCTGGCTGAACCGGTGCTCTCCCGCTGCGAGGTGAACGGCAAGTTGCCGTGAGGCTAGGCCTCATCCTCCCGAAGGGTCAAGGGTGTTCAGGGGGGACGGGCGCGCGCCGCGGCAGCAGATCCACTCACCGCGGCACGCTGTGAACGCCCAGCTCCAGGGCCCGAGTCAACGCCTCAGGGCTGCGGCACGCCACCGCCGGGACCACCGATCCGGCCGCCCCGCAGCGCCGGGATCACCGTGGCCCCGTACCCGTCGATGACCCGCTCCCGCGCGTCGTGCATGTCGTACACCGCGAACTGGTCGACGCCCAGCGCCTTCAACTCCCGCAGTTTCGCGATGTGTTGCTCGGCGGTCCCGATCACGCAGAAGCGGTCCACGATGTCGTCCGGTACGAAGGCGGTGTCGGGGTTGTCGGCGCGGCCGTGGTGCGAGTAGTCGTACCCCGCACGGGCCTTGATGTACTCGGTGAGCGCCTCCGGGACCAGATCGGAGTGCTCGCCGTACCTGGCCACCAGGTCCGCGACGTGGTTGCCGACCATGCCGCCGAACCAGCGGCACTGCTCGCGGGCGTGCGCCAGGGCGGCGGGCGAGTCGTCCTCGGTGAGGTACGCGGGGGCCGCGACGCAGACGGTGACCGCGTCCGGGTCCCGGCCCGCCGCGGCGGCCGCGTCCCGGACCGTCTTCACCATCGTCGCCGTCAGATACGGGTCGGCCAGCTGCAGGATGAAGCCGTCGGCCTCCTCCCCCGCCATCTTCAGCGCCTTGGGCCCGTACGCGGCCATCCAGACGGGCAGCCTGGCGTCGGCCCCGATCCACGGGAACCGCACCGTCGTCCCCTCCCCGAGCTCCGCCTCCTCACCGGAGGCGAGCGCCCGGATCACCTTCATCGCGGCACTGATCCTGGCCAGCGTGTTCGGCGGCCGCCCCGCCACCCGCATCGCGCTGTCGCCGCGCCCGATCCCGCACACGGTGCGGTTGCCGTACATGTCGTTGAGCGTGGCGAAGGTGGACGCGGTCACCTCCCACGTGCGGGTGCCCGGGTTGGTGACCATCGGCCCGACGATCAGGCGCTGGGTGTTCGCCAGGATCTGGCTGTAGATGACGAAGGGCTCCTGCCACAGCACGGCCGAGTCGAAGGTCCAGCCGTACCGGAAGCCGTTGCGCTCGGCGCGCTTCATGAGGCTGATGACCTGCGCGGCGGGGGGATCGGTCTGCAGGACGAGTCCGAAGTCCATGCGCTGACCTCCTGGTTCGTTCAGGTGCTGGCAGGGGGAGCGGAGCTCTGGGTGGGACGGGAA
>NZ_JAAAHS010000494.1 GCF_009908195.1 Streptomyces boluensis | reverse complement strand
CGCCGCATCCTCCTGGCCCGAGCCCACTCCCGGCCCGCGACCCCGCCGGCCCAGGCCATGGCCAAGGTGCTCGCCGCCGTCGCGAAGGGTTTCACCGATCCGGGCCTGGACCGGGCGCAGTTGGGCGCGGTCAGGCGGAGCTGACGCCGGGCGCGGGGGCACGCACCAGATACACGTCCACCGCGTCCTGCGCGTCGAGCGTGAAGCCGTGCCGTTCGTACAGGCGTCGGGCCGGGCTGCCCCGCAGGACGTTCAGGCGGACCGGCGTCCCGTCGCGGTCGCACCGGTCGAGGACCGCGCGCAGCACACCCGTGCCGATGCCGCCGCCCTGCAGGTGCGGGGCGAGGTAGAAGTGCTCGAGCCAGTGCGCGTCCTCGGCGGGGCGCAGGGCCACGCAGCCGGCGAACGTGCCGTCGGCCTCGATCACCCAGGTGTGCCCCGGCTCGAACCCGTCGCGCAGCCGCTGCCGTACGCGCCGCTCGTCGTACCGTCCCAGCCGCTCCAGGTCGGCGCGGAGCACGACGGCCCGCAGCTCGGCCACGGCCTCGACGTCGGCAGGTGTGGCGGGCGGATGGTCCAGGGCGGCATGAGCGCACCGTACCGGCAGCGGGCGCGTACACACGACTGACATCGAGCCGTCACACGGGAACCGGAATGCGGCCCCGCGCGGTGCTGGTTCTTGGCTGTATGAGCATCGGAGTAGCACTCAACGCGACCGACCCCGACAACCAGATCGACGCCACCGTGCACCTCGCGCGCGAGGCCGCCGAGGCGGGGCTGCGGTCGGCCTGGTTCGGGCAGACCTTCGGGGCGGACTCGCCCCAACTCGCGGCGATCGTCGGCCGGGAGGTGCCCGGACTGCAGGTGGGCACCTCCGCGATACCGGTGTTCGGCCGCCACCCGCTGACCGTCGCCGGGCAGGCCCTGACCGCGCAGGCCGCCACCCACGGCCGCTACCACCTCGGACTCGCCCTCGGCACCAAGCTGCTCACCGAGTCGGGCTTCGGCCTGCCCTTCGAGCGGCCCGTCGCCCGGCTCCGTGAATTCCTCACCGCGATACGGCAGTTGACCGAGACCGGCACCGCCGACTTCGAGGGCGAACTGCTCACCGCCCGCACCCCGATGCCCGCACGCGTACCCGGCGCCGAAGCGGGTGTGCCGCTGCTCGTCGCCGCGATGGGACCCCAAGCACTGCGCGCCAGCGGCGAGTTGGCGGACGGCATCCTGCCGTACCTCGCCGGGCCGCGCGCCCTGAGCGAGCACATCGTGCCCGCCGTCACCGCCGCCGCCGAGGCCGCCGGCCGCCCCGCGCCCCGGATCGTCGCGCTCGTGCCCGGTGTGGTGACCGACGACGTGGAGGCGGTCCGCGCGCGGGCCACCGAACAGCTCGCGTTCTACGAGCAGATCCCGTCGTACGCCCGTGTCATCGAGCTCTCCGGGGGCCGCAGGGCCGCCGATGTCGCCGTGATCGGGGACGAGAAGACGGTCGCCGCCGAGGTCCGGCGCTACCGGGACGCCGGGGCCACGGAAGTGGTCTTCTCCGCTACTGAACTGGCCGGTCCCGCCGACCGGCGGCGCACCTGGGCGCTGCTCGGGGAGCTCGCGGCGGCCGGGTGACCAGCCGAATCCGTACGCGAGGTCAGGCGCTGAGCATCCGCCCGGCGAGGCCCACGAGCGGTTCCTCCAGGGCGCGAAGCCCGTCGAGGTCCTCGGCGACGAGCCGGGCGTCGACGAGCTGCGCGATGGCGGCGACGAGCGCCTCGCAGGCGAACAGCCGCTCCTCGGAGTGCGCGTCGAAGATGTCGGCGATGGCGTCCCGGAACCGGGCCTGGATCGCGTTGCGGCGGCCGATGGCCTCCGGCCCCACCGCGTAGATCTCCACGAGGAACAGCCGGGCCAGGGCCGGGCGTTCGGCGAGCGTACGGAGGTAGATGTGCAGCAACGCCCGGAACGCCACGGCCGGTTCACCGGCCCCGGCGCCGGAGCGGCGGGAGCGTTCGGGGACCTCCATCAGCGCGGCGAGCACGTCGGCGGCCGAGTCGAGTGCCTGGATGAAACAGTCCTGCTTGGATCGGAACTGCTGGTAGAACGTCTCCCGCGACACCCCCGCCCGGCGGATGATCTCCGCGACGGGCGTCCCGATGTAGCCCTTCTCCTGCATGGCCTCGGCCATGGCCTTCAGCATCCGCACCCGCTGCGAGGCGACCACCTGCTCACGGGCGAGGCGGTGCCGGCCGCTGGGCAGCGGGCGGGTCGGCGGGGGATCTGCCGTTGCGTGTGCCACGTTGCCTCCGCGCTCCGGGTCGGGCTCAAGGCGCAGTGTAGCGACGGCCGTGGCCAGCATTTCGTAGTGGCCGACGAGGAGCAGGAACTCCACGACGGCCGCCTCGTCGAGGTGCGCGCGCAGCCGCTCCCAGGCCGGATCGTCCAGGTCACGGTCCGTGTGCAGCAGGTCGACCGCGGTCAGCAGCGCCCGCTCACGCTCCGACCAGCCGACGGCTTCCGGGCCTTCGACGACCCGGCGTACGTCGTGCGGGGTCACCCCGAAGCGGCGCCCGAGACGTACGTGATGGGTGAACTCGTAGGCGCAGGAGGCGAGATGGGCCACCCGCAGGATGACCAGCTCGGTGTCCCGGCGGGGCAGTGTGCCGCGCGGCATCAGCCGTCCGGCGAAGTGCAGCCAGCCACGGAACAGCGGCCGGTTCCGTCCCAGGGTGAGGAACAGCGCGGGCGCCCGCGTCCCGGTGACGAGCCCGGCGAGACGGCTGAACAGCCAGGTGGCCAGGCCGACTTCACGCCGGCCACCCGGCCGGATCCGGGCCCCGTGCGTACCACCTCGGCCCGTCACCGCGTGCTCCCGGCCACCGCTTCCAGCACCCGGTGCGCCCGGCGGTTGAGCAGCCGCATCAGGCAGGCGTACAGCGGTGGACAGAGCCGTTGCGTACCGTGCGCGAACCGCACCACGGACGAGGTGTGGACGAGGTAGCGGTTGCGGCGCACCCCGTCCAGCACGGCGACGGCCACCTCGTCGGGCGTGGCCGCGTACCGGCGGAAGCGTCGGCGCAGCCGGCCGACGGCCGGGTCGGCCGGGTCGACGCCGACGATCTCCACGGTCTCGGTGAGCGGGGTGTCCACCGCGCCGGGGCACACCAGACTCACCCCGATCCGGTGTCGCCGCAGATCGAAGCGGAGCACCTCGCTGACGCCGCGCAGCCCGAACTTGCCCGCGCTGTACGCCGCGTGCCACGGCAGACCGAGCAGCCCGGCGGCCGAGGACACGTTCACCAGGTGGCCGCCGCGCCCCGCGTCGATCATCGAGGGCACGAACTCCTCGATCACATGGATCGGCCCCATCAGGTTGACCTCCACCATGGTGCGCCAGTGCCGGTGTTCGAGCCCGCGCACGGTGCCCCAGGCGGAGACGCCCGCGACGTTCATCACGATGTCCATCGGCCCGCCGCGCGCGTGCGTCGCGGCGGCCAGGGCCCGGACCGCCTCGTGGTCGCGGATGTCGGCGGGCGCGGTGTGGACGACGGTGCCGCCCGCCGCCCGTACCCGCGTCGCCGTCGCGGCCAGCCGGTCCTCGTCGCAGTCGGTGAGGAACAGCAACGCGCCCTGGGCGGCGGCGCGTTCGGCGAGCGCGCCGCCGATCCCGCCGCCCGCGCCGGTGATGAACACCCGCTGCCCGGCGAACTCCCGCCGCCCGACCCCGCGCCCGCTCCTGCTCCCTCTCATGCGTCCTCGTCCCTCGGTCGTGGTGCGCGCGTCGGAGCCGTACGTACGGGTGGTGCGCCCTCAGGAACGGGGTACGTCAGGAACGGGGTACGTCGACCTGTTCCGAGCGGCCGTCGGGGTGGACAGCGGTCGCCCGGTGTTCGAGGTGGCGGCCGAACAGGAAGGCGGGCGCGTGGCGTTCGGGTACGCAGACCCTCCAGGTGTGGGTGCGGCGCTCACCGGGGTCGAGCGTTCCGGGCAGCGCGTGCCGTGAGGTCTCCGTGGACCAGGTGACGCCGAGCGCGCCGACGATGTCGGTCTCGAAGACGACGGTGCCGTCGGACACGGCCCGGCCGCCGGTGTTGCCGACGGTTAGCGTGACCTTCTCGCACCACGGCACGTCGGTGGCCTCCCGGCGCGGCTCGCGGAGCGTGAGTACGCCGTCGCGGGCGTCACCGGAACCCGGGGTGCCACCGGAATCGGGTTCGCCCCCGCTGTCACCGTCCTCGTGCCCGCCGCCCGGCCGGTCGTCCTCCTGGCCACCTGAGCCCGCGCCCTCTTCGCCGGGAAGTGGCCCCTCCGGTACGGAGTCGTCGGGCGCGGGTTCGTCCGTGGACTGGATGCGCAAGCCGTCCACGTTCAGGGAGTCCGTGGTGACCAGCGCCTGTTCGGCCCGTACGCGGGTGAGGAACACGAACGGCGGCACCACCGGCGGGGTGGGCAGCGTCTCGGGCGAGAACGTCACGCACACCGGGCTGCCCTCGATGCAGCCGTGGAACGTGCGCAGATACAGCTTGACGTTGCCGCGCAGCTCCAAGTTCCGTGCGCCGAGGACCTGTTGGGCGTCCGACGGATCCCGGGTGGTGCTCACGTAGTCGGTGAGCGTCGCCGCCTTCATGCTCAGCACCATGACCTTCAGCGGCCCCTTCTCGGTGTCGATCTCCTCGACTCCCGCGAAGAGGAACCCCTCCGGGCTGAACCGCGAAGTGGTGACCACCGTGGGCACGGCACCGGGCAGCACCGCCTGCGGTCCGGCACCGGCGGCCGTCGCGGTCAAGGCCTTCGAACCCGTACCCGCACCCGCACCCGAGGACGCGGCGGCCCGTGCCTCCGGCGCCGTGACCCCGTCCGCCAGGACGCCGAGCAGCGTGAGCGGCAGCAGTACGGCAAGGGCGCGCCGCCCACC
>NZ_JAAAHS010000493.1 GCF_009908195.1 Streptomyces boluensis | reverse complement strand
CCCCCGGACACCGTCGGCCAGGCACCAGGAGCACCGGCCTGCGGAGCGGGAGCCGTCGGCTGGGACTGCGGGGTCGGCTGAGCCGACTCGACGGGCGGCGCGGCCGGGGCGGGGGCCGGCGGCTGCGCGGGAGCAGGCGCGGACTGTGCAGGCGCGGGCTGTGCGGGCATTGGCTCTACGGGAGCTGGAGCCGGAGGTGCCGCTTCCGGTGCCGGGGCGGCGGAAGGGGCGGACGGGCCCGCTCCACGCACCGCGGCCCGCGCGGCGGCCGGACCACCACCGGGCGGAACAGCCGGACCGGACGGCATCGGAGGACCGGACGGCTGCACCGGCGCGTGCGCGTCGGGCCCCGGTGCGTACCCCATGGCGGGGCCCTGGCCGCCCGCGCTGAAGTTCCCGCCGCGCTCCAGGCGGTCGAGGCGGGCGAGGACGGCGCGCTCGTCGTCGTACGCGGCGGGCAGCAGCACGCGCGCGCAGATCAATTCCAGTTGCAGACGCGGCGAGGTGGCGCCGCGCATCTCGGTGAGGCCTTCGTTGACGAGGTCGGCGGCGCGGCTCAGCTCGGCGGCGCCGAGCACCCCTGCCTGTGCCTGCATACGCTCCACGACATCGGTCGGGGCGTCGATCAGGCCCTTCTCGGCCGCGTCCGGGACGGCGGCGAGGATGACCAGGTCACGCAGCCGCTCGAGCAGGTCGGCGACGAAGCGGCGCGGGTCGTTGCCGCCCTCGATGACGCGGTCCACCACCTCGAAGGCGGCGGCGCCGTCACCGGACGCGAAGGCGTCCACGACGGCGTCGAGCAACGAGCCCTCCGTGTACCCGAGCAGGGCGGTGGCCATGCCGTACGTCACACCGTCCGCGCCCGCGCCCGCGAGGAGCTGGTCCATCACGGACATGGAGTCACGCACGGAACCCGCGCCGGCCCGCACGACGAGCGGCAGCACGCCGTCCGCAACGGGAATGTCCTCCTTGCCGCAGACCTCGCCGAGGTACTCCCGCAGGGTGCCGGGCGGGACGAGACGGAAGGGGTAGTGGTGCGTACGCGAGCGGATGGTGCCGATGACCTTCTCGGGCTCCGTCGTCGCGAAGATGAACTTGAGGTGCTCCGGCGGCTCCTCGACCACCTTCAGGAGGGCGTTGAAGCCCGCCGGGGTGACCATGTGGGCCTCGTCGATGATGTAGATCTTGTACCGACTGCTGGCCGGGCCGAAGAAGGCCTTCTCGCGCAGGTCACGGGCGTCGTCCACGCCTCCGTGCGAAGCCGCGTCGATCTCGATGACGTCGATCGAACCCGGTCCGTTGCGCGCGAGGTCGCGGCAGGACTGGCACTCGCCGCAGGGCGTCGGGGTGGGACCTTGCTCACAGTTGAGACAGCGCGCCAGGATGCGCGCGCTGGTCGTCTTGCCGCAGCCGCGCGGGCCACTGAACAGGTACGCGTGATTGACCCGGTTGTTCCGCAGCGCCTGCTGCAGCGGGTCGGTCACATGTTCCTGCCCGATGACCTCGGCGAACGACTCCGGGCGATAACGGCGGTACAGCGCAAGGGACGACACGCATACGAGGTTATCGGTGCCGACTGACAACCGGCCCCGCCCACGGAACCCACCGGCCGACCGGCCCCGCTCCGGAAACGCAAGCGCCCCCCACGCACCCGCCAGAGCCGACCTACCCTTGCTGCCTTCCGGCCCTGGGGGAGTTCAGTCAGATAGCGCCACGTGAGGGGCTGCGCACCACAGTAGCGGATCCCCTCCGGGAATCACGAGCCCGGTCCCCGCGCTCGGATCATGTTCGCGAGCACCCTCCAACGTCTTGTATTGTTTGCGGCGGAGGATTCGCCTAGTGGCCTAGGGCGCACGCTTGGAAAGCGTGTTGGGGGCAACCCCTCACGAGTTCGAATCTCGTATCCTCCGCCAGTGCCTCACCGGGCACTAACGTCGAAGGCCCCCACTGTTCGCAGTGGGGGCCTTCGACGTGTCCGGCCCTGTCGGGTGCGGGCGTTGGCGCCGGCCGGGCTCACATGTGGCGAAGCGAGCCTGGTGTGCGGCCCAGCATGGTGTGAGTGGTTCGGGTCAGGTGGGGCTGGTCCGTGAAGTCGGCTGTGGCTGCCGCTGTGGCCAGGGTGGTGCCGGGGAACGTCGCGATCGCTTCGCGCAGGCGGGACCACTGGCGGAGGCGGGCGAGCGGGATGCCGATCTGTTCGCGTACCAGGGTGCGTAGTCGGGGTGGGGAGAGGCCGACCTCGGTGGCGAGCTCCGTGAGGGGTGCGGGGCGGGTGAGCTCGCGCAGGGCGTGCGCCACGCGCGCGTCGAGGATGGGTACAGGCCGCCCGGTGAGCGCGAGGAGTTCGGTGTGCGCCGCGGTCAGGTCGGGTTGGCCGAGCGGGCCGAGGGCCGCCAGGAGGCGTCGTACGGCGGGGAGTTCGAGGCGTACGGGACCGCGTCCGGCGCCCGTCAGCGACCAGGGGTCGATGAACAGGGCCGCGTAGGCGGATGTCGTGGTGCAGGCGTGGGTGAGCTGTGGGGGGACGAGCAGGCCGGGCGCGGTGAGCGGTGGGTGGCCGTCCTGGGTGAGGATCGCGTGGCCCGTGGCCGGCAGGACCACCTTCCAGGCCGGGTGGCGGTGGCGGCCGACCGTGAAGGCCTCGGACTCGGCGAACAGCGTGGCGCGGGGACCGGCGGCGAAGAGGCGGCGCCGATCGTTCTGTTCAAGAGTCCACGTACGGGATGGGTCGAGCATCGCGTCATGGACTCTATGGCGGCCGTCGGCCTGGCGGTGTTCTTTCTGGCGGTGGGGGTCGCGCACTTCGTGTTCCCCCGCTACTTCCGTTCGCTGGTGCCCGGTTGGCTCGGGCGGGCCCGGCTGCTCGTGAAGGTCTCCGGGGTGGCGGAACTCGTCGTGGGCGCGCTCGTGTGGGTGCCCGCGAGCCGGGCGGCCGGGGCGTGGGCGGCGGCCGGGCTCGTCACCGTCTACCTGGTCCCGCACCTGGACGCGCTGCGGCCCGCGCACCGGGGCAGGGACGGCGTGCTGTGGCAGCCCGTCGGGGTGGCGGCCCGGCTGGTCGTGAACCTCTGCTATCTCGGCTTGGCCGTCGCCGTCGCGCTGTCGGCCGCACGACCCTGAGCAGGGCTGAGCAGGGCGTACGTACGCGGGGAAGCGGGGGCGGTGGCGTAGCGCGAGCCGTTGTCAGTGGGCGCGACTAGCCTGAAACGCGACAGGTGACTTGATCCGTTTTGGGAGGTTCCCATGGCTTCGCGTCTCAACCCGTACCTCAGCTTCGACGGCGATGCCCGGCAGGCGATGGAGTTCTACAAGGAGGTGTTCGGCGGCACCCTCTCCCTGAACACCTTCGGTGAGGCCAGTGGCCAGACCGATGCGCCCGAGGCCGGAAAGATCATGCACGGCATGCTGGAGAGCGCGAGCGGCTTCACGTTGATGGGCGCCGACACCCCGCCGGGCATGGAGTACACGCCGGGCAACACGTTCTCGGTGAGCGTCAGCGGTGACGACGACGCCGAACTGCGCGGCTACTGGGGGAAGTTGTCCGCCGATGGCACCGTGTCCGTGCCCCTGGAGAAGCAGATGTGGGGCGACGTGTTCGGCATGTGTACGGACCGGTTCGGCGTCACGTGGATGGTCGACATCGGCGAACCTCAGACCTGAGCGCCGGCCGGGGGTGCACCGAGTGGACCGGGGGCGACCGTCTCCCGCGCCAGGGCCAGCAGGTCGGGGATCGCCGGGTGGGCGCCGCGTTCCGGCCAGGCGATGAGCACCGGTACGTCGGGGGCGTCGGTCAGGGGGCGGTAGGCGACGGCGGAGTGGGCCATCATGCGGGGCGTGGACGCCGGGGTGACCCCGATGGCGCGGCCCGCGGCGATGGCGGCGTGCCAGTCCTCGGTGTTGGTCACGGTGACCACGGCGGTGGGCCGGTGCGCGGCCGGCCACAGCTCGGGCCTGGTGATGCCGGAGACGGTGTTGATCGCCAGTGGCTGGTCCGCGAGGTCCGCCAGGGTCAGCGTGGCGTGCCGGGCGAGCGCGCTGTCGGCGGCCACGACGGCGAGCCGGGCCTCGGTGAGCAGCGTCTCGGTCGCGACACCGGGTGCGGTGAGCGGGGCGCGCAGCAGCGCCGCGTCGACCTTGCCCTGGAGGAGACCGGCGGTGCGGTCGTCGACGCGGAGCAGTTCGAGGGGCGTGCTCGGGTGCCGGCGGTCCCAGCGGCGCAGGAGTTCCGCGGTGTGCTCGCCGAGCGCGGGGCCGGTGTGGCCGAGGCGCAGCGGGCGGCCGGCCAGGGCGGACGGGTCGAGCGCCGCGTCGACGGCGGCCACGGCGGCGGCCGCGCGGTCGCGGAACACCCGGCCCTCCGGGGTGAGTTCGAGGTGGTGCGTGGAGCGGTCGACCAGGCGCGCGCCGAGGTGTTCCTCCAGGGCGCGCAGTGAGCGGGAGAGTGCGGGCTGGCTCATGTGCAGCCGGGTCGCGGCGCGGGTGATCGTGCCCGCCTCCGCGATGGCGAGGAAGCAGCGGAGGTGGCGCAGTTCTACGGCCATCGGTCTCTGCCTCTCGCTCCGGATGCCGGGTCGCCGGGTTACCGAGTCGCCGGGACACCAGGTCACCGGGTCGCCGCGCTCCGCGTACCGGGTCACCGGCCCGGCTGATTTCGCGTACGGGCACCCCGCGGGTCGCCCGTACCGTCATGCGTTTCGAGCATAACCACGGGTCGGTACGCATTTCCCGTGGGGCGGAGCCGCTCCGTAGCGTGGGACGTATGACGACGACTGAGCGTGGGGGCTCCACGACCGCCCCTTCCGCCGCCTCCGCATCGGGCACCGCATCGGACACCGCATCCGGCACGCCTGCGGGCGGCCCGGCTCACTCCGCCGGGCGTGGGCGGCTGGTCGGGGTGGGGCT
>NZ_JAAAHS010000492.1 GCF_009908195.1 Streptomyces boluensis | reverse complement strand
CCCCCTCCCCGTGCCCCACGGGTTCCAGCTGGAGGGTCGAGTGCGCGATGTCGAAGTGGTCGCCGAGGCAGTCCTGCAGCCGGTGCAGGAGCGGCCCCAGGTCCTCGGCGCCCAGCGTCCCCGGCTCCACGACCACGTGCGCGGTGAGCACCGGCATCCCCGAGGTGACAGTCCAGGCGTGCAGATCGTGTACGTCCACGACGCCGGGCTCGGCGAGCAGGTGGGCGCGTACCACCGCCAGGTCGGTGTCCTGCGGCGTGGCTTCGAGCAGGACGTGTCCGGCGTCCCGGAGCAGCGACCAGGCCCGCGGCACGATGAGGAGGCCGATGGCGAGGGCGGCGACCGGGTCGGCGGCGTCCCAGCCGGTGAGCAGGACGACAAGCGCCCCGACGATCACGGCGACCGAGCCGAGCGCATCGCCCAGCACCTCCAGGTAGGCGCCCCGCAGGTTCAGGCTGCGCTCCTTGGCGTCGCGCAACAGCCACAGGCCGACGAGGTTGGCGAGCAGCCCGAGCACCGCGACGACCAGGGTGAGGCCGCCGCGTACCTCGACGGGTTCGTCGAAGCGGCGTACCGCGGAGAACACCACCCAGGCGAAGATGCCGAGCAGCAACAGGGCGTTGAGCACCGCGGAGAAGATCTCCACGCGGTAGAAGCCGAAGGTGCGCCGGGGCGTCGGCGCCCGCTGCGCGAGGGTGATCGCGCCGAGCGCGAGGGCCACGCCGATCGCGTCGGTGAGGCTGTGCGCGGCGTCGGCAAGCAGCGCGAGACTGCCGGAGAGCAGCCCGCCGACGACCTGGAGCACCGTGATGAAGGCGCTGATCCCGATGGTGATCAGCAGCCGTCGGCGGTACGTCCCGCTGAGGGTGCCGGCGGCCGCGGACGGCGCCCCGTGGTCGTGCCCCATGCGCCACAGTCGATCACGCCCCGCACCCACCCACCACCGCATCCGTACGCACCGGGCACCACCTCATGTACCTGCTCGGCTCGGCGTGCGGCGACGGGCTGCGCGATCATCGAGGCATGACCAAAGCACCGAAGCCCGCCGACATCCACCTGGCGCAGGAGCCCGCGGCCGACGCGCTGCTCGGCCGCAGTCCGCTGGCCGCGCTCGTCGGGATGCTGCTCGACCAGCAGGTCCCGATGGAGAAGGCGTTCGCGGGGCCGTACGTGATCGCGGAGCGTCTGGCCGCGGACGATCTGGACGCGCACGACATCGCGGCGTACGACCCGGAGGAGTTCGCCGAGCTCCTGAAGGCCAAGCCCGCCGTGCACCGTTACCCCGGCTCGATGGCGGGGCGGGTGCAGAAGCTCTGCCAGTGCCTGGTCGACGAGTACGGCGGCGACGCCGAGGCGGTCTGGCGCGACGCGACGAGCGGCGCGGAACTCCTGGCCCGGCTCAAGGCACTGCCCGGCTACGGCGAGCAGAAGGCCCAGATCTTCCTGGCCCTGCTCGGCAAGCAGTACGGCGTCACCCCCAAGGGCTGGCGCGAGGCGGCCGGCGCGTACGGCGAGAAGGACGCGTTCCGCTCGGCGGCCGACATCACCGGCCCTGAGACGCTGGCGAAGGTGCGGGCGTACAAGCAGGAGATGAAGGCCGCGGCGAAGAAGAAGTAGCACCGCCCGCCCTTGAACGTCCTTTCTTGACACCTCATTTCGCAGAGCGGAGCATTGCTTCCGTATAGCGGAAGTAACTTCTGGAAGCAGGGGCAGTCAATGGCAAAGATCGGTTTCATCGGCCTCGGCATCATGGGCAGCCCGATGGCGATCAACCTCGTACGTGCCGGACACACCGTGACCGGCTGGAACCGCAGCCCGGAGAAGGCCGAGCCGCTCGTCGCCGCCGGTGGCACGGCCGCCGCGACCATCGCCGACGCGGTGCGTGACGCGGACGTCGTGATCACGATGGTGCCCGCGTCCCCGCAGGTCGAGGCGGTGGCGTACGGACCGGACGGCATCCTGGAGAACGCCCGCCCCGGCGCGCTCCTGATCGACCACTCCTCCATCACGCCGCAGACCTCGGTCGACCTGGCCGAGCGCGCCCGCGACCACGGTGTCCGGGTGCTCGACGCCCCGGTGTCCGGCGGTGAGGCGGGTGCCGTCGAGGGCGTCCTGTCCATCATGGTCGGCGGCGACAAGGCGGACTTCGACGCCGCCCTGCCGGTCCTCGAGGCCATGGGCAAGACGATCGTGCTCTGCGGTCCGCACGGCTCCGGCCAGACCGTGAAGGCCGCCAACCAGCTGATCGTCGCCGTGAACCTGCAGGGCTGCGCCGAGGCGATCACCTTCCTGGAGAAGTCCGGTGTCGACCTGAAGGCGGCCCTCGAGGTCCTGAACGGCGGCCTCGCCGGGTCCGCGGTGCTCACCCGCAAGATGGAGAACTTCCTGCTCCACGAGTACCGGCCGGGCTTCAAGGTCGACCTGCACCACAAGGACATGGGCATCGTCACCGACGCCGCCCGCAACGTCGGCGCGGTGCTGCCCGTCGGCGCCGTCGCCGCCCAGCAGATCGCCGCCGCCCGCGCCCAGGGCTGGGGCGACCTCGACCACTCGGTCCTGCTCAAGGCCGTGGAACGCCTCAGCGGCGACGCCTCCGCCTGAGCCTTTCCGCCGGGCCGCGTCAAGGCCGGGCGCGCTCTACGCCTTACGGGCGGAACTCGGTGCCCCGCTGCCGGGTTCCGCCCGGAGCAGGGGACATGACGTCCCATGAGTGGCTCGCGGTACGTCTCCCGGATGCCCCGGGTTCTTCTCGTACTGGTCGCGCTGCTCGCCGCCGCGCTCCTCGCTGGCGCCCCGGCACCGGCCCTCGCCGCACCCGCGTACGCCGTGACCGGCGAGCCCTGCCCCGAGGTACACGACACCGACAACGCCGCGCGTACGGTGCAGAGCCGCCGTCCGGCCGAACGGCGCCCGGCACCGGCGCTCGCGCCCACCCGGTGCGCCCCGCACAACACCCGCACGCCACGGCAGCGGTACCCATGGCCGTCGTCCACCTCTTCCCCGCGCACCGAAGTCCTGCGCTGCTGACAGGCCCGTACCCCCAGGCCGACCATCCACAGCTCAGCGCAAGGACACCCCCATGCCTCACGACCCCTACGCGATCCTGCACGCCCTGCTGCGCGCCGAAGCCGTACGCAATGAGAAGGCCGCCCGGTCCGAGCGGCGCGAGGAACCCCGGGACCGCACGTCCCGGCCGGCGCCGCCAGTTCGGGACGAGCGGGAGTAGCAACCCGCCGCGGGCCGCTGTTCCCTCGCCGGGGAACGGCGGCCCATGACAGCGGAACGGGCTCAACTCCTGCGGCGCGTACCGAAGATCGAGCGGGAGATCTCGCGGCCGATCTGCGTACCGAGCGACCTGGCCAGGGACTTGAAGATCCCGGAGCCCACCACCTGGTCCACCATCGAGGCGTCCTGCCCGCCGCCGCTCCGGCCGGCCTTCGCCGACTCCTTCTCCGCCTTCGCCGCCTCGGCCTCCGCCTGCTGCCGCGCGTTCCGCTCTGTCTGCTGCGCGGTCAGCACCTCGAACGCCGACTCCGGATCCACCGCCTCCGCGTACCGGGAGTACAGCAGCGAGCCCTTGACCGCGCGGTCGAGCTCGGCCGCGTCGACCGGACCCATCCGCGACTCGGGCGCCCGCAGCCGGGTGGCAGCGACCGGGGTGGGCGCGCCCTTCTCGCTCAGCACGGTCACCGCGGCCTCACCGGTACCGAGCGAGGTCAGCGTCTCCTCCAGGTCGTACGCGGAGTGAGGGAAGGTCTTCACCGTCGCCCGCAGCGCCT
The DNA here is from genome assembly GCF_009908195.1 of Streptomyces boluensis. Taxonomy (GTDB): domain Bacteria; phylum Actinomycetota; class Actinomycetes; order Streptomycetales; family Streptomycetaceae; genus Streptomyces; species Streptomyces boluensis. The sequence goes on along the minus strand of NZ_JAAAHS010000492.1, from coordinate 1,135 downwards.
TCTGGTCGTCCGGCGTGAAGGCGCGCAGCGCGTGCTGGACGCGGTTGCCGAGCTGCGCGAGGACGTCGCCGGGCACGTCCTTGGGTGTCTGCGTCACGAAGAAGACGCCGACACCCTTGGACCGGATCAGGCGCACGGTCTGGGTGATCGACTCCAGGAACGCCTTGCTCGCGCCGTTGAAAAGCAGATGCGCCTCGTCGAAGAAGAAGACGAGCTTGGGCCGCTCCACATCGCCGACCTCGGGCAGGTTGTTGAACAGGTCGGCCAGCATCCACATCAGGAACGTCGAGAAGAGGTGCGGCTTGTCCTGCACCGCGGGCAGTTCGAGCACCGACACCTGCCCGCGCCCGTCCGGCGCCGTCCGCAGGAACTCGCTCACGTCGAACTCCGGGTTCCCGAAGAACGGCGCCATGCCCTGCGCCTCGAACGCGGTGAGGGCCCGCAAAATCACCCCGGCGGTCACCGTGGAGAGCCCGCCGATGTTCTTGAGCTCCGGCTTGCCCTCGTCGGAGGTCAGAAAGGCCACCACGGCCCGCAGATCCTTCAGGTCGTGCAGCTCGAGACCCTTCTGGTCCGCGTAATGGAAGATCAGACCTAGCGACTGCTCCTGCGTCTGGTTGAGCTGCAGCACCTTGGAGAGCAGCACAGGCCCGAAGCTCGTGACGGTCGCGCGTACGGGAATGCCGGGACCGATCCCGCCCAGGGCGTAGAACTCGCACGGGAACCCGGTGGCCTCCCACTCCTGCCCCACCTCGCCGGACCGCTCCCGCACCGGGTCGCTCGGCTCGCCCGGCGCGGAGATCCCGGAGAGGTCGCCCTTCACATCGGCGAGGAAGACGGGCACGCCCTGCGCGGCCAGTTGCTCGGCGATCAGCTGCAGCGTCTTGGTCTTGCCGGTACCCGTGGCGCCCGCGACCAGGCCGTGCCGGTTGAGCATCGGCAGCGGGATCCTGACCTGCGCGTCCGGCAGGCACTTCCCGTCCCAGAGCAGCGCGCCGAGGTCGAGCGCCGGCCCCGCGAAGGCGTACCCGGCGGCGATCTCCGCGGCCTCCTGCGGCAGGCCCGCCGCGACGGGATCCGGGACGGGATCCGCGGCGGGATCCGCCGGGTCGTCAGCGGGGGCGTCAGCCGGGGC
>NZ_JAAAHS010000491.1 GCF_009908195.1 Streptomyces boluensis | reverse complement strand
GTCGGGGCAGGGGCGGCCGCGGAACGCGCGGCAGTCGCAGTCTCATCCGCCGCACCTCGCCCGTGCCACATGCAGCTCGGGTGTGAGCACCTTCTTGGTCTTCGGCAGCACGATGCGGCCGTCGAAGTCGCAGAGGTAGAAGTTGAACCAGGAGCCGTAACTCGCTGTCCTGGTCAGCTTGTTGAGCTTGCCCGGCAGTCGCTTCAGGACGCCCTCCACGGTCTTCTCGTTGTCGTTGAGGGTTCCGGTGAGTTCGGTCAGCTCCGCGAGGTCGTCCTTCAGCGGGGGCCGCGCCTCACCGATCAGGCCCGAGGTGGCCTCTGTCAGGTTGCCGATGTTCACCAGGGACTCGCCGATCGGCTTGCGGTCGGCGGAGAGCCCGGACACCAGGCGCTGCAACTGCTTGAGCAGCGAGGAGAAGCGGGCGCCGCGCTTGTCGAGGGCCGTGAGCACCTCGTTGAGGTTGTCGATCACGGAGCCGATCAGCCGGTCGCGGTCGGCCAGGGTGCTGGTGAGCGACGCGGTGTGCGCGAGGAGGCTGTTGACGGTGCCGCCCTCGCCCTGCAGCGTCTTGATGATCTCGCCGGCCAGCTGGTTCACGTCCTTGGGGCTCAGCGCCGCGAACAGCGGCTTGAACCCGGCGAGCAGCGCGTTCAGATCGAGCGCGGGCTGCGTCCGGGACAGCGGGATCTCCCCGTCGGGCGGCAGCGGTGTGCTGCCGCCGGTTCCCTCGGTCAGGGCGACATAGCGCTGTCCGACGAGGCTGCGGTAGCGGATGACCGCGCGGGTGCTGGTGAACAGCGGGCGGTCCTCGGTGACCGTGAAGCTCACCTCGGCCCGCGTCCGGTCCTTGATCCGGATGTCCTCGACCTCACCGACCCGCACACCGGCGACCCGGATGTCGTCCCCCTCCTCCAGGCTGGTGACATCGCTGAACACCGCGCGGTACGTGTGCTCGGGGGTGAAGGAGATGTTGACGATGGTGGCCGCGAGCAGCGTCGTCGCCAGCACGGTCACCACCGCGAACAGCAGGAACTTCACCAGCGGCTTCGCGGTCTCCGTTGCGCTCCCGACCTTCATGCGACGCTCACCGCCGTCCCGCGCGCCATCGGCCCGAACAGCAGCGTCGCCACCGACGGCACCTCGTCCGCCGGCACCCCCAGGACGGGGGCGACGAGTGAACCGACGGCCCGCTGCTCGGCCTTCGTGCCGGACACGGTGGCCCCACCGGAACCCTGGCCCGGACCGTTCCTCGTACCGTCGGCGAGGTCGGTGTGCGGGGCGGGCACCTCGGGGTGCGGCAGTCCCCGGCAATCGGGCCCCGACCGGTCCGCGTACTGCGGCTCCTCGCCGGGCCTGTACGCGTCCTGCGGGTGGACGAACTCCAGGGTGATCCGCATCTTTCCGCCTCGGAAGGTCTCGTCGGACGCCTTGTCCTGCCGCACGAGTCCTTCGAGCAGGCAGGGGTACTGGGGCGCGTAGCGGGCGAACAGCGCCAGGGTCGGCCGTGACACCCGGCCGAGGGCGATCAGGCGGTCGCCGTTGTCGTCGAGGAACGCCTCGCCCGTGTCGGCCGCGGTGGCGGTCCCGGTGAGCGCGGCGGACAGCTGCTCCCGCTTCTCCACGACGGTTCGGCTGGTCGTGACGGAGTTCTCCAGGACCCTCATCAGGTCGGGCGCCGCGTCCGCGTACACCTCGGCCACGTCCGCGAAGCGCGCGATGTCCTCCTTCAGGGAGGGCATGTGGGGGTTGAGCTGCCGCATGTACCGCTCGACGCGGGTGAGGTTGGCGCCGATCCGGTCGCCGCGCCCGTCGAGCGCGGTGGCGAACGCGGAGAGCGTGGCGTTGAGCTGGGCCGGGCGCACGGTGCGGAGCAGCGGCAGCAGGTCGTTCAGCAGCTGCTGCACCTCGATGCCGACTTTGGTGCGGTCCTGCGTGATGACGTCGCCCGCGCGGATCGGCCGCGCCGACGGGGTACGGGGTGCCACCAACTCGACGTACTTCTCACCGAACAGCGTCTTGGGCAACAGCCGCGCGTACACGTCGGACGGGATGCGGGCGGTGTGCTCGGGCTTCAGGGCGATGTCGAGCGTGGCCTTCTCGCCGTCCGCCGCCACCTCCCGGACCTCCCCGACGAGCAGCCCGCGCAGCTTGACGTCGGCCCGCGGCTCCAGCTGGTTGCCCAACGTGCCCGCCTGCAGCGTGATCCGTACGACGGGCGTGAACACCTGCTGGTACGCGGCCACGGAGAGGCCGAGCAGCAGCGCGATGACCACGAGGAACACAAGGCCGTACAGCCGCAGTTGAGCTGCCCGTGAGGCAAGGGACAAGGGATTCCGCATCGGCTACCCCGCTATTCGTACGGTCGTGACGGCACCCCAGATGGCGAGGCTGAGGAAGAAGTCCAGGACGTTGATGGCGACGATGGAAGTGCGCACCGCACGGCCGACAGCGACGCCCACCCCGGCGGGGCCGCCGCTCGCGTAGTAGCCGTAGTAGCAGTGCACGAGGATGATCACGACGGCGAAGACGATCACCTTGCCGAAGGACCACAGCACGTCGACGGGCGGCAGATACTGCTGGAAGTAGTGGTCGTAAGTGCCCGCCGACTGGCCGTAGTAGCCGGTGGTGATGGTGCGGGCGGCGAAGTACGAGGACAGCAGGCCGACCACGTACAGCGGGATCACCGCGACGAAACCGGCGATCATCCGGGTCGTCACCAGGAACGGCAGCGAGGGCACGCCCATCACTTCCAGCGCGTCGGTCTCCTCGCTGATCCGCATCGCGCCCAGCTGCGCGGTGAACCCGGCGCCGACCGTCGCGGACAGGGCGAGGCCCGCCACCAGGGGTGCGATCTCACGGGTGTTGAAGTACGCCGACAGGAACGCCACGAAGTTCGAGGTGCCCAGCTGGTTGAGGGCCGCGTACCCCTGGAGGCCGACCTCCGTGCCGGTGAAGAACGACAGGAAGGCGATCACGCCGACCGTGCCGCCGATCACGGCGAGCGCGCCGCGGCCGAAGCTCACCTCGGCGAGCAGGCGCAGGATCTCCTTGCGGTAGCGGCGCAGGGTGCGGCCGGTCCAGGCGAGGGAGCGCCCGTAGAAGGCCAGTTGGCTGCCCAGCTCCTCAAGGGATTTCAGCGGGCGGTCGAGAAGTCGCATCAACTACCCTCTCTGCGGGACGATCTGGAAGTACACGGCGGTCATCACGAAGTTCGTCACGAACAGCAACATGAAGGTGATGACCACGGACTGGTTGACCGCGTCCCCGACGCCCTTCGGCCCGCCCTTGGCGGTCAGGCCCTTGTACGAGGCGACGATCGCGGCGATGGCGCCGAAGACCAGGGCCTTCAGCTCCGCCGCCCACAGGTCGGACAGCTGGGCGAGCGTGGTGAACGAGGCCAGATAGGCGCCCGGAGTGCCGTTCTGCAGGACCACGTTGAAGAAGTAGCCGCCGGCTACCCCGACCACCGAGACCAGGCCGTTGAGCAGTACCGCGACGACCATCGACGCGAGCACGCGGGGCACGACCAGGCGGTGGATGGGGTCGATGCCGAGGACCTGCATGGCGTCGATCTCGTCGCGGATCTTGCGGGCGCCGAGGTCCGCGCAGATCGCCGTGCCGCCCGCGCCCGCGATGAGCAGCGCGGTGACGATCGGCGAGGCCTCCCGCAGCACCGCGAGCACGGAGGCCGCGCCGGAGAACGACTGGGCGCCCAACTGCCGGGTCAGACCGCCGATCTGCAGCGCGATCACCGCACCGAACGGGATGGAGACCAGGGCCGTCGGCAGGATCGTGACGCTCGCGATGAACCAGGACTGCTGAATGAACTCCCGTACCTGGAACGGCCGTCGGGGCAGTGTGCGCAGCACGTCGAGGGCCATCGCGAAGAGGCTGCCGGACTGGCGCAGCGCCCCCTTGGGGGACAGGCTCATGCTCCGCTCACCGTCCGCTCCTCCTCGCGTTCGGCGATCGCCTGCCAGCGGGGTGGGCGGTCGATTCCCGGGCCCGGCAGGAGCCGCGGCGTCATGTCCAGGAGGCTCGGGGCATCGGCCGGGCCGCCGTTGCCGAAGTGCACGGCCTCCCGCGCCATCGTCGCGGCGTCCTTCTCCTCGGCCATGCCGATCGGCCCCTGCATCCGCCCGTTCAGGAACTGCCGTACGACGGGCTCCCTGCTGGTCAGGAGCTTCTCGCGGGGCCCGAACATGACCAGCTCGCGGCGGAACAACAGGCCGATGTTGTCCGGCACCTGGCGGGCCGACGCGATGTCGTGCGTGACGATCAGGAAGGTCGCGTCGATCTGCGCGTTGAGATCGACGATCAGCTGGTTGAGGTAGGCCACGCGGACCGGGTCGAGGCCCGAGTCGGGCTCGTCGAAGAGGATGATCTCCGGGTCGAGCACCAACGCCCGCGCCAGGCCCGCGCGTTTGCGCATGCCGCCGGATATTTCGCCGGGCAGCTTGTCCTCGGCGCCGATGAGGCCGACCATCTCCATCTTCTCGAGGACGATCTTCCTGATCCCGCTCTCCGTCCTCCGGGTGTGCTCGCGCAGCGGGAAGGCGATGTTGTCGTACAGGTTCATCGAGCCGAACAGCGCGCCGTCCTGGAACAGCACGCCGAACAACTTCCGCACCTCGTACAGGTCGTGCTCGCGCAGCTTCGTGATGTCCGTGCCCGCGACGCGGATCGAGCCGCGCTCCGGCTTGAGCAGCCCGACGAGGGACTTGAGGAAGACCGACTTGCCCGTGCCCGAAGGGCCGAGCATGACCGAGACTTCCCCGGCCGGCAGAGTCAGCGAGACGTTCTGCCAGATGACCTGGTCGCCGAAGGACTTGGTCAGTCCCTCCACGCAGATCTCGACACCCATCCGGTTCACCCTTCAGCCGTGAGCAGCGCTTTCATCTGCTCTACGGGGAGGGGG
>NZ_JAAAHS010000490.1 GCF_009908195.1 Streptomyces boluensis | reverse complement strand
ACCCACACCTCCCCCTCCCCCGGAGCGCTGAACTCGTAGGCGTGGACCGCAGGTTCGAGAGCCACCGGCATCGGGGTGCGGGACAACTCCCGCGTACCCGGCGCGTCCACCGCCGTGACCCACACGTACTGCCCCGCCTTCTCATTCTCGTACCGGAACGACACCCGGTACCGTCGACCGGCCGCGAACCGGACCGTGTGCGGGACCGTGCGGTGGACGAGGCCCTCGTTCTCGCCTCGGGACTTCAGGGACTCCGTGCCGTCCACGACGTCGTCGATCGCCTTGCCGTTCCAGCCGCGCTGGGTGAACGGGGCGTGCCGCTGGGCGATGTGGGTGCGCGGGTCGTTGGCGCCGCCCGCGTCGCCCTTGACGAAGACGCCCCAGCCCTGCGGTACGTGCTCGAAGTCCTCGAAGGCCAGGGCGCCTTCGGGCAGAGGGGTGCGCTGGGCGGGGACGACGCGGACGTTGTCGAAGCGCACCCGCGCCTTGCCCTCCTCGGCGCGCAGGGATAGCTCGACGGGGCCGCCACCCTCCGGCACGGAGAAGTACGTGAACATGCGCTGGAAGCGGGTGCCGTGCTTGCGGTCGGCGGCGACGAAGTTCTCGGCCGTGGAGGTGTGCGTGAAGTTCGTGGCGGTCACACCGTCGGCGGTGCGTACGTCGAGGGACGCCTTGCGCCGCTCCCCCGCCTTCGCGCCGACCTCGACCTGCGCGGACGCGGCGTACGTGCCGGGGGTGAGGCGGGTGAGGCGCTGGCCGACCGTGGCGGCGGCGCCCGCGCCGATCAGGAGTTCGTGGTCGCCGACTGCGCTGAGCTCCACGGACGCGGGCCCGGACACCGTCCAGCCGTCCAGGGAACCGGAGTTGAAGCCCGGGTCGTGCAGCGGCGTGGCCTGACCCCAGTCGGGGTCGGCGGGCGCCGCGACCTTCTCCCGGTACAGGACGTACGGCTGCTTCGCCTCGGCCTTCAGGGTCACCTTGCCGCCGCTCGCGACCGGTACGTCGCCCTCGTACACCCGGCCCTGGTCGGTGAGCCGGTACCGGGCCACCTTCGTCAACTCCACCCAGCCGCGCGGTAGTTGCCAGGTGCTGGAGCCGGACTTCGGGGCGTAGTGGTAGAGCTTCGGCGGGTCGAGGGCCTGCTTCGGCTCCCAGGGCAACAGGTAGCTGCCGTCGTCGTACACGACCCGGCCGTCGGTGCTGATGACGCGCTTGCCGCTCGCGTCGGAGACCTTCGTCGCCGTGTCCCCGAAAAGCGTGATCTCGTGCTCGGTCCAGGTCTTGATGGGGTACGCCTGGAGGTACTTGGCGGGCAGCGAGTCCGTCCAGATCTGGTCGTAGAACACGCTCCAGTCGGTCTTGCCGACCCAGCCCTCGAAGTTGCCGGTGCGCGGGATGCCGAGCAGCGTGGGCCACTTGTCGACGAAGACGTCCTTGTGGTCGTTGCGGACGAAGCGGATGAGCTGTGAGTTGATGCCTCGGGACGTGTCCGGGCCGTAGTCGGTCTCGGTCGCCCAGTGGGACCAGAGCGAGGAGCGCTCCAGGCCGTGGCCCCACTCCGTCGTCACGTGCCAGCCCTGTTCGCGCAGGGCGCGCTGGAGCCGGTCGGAGTTCCAGCCGGACTCGCGGAACACGTCGATGTAGAGGGTGTTGAGGGCCTCGTCCGTCTCGGCGCGCAGGTCGGCGAAACGCTTCACGATGTCACCGGAGACCAGGTCGCGGCGGGCGTCGATGCGGTAGCTCTGGTCGAGCCAGTCCCACTGCTCGTTGGTCTTGTCGACGAGGGTCTCGGAGAAGGAGTTGGCGACCGGGTACGACTCGGTGGCGTTGACGTGCACCCCGAAGTCGCTGCCCCACTTCTTGCCCTCCCTGACCAGGGTGTTGAGGTCGTCGAGGCCACCGGCGCGCTTGTTGTGGTTGCCCGCGTAGTCGGGGTGCGCGGAGTCGTGGCCCTCGGACTGGTAGCCCTTGAGCAGGGTGTACTGGCGCAGCCCGTCGGTGGCCAGGGAGATCCGCTTGACGTGGTCGAGGGTGAGCAGGAACGGGTTGGTGGCCTGCGAGGCGAAGTTGAACGGGATGTGCGGGACGACCCGCAGGTGCTGTCCGGCCGCGCCGAGCGGCATCACCATCACGTCCCGGAACGCGATGGCGGCGTCCTGCCAGTCGACCTTGCCGTCCCCGTTGCGGTCACCGGTGACGATCACGGTGGCATACGGGAGGGGCTCGGTGGCGTCGACGGGTGCGGTGGCGGCGCGGTGCGTGAACTGGCCGAGCGCGAGCCGCGCCTCGACGTGCGCCCCCGACTTGGCCGTACTGCGCTTGAGGCGGCCGTTCTCCCAGGTGGTCCCGGCGTCCGAAGTGGGCTTGTCGTACACGGTGTTGGTCTCGACAGCCCCGCCGAGCTTGTCGTGCGCGACGACCGCGTACGCGCAGCCCTTCACCGCCTCGGCCGGGGTGTCCGGGGTGACGCGGACGAGGGTGTCGCCGCTTTTCGCCTTGTCGAGTTCGATCCGGGCGGCGAGCAGCGCGGCGCCCGGCTGGTCGCTGCGTATCGCGAGGAAGGCGAGGCCGGGGAAGTCCAGGGTGCCGACGCGCAGGCCGGCCGTGTCCGCGACCTTCGTGACGCGCCAGTGCACGCGGTCCCCGTCGACCTCGATCGCGGCGTGGATCTCGGTGCCGCCGTCGAGGGTGAGGGTGTACGTGATGCGGTCGTCGGCGGGTACGGAGGTCACCTTCGGGGTGTGCGCGGCGCCGTCGACGAGGAGGCTGGTGACGGGTTCCGTCTGGCCGTGCAGGACGGCTCCGGTGGCGCGGTGCGTGTAGCCGACGATGCGCGGGAAGGCGGTGTCGACGCGGACTTCGAGGGTGGCGGACCGCAGCACGGCCTCACCCTCACCCTCGCGCTGCCCGGCCGCGGACGCGGCGGATGCGGGGGCGCCGAGCGCGGCGCCGACCCCTGCGGCGGCGGTGGCTGCGACGACACTGCGACGACTCGGTCCATGGGGCTTGGCTGCGCGCACTGCGCTCCTCCTCGGGACGGTTTCCGTGGCCGTCACGATGCGGGAGCGGGGGCGAGGGGGCCCATGGACAAAGGTGCGGGAGTGGTTGGACTTAAGGACCTTGGAGCGCCTTGGAGCGCCTTGGAGCCGGAGACACAGGTGTCAGGTGCCCCCCGGCCGGCCGCCGTGCCGGCCGGAGGGACCTGGTGTGACTCTGGGTGTGACTCAGAGCTCGGCGGCCGCCTTGGCTATGTCCGCCGCGAAGGTGGACACCTCGGTGTACACGCCGGGCTTGCCCGGACGCGCGCAGCCCTCGCCCCAGCTGACGATGCCGACCTGGATCCACTGGTCGGAGTCGTCCTTGCGGAACATCGGGCCGCCCGAGTCACCCTGGCAGGTGTCGACGCCGCCGGTGTCGAGGATGCCCGCGCAGAGCTCCTCGCCCTCGACGAGGTTGTCGTACGCCTTCTTGCAGGTGGCGTCGTCGACGAAGGGCACGTTGGCCTTCAGCAGGTAACGCTGCTGCTCGCCGCCCTCCTTGTCGGCACCCCAGCCGGCGATGGTGAACTCGTCCTTGTTGAACGCGTCACTGTCGGCGGCCTTGATGAGGGGCAGGTCAAGCTCCTTGTCGAGCTTGATCAGCGCCCAGTCCTTGCCGGTGCCGTCGTAGCCCGGCGCCTGCAGCACCTTGGTGGACTTCGCGGTGACCGCGTCCGGGGACTCCAGGTCCACGACGCCACCGGTGGCGGTGATGGAGGTGTTGTCACCCGAACCGTCGACACAGTGCGCCGCGGTCAGCACGATGTCCTTGGCGTACATGGAGCCGCCACAGCCCATCGAAAGGCGCACCATGAACGGGAATTCGCCCTGCTCGGCCTTGGTGCCGCCGACGACGCGGGTGGACGGGCCACCGTTGTCGGAGTAGGCCTGCGCCGAGGAGAGGGGCTGCAGGCTGACGGCCGCGAGGGTGATCGCGCCGAAAGCGGCTGCTCTCTTGAATGAACCAAATGGGTTCTTCAACTGTCTTCCTTTCGTGGGGGGTTGCACGCACGAGACAACCGACCGCACCGAAGGGGTACGACATGGGCATGCCAAGCGCGTGCCTCGGATTATTGAGGGCCGAACGGTCGGTAGGCAAGGGTCTGTTTCAAGTCAGGACCTACGGAACCTTTCGCCACGAACCCCCGTACAGTGGAAGTGCCTTGAGGAACCCGAACCAGGTTCCGGCCGACCGAGAGGCGGTGGCGGACGTGACGGACGGCAGGACGAGCGGGCGGCCGGTCGAGCACGGCTTCCCCCACCTGGACACGGTCCGCGAGGCCGTCAACGCGCTGTACCGCAGGCTGACCCCCACCACCCTGCGCACCTACGACACGAGCGTGGCCCCCGGCGATGTGGCCTTCTCCGACCTGGACGACCTGCACCTGGGTGTGCAGCGGGTGGCGCGCGTGATGGTGCGGCACCTGCGCCTTCCGGACGCCCGCATGATCGTGAGTTTCCGCGGCATGGAGCACGCCGCCAATGTCGAACTGGCCGCGGGCCCCGAGTACTTCATCGAGCTGAACGACCGCTTCCGTACGCACCGCAGGGACATCGGCGCCGCCCTCGCCCACGAGGTCATGCACGTCCACCTGCACCGCATCGGCCTGTCCTTCCCGGGCACGCGGGGCAACGAGATCCTGACGGACACGGCCACCACGTACCTCGGCGCCGGCTGGCTCCTGCTCGACGCGTACCGCGAGGACGCGGTGTCCTCACAGAAGCTCGGCTACCTCACCCCGGAGGAGTTCGGGTACGTACTGGCCAAGCGAGCCCTTGCCTTCGACGAGGACCCGTCGATCTGGTTCACCAGCCCCCAGGCGTACACCGCGTACGAGAAGGGCCTCGCCCTGGCCCGCGAGGACACCCGCCGCCCACCCCTCAAAAC
>NZ_JAAAHS010000049.1 GCF_009908195.1 Streptomyces boluensis | reverse complement strand
CGCCCGCCCTCGCCCGACACCTCGGCCACGACATACGCGGCCTTGCCGACCAGCGCGTCCACGCCGAACCTGGCCACCTCGGGCCGGCGCAGGTGCCGTACCGCGAAAGGCCGTACGAAGAGCACGCTGACGGTGGCGACGGCGGCGAACACCAGGAATTGGAAAGGCACCGGAAGACCGAGTGCGGCCGTTCCCGACGTGATCAGAGCGGCGACGCCCAGCATTCCGAGCGCGGCGGTGAGTGTGGCGATCTCTGCCACGGCCAGTACGGCGGCGGCGATCAGCCAGATCAGCCAGGGATCCATGGCGCACCTCTTCGAGGATTGCCCGAATTTTACCCGCCGATCGGGGGGTTTATCCCGCGTGGATTCGCCTGGATTCCGCCGGCCCCGATTTCCCGTTCCATCCAGGCGACCCCGAACGTGACGACGCGTTCCGCCTCGAAAAGGTGGCTCTCGGCCGCGCCGACAAGCCCGGACCGGCCGTGGCCCGCTGCGAGCAGGGACGACGACGCGGCCGCGATCGACGCCGGGCTCGCCGAGGCCGAGGAGGAGATCGACGCGACCGGGCAGGTGCGGCCCGACCGGCTGCGGCGGCTGCGCGAGCGGCTCGACCTGGGCGCGACGGCCGCGGCGGGGCTCGCGTCGACGGCGACGCTCGCCCAGCAGATCAGCCAACTCCTCGGCGTACAGGGGTGACCGGCATGGACCTGTGGGACGAGGACCGGCAGGAGTGGGGCACGGCGGACGCGGCCGACCGGCCGGCGCATCCGAGCCGGGCGCGCCGGCTGCTGATCGCCACCGTGGCCGCCGCCCTGCTGTGCGGGGCGGCCGGTACCGGGATCTGGCTCCTGGCCCGCGACAGCGACGAGAGCGGGAGCGGGAGCGGCGAACTGCCGTCCGGCGGCGGCGAGTCGGGTCGGTCCGGAGCGGCGCCCGACTCCGCCGACGCGTGCGCGGCCGTGGACGCGTCGACGGCCGAGGCGTGGGGCCTCGACTCCGGCCGGGAGGCGGAGACCGAGGGTGCGGGGGTCGCGCTGCACGGCGGCTGCGTCTGGACGCTGTGGGACGCGCAGACGGAGGCCGTCGCCGAGGTCTCGCTCTACTACAGCGAGGAGACCCCGATCGAGCCCGCGCCGACGCCGGTCAGCGTCGACGGTCTGCCCTCGGCCCGCTCCTCGGGCAACGCCGCGGGCTGTCTGGTGGTGTGGCCGACGTCGTTCGGGATGGCGGTGGTGCACGTGGCCCCGGAGAACGACGGCCCCGGCCAGGACCTCTGCGACCTCGCCGCCGACTTCGCGGGCGAGATCGCCGCGAACGTCCCGGACTGACGCTCACCCCGGCACCCCGGCACACCCGCACGCCCGCACACCATTCGTGAGGCTCCGCGCGGCTAAGCGAATAGTCCTATTTATCCAGTTATCTTCACCGGGTGATCGTTCCCGTACGAAGACTCGCCGCCCTCTGCGTCCTCGGTGCCGTCCTCACCGGCTGCGGTACCGAGCACACCTCCGCACCCGAACCGGACCGGCCCGCGAAGTCGCCCGCCGCGTCCCGGCCGCCGACGCTCGCGCCGGGCCCCGCCGGACTCGCGCCCGTGTTCAAGAGCGGGGCGCGCGGCGGGGGCAAGACCGTCGCGCTCACCTTCGACGCCGACATGACCGCCGACCAGGGCCCGCGCGCGGCCGGGGGCGAGCGGTTCGACAACCCCGCGCTGCTCGCCACCCTGCGGCGGCTCAAGGTGCCGTCGACCGTGTTCATGACCGGGCGGTGGGCCGAGGAGTACCCGGCGCAGGCCCGCGCCATCGGCACCGACCCGCTGTTCGAGGTCGCCAACCACTCGTACAGCCACTACGCGTTCACCTCGCGCTGCTACGGCCTGCCGACCGTCGCGCCCGGCAAGATGCGGGCCGATGTGGAGCGGGCGTTCGCCGCGTTCAAGAAGGCCGGGATCACCAACGCGATGCCGTACTTCCGCTTCCCCGGCGGCTGTTACGACCGCGCCGCGCTGCGCGCCGTCGGCCGGGCGGGCGTCACCGCCGTGCAGTGGGACGTGGTCAGCGGCGACGCCTTCGCCACCGACTCGGACGCCGTCGCCGATGAGGTGCTGCGCGGGGTCAAGCCCGGTTCGGTCGTCGTCATGCACTGCACCCGCAGCGCGGCGCCCGCGACGGAACGGGCCATCCGCAAGGTCGTACCGGAACTGCGCGAGCGGGGCTACCGGTTCGTCCGGGTCTCGGAGTTGATCGGCACCGCCGGCCGCTGAAGCCGGATCCGCGGCACTGGCTTCGGGGCTGACCTCGGGGCCGGCCTCGGGGCGGTCCTCGAGTGGCGGGAGGCGGAGCGGAACGCCCGCTCGGGCTGAACCCCGCCAAACCCCTCAAGTGCGGCGCGAGGTCAGCGCGCACGCCCCGGCCGTCGCCGCCGCAGCGAGTACCGCCGCGGCCGCGAGCGGCAGCACCAGGACCGGCGCCGTGCCCGCACGTGAACCGGTGATCAGGCCCGTCACCACCACCTGTGCCGGTGAGCCGGGCGTGACCACCGCGAGCAGCGCCGCAAGGGCCGTGACCATCACCGACCAGCCGGGGCTGCGCAGCAGCGGCCAGGTGCACAGCGCGCCGAGTGCCGTGCCGACCAGCGCGCAGACCGCCACCGCGAGCAGTCCCGCCACGATCCCGGGGACCGGGGCGATGGGCGTGCGGTGGTCCGCGCTCCACCAGTCGCTCATCGCCATGACCAGCGCGCTGCCCGCCGCCCCGAGCGCGGCCGCGGTGGCCGCAGCGGTGAGCAGGGCGGCCAGATGCGTACGCGCGGGACTGGTCGCCGCGGCCGTGACATGGCGGGCGGCGGGCGGCTCCTGGGTGGCGCAGATGCGGGCCAGCCAGGCCGCCACGGGCAGCAGGGCCGCGGCCGCGTAGCCGAGCGAGTCGAGCACCGGGTCGCCGGGCTGCGCGCCGACGGCGACGAGCGCGCCGTAGACCAGCACCGGCGGCAGCCAGCGCTGGGAGCGCAGGAGCAGCGCCGAGTGGTAGCGGAACAGGGCGTTCATCGGTCCTCGGCTCCGCGCTCGACGTAGGAAAGATCGGCGTACGAAAGAGGGGAAGGCTCGGCTTCCGGTTCCCGTACCGCGCGGATGTGCCACGGCGGCTCCGCGCGCAGCAGGGCGCGCAGGACCGTGTCGGAGTGCGCGGCCGGGACCGTGACCGTGGCCCCGCCCGCCGCGTCGAGCTCCGCCCGCGCGTCCTCGGGCAGCCCGGCGGGCAGCGGTGCCCCGGCCCGGCCGCGCGCCACGATCGTGACGCGGGGCGCGGGCTCGTGAACCTGGCCGGTGTCGGGGAGCAGGGCCGCGCCCTCCACCCGGTACGCCGCGTCGACGGCGCCCGCGAGCCGGCGCGGATCGTGGTCGACGTACACCACGGCCACTCCGGAGGCGGTCAACTCGCCCACGGTGCGGTCGAGTTCAGCGCGGGCGTCCACGTCGAGGCCGGTCCACGCCTCGTCCAGGATCAGCAACTCCGGCTCGGCGAGCAGCGCTTGGGCGACGGCCACCTTCTGGCTGGTGCCCTTGGACAGCTCGCGCAGCGGCGTACGGGCGTGGCCGGCCGCGCCGAAGCGCTCCAGCCACGCCCGTGCCCGCTCCGTCGCGACCGCGCTCCGCAGTCCGTGCACCCGGCCGAGGTGGGTGAGGTAGCCGAGCGCGGTGAACGGCAGGGACGAGGGGAAGCGCTCCGGTACGTACGCGGTGCGGGGGCGGCCGGTGACGCGGCCCTCGCTGGGCGCGTCGATCCCGGCGAGCAACCGCAACAGCGTCGACTTCCCGCTCCCGTTGGCGCCGGACACGCGCATCAGCGTGCCCGGCGGTACGTCCAGGTCGACACCGCGCAGCACCCAGGGGCCGAGCGCTCCGTAGCGCCGGCCGACCCCGGTCAGGTGCACGCGGTCAGGCCTGCGCGGGCTTGTGCGGGATCGCCTCGCTGGGCCGCACGATCACGAAACCGTCGCCCTGGAGCATCAGTTGGAGCGCTTCGCCCGAGCCGCCGCGGATCATCGAGCCGAAGCTCTGCGAGCGGTGCATGGAGGTGTGCAGGTGGGTGCTCCAGCCGACCACCGCGTCGGTGTCGACGTACACCGGGGCCTGCTGGCTGACGGGAATGACGATCGGGTCGCCCTCGCAGATCACGGCGAGCTTGCCCTGACCGGTGAAGACGCTGTTGAACAGCCCGCCGCCGGTCATGCCCGCGCCCTTCACCGTCTGGATGTCGTACGAGAGGGTGGGGTCGAAGCACAGGACGTTGCGGCCGTTGATGGTGAGCGAGTCGCCGGGGTCGATGTCGACGATGAAGACGTTGGCCGCCTCCTGCGCGAACCACGCCTCGCCCTGGCCGCGCACCGCCATCAGCGCCAGGCCCTCACCCGTGACGGCGCGCTTCAGCATGCCGCCGACGCCCTGGCTCTTGCGCTCGAACTGCAGATTGCCGCGGAAGGCGATCATCGAGCCCTGGCGGGCGTGCATCTCGCCGTTGATCACGTACTTGATCGACTTCGAGTTCTGCAGGCTCATGCCCGGCGCTGTGGCGGGCTGTGCCATGTTCTGCGACGCAAACAGTTCGCTCTTCATCCGAACCCCCGGTTCCGGTCGTGCTGACCGGCCTCCTCGGCCGGTCGGTCCCTCCGTTCCGGAGGGCAGGGTCGACTCTAACGGCCCAACGGCGCCCGGCGGGAGGGACGGTGGCGCTCGCTGGCAGACTGGACGCGTGACCAGCCCGAACTCCTCCCCGTCCGCTTCCGCTTCCACGTCCGCCTCCGCGTCCGCCTCCGCGTCTTCCTCCGCTTCCGACGGACCCGCGCAGGACAGCCCGTTCCGGCACGAGAGCACCGACCGCGACGAGGCACCGCAGTACGTGCTGCCGCTCGTCGTCCGGATCGAGAAGTCCGCGCCGCCCGCGCGCACCGAAGCCCTGGAGACGGCGGCCCGCGCGGTCCTGCTGCTGCTCTCCGACGAGCGCGCCCTGGACGAAGGCCCCTGGGCCGAGGCGGTACGGGACTGGCAGGACGCCCGGATCCGCAAGGTGGTCCGGCGGGCACGCGGCGCCGAGTGGCGGCGCGCGGAGGCGCTGCCCGGCATCACGGTCGACGGCGGCGCCACGGAGGTACGGGTCTATCCGCCCGTACCCCTCGACGGCTGGCCCAAGGACCTGGCCCGCCTCCAGGTGTCCGGCACCGACCTGGACGACCCCGAGCCCCCGCCCGCCCCGGACCCGGCTCAGCCGGTGCTCTGGCTCAGCCCCGACCTCGACATGTCGGCGGGCAAGGCGATGGCGCAGGCCGGCCACGGCGCCCAACTCGCCTGGTGGGAACTCTCGGACGAGCAGCGCGAACAGTGGCGCGCCGCTGGCTTCCCGCTCGCGGTGCGGACGGCGGTCCCGGACCGCTGGCGCGAACTGACGACGAGCGGCCTTCCGGTGGTACGCGACGCGGGCTTCACGGAGATCGCACCGGGCTCGTGCACGGTGGTGGCGGACCACCCGGCGTTGCGGACCTGACGGTCACCGCCGGACCGACGGGCGCGGGTGCCGCGCACGCACAAGGGACCGGCCCCGACGCGAAGGCGTCGGGGCCGGAGAGCGAGACCTTCAGTGGTCTTCTCTAGAACAGGCCCTTGTAGCCCTGCCATCCCGTGGTGATCTGCGTGCGCGAGGTGAACGATCCGTTCCCCTTGCCGTCGTTGCGGTAGAGGTGCCGGAGGTGTCCCGGACGACCAGGTCACCCCTGCCGTCACCGGTGACGTCGCCCACGCCCACCATCGCGTTGTACGTCTTGCCCCAGGCGGTGAAGACGGTGACCCGCTCCTTGAACTGGCCCGCGCCCGTACCGTCGTAGCGGAAGAGCGTGCCGTCGCTGCGGCGGGCGAGCAGTTCTCCGAAACCGTCGCCGTTGAGGTCGCCGACGCCGGCGATGTGGCTGTACGTGGTCCACGCCGAGCGGATCTTCACCCGGCTCTTGAACCCGCCGGCGCCGTCGTCGGCGTACAGGTACATGTCGCCCGTGGAGGCCTGGCGCGCGACGAGGTCCGTACGGCCGTCGCCGGTCAGGTCGCCGGGCGCGGTCAGCAGGTTGTACTGCTGCCAGCCGGTGCCGATGGACGTGGAGGGACTGTCGGGGGTGTACCCGCCGCCCGCGCACTTGCCCGGGTAGCGGCGCAGGGTGCCGTCGGGTGTGCGGACGAGGAGGTCGTTGCAGCGGTCCTCGGTCAGGTCTCCGAACGGCACGGCATAGCTGCCCGCGGGCCAGCCGGAGCCTGACGCCTTGCTGCCGAAGGCCCCCTTGCCGTCGCCGTAGTGGGTGGTGAGGTATCCGGAGGAGCTGAGCGTCATCACGTCGCCCGAGCCGCCGTTGAGATCGTGGTAGCCCCGTGCGCCGCCGGTCACGGTGATGCTTCCGGTGAGCTGCAGGGCCGCGCCCTGGCCGTCCTTCGGGGGCGCGGTCAGCGTCCAGGTGTACGTCCCGTCGGTCGCGTACGCCGAGTCGGAGACCTTGCCGTCCCAGTCCGCGGTGAGCGCGGCGCCGTGCGCGGTGGCGGCGAGTGTCCGCACGGCACGGCCCGCCCTGTCCTTGATGACGACCTGTGCACCGGACGCGGCCGGCTTGGACAGCTGCCAGGAACCGTCCCAGCGGGCGTCCGTCGTGGACTTCAGGTCGACGGACGTGTCGGGGTGCGACTCGATCTTGGCGAGCGGCGAGGTGGGCAGACCGGTGGACTCGGCGCGCACGACACCCGTGGCCGTGTCCAGCCAGGCGACCCCACCGCCGAACCGGTCGGCCGAGATCTTCCCGCCGGCGCCGGGCAGATCGGCCAGGTCCCGGGTGTCACCGACGGTGCCGGACTGGAGGTCGGCCAGACGGACCTTCCCGGCGTCCTTGTCGAGGCTGAGCAGATAGCCGTCACCCAGCTCACTCGCGACGGGCAGGCCGGTCTTCTGCTTCGTCGTACGGTCGTAGAGCCCGGAGCCGGAGGCGCAGTCCCAGGCGACCCAGCGACCCACGGCCTGGAGCCGGGTCGGGGTGCAGCCGATGTCGACGGTCTCCTCGGTCGCCGCGGACTTGAGGTCGACGGCCTTGATGGTGCCGTCGGCGTCACCCACCGTCCACAGCTCGGTGCCCCACACGGCGCTGCCGCCGCCCACCCGCTCGGAGACGATCTTCGGCCCGCCGCTCGCCGCCATGTCCGCCACGTACTGGTGGTCGTCGGCGTCGGTGCCCTCACCGAAGACGACATAGCGGCCGGAGGCCGAGAGCACCTCGCTGCCGTACGTCGTGGTCTGCCCACTCGCATCGGTCCGCGGCAGCGGCAACGACAGGGAGTCCTGCTCCGACGAGCGCACCTCCAGGTGCGACTTCTCCGTGGACCACGCGTAGTTGACCTTGTACGCGAACCGGCCGTCACCGGTGCCGACGGGAACAGCACCCGCGTACCGGCGCACGTCATGCGTGTCGGTCTCCGTCGCCTCGGGCTGCGCGAGCACCGAGCGGTCACCCGCGGACGGGGTGTCACCGAGGTCCAGGGTGCGCTTGAAGACCGACGGGTAGTAGTCGGTGTCCCACTCTGCCGTCGCCAGCACTCCGCCGGCCAGGGCGAGTTGGCGCAACTGACCGGCGCGTGCGGGCAGTTCGTGCACCGTGCTGAGGCCGATCGTGCCGTCGGCGCCGACCGTGGCCTTGCGTACCGCCCAGTGGCCCGCGTCCGCGCCGCCCGTCACCAGGACGCCACCGTCGGGCGCCGCCGTCATGGACAGGGCCGCGTGCGGCAGCAGGGTCTTCGCTTCGCCACCGCCGATGGGCAGTGCGCGCAGCTCCCCGCCCCGGCGCAACTGGTACTCATCGCCCGGCTGCTGCGGCGAATAGCCGGTGGCGGCGAGGACGTGGTCGCCGAGTACCGCCACGGTGGCCGGGTGCTCGCGACTGCCGGCCACGTCGACCGTCGTCTCGGCGCCGTCGAGCTTGTCCCGGCGCAGCAGATGCACCTTGTCGTCGCCGGACTCGCTGTCGTACCAGCCCACGTACGTGTCGGAGAGTACGACCTGCAGTTGCGCGCTCGCCCACGCGACCGGGAAGGCCGAGGTCGCCCGTCCGGTGTCCAGGTCGACGAGCGTGATCTGCTGGCCACCGCTGACGGGGGTGCGCAGTGCGACGGTGTGTCCGTCCGCGCCGACCGCCCACGCCGATGCGGGTACGGCACCGGTCACCGTGGTGTCCGTGAGCTCGCCGCCGTCCGGCTTGCGCAGCACGTGCAGCGCCTCGATGCCGCCGGTGTCCTTCGAGGTGGCGGTGAGCACGGCGCCGCCGGTGGCGCCGAGGTAGCTGTGCCCGTCGGGCAGGGTGAACGTCGTCGACGTGCCCGCCTTCAGGTCCTTCAACTCGACCGTGCGGGACGCCTTCGTGTACAGGGCGACGACGTCCGAGGCCGAACCGTCCACCCGTACACCGGAATCAACGGGGTCCGAGCCGACGGCCTGTGCGTCGCCGCTCTGCGGGATCCACCGGTAGCCGCCCATGGGCCCGAAACCGGTGCCGTACGCGTCGCCCTCCTGCTCCTCCCTGGTGAGGAACCCCGAAGTGCCCGCGGCGTGCACGGTGTTCTTCAGCGGTGCGAACCGGTCGGGGACCGGGATCGTCAGGGCACCCGGCTCGGCCTGGGCACCCTGGAGCAGAAACGGAGCCGCGCCGCCGGCCACCGCGAGAGCGGCGGCCGTGGCGATTCCCGTGCGGATGAGTTTGCGTCTTCGACCGGGCGAATGACGTCCTGTCACGCATACCTCCAACTGGCTGGTGATGAGGAGACCGCTCGACGCGGGCACACGGACAAGCGCATACGGCGCCCATCGGCGTGGCCTCTGCGGAGCGGACCTCCGGAGGCCGCGGAAGCTAGCACAGGGAACCCACAGAATTCGAACGTACTCACGAATCGTCGGTAAGCGGGCAAACCGGAGCGTCAACAGGCCCGCACGCGAAACCTCAAATCAACCTCTGAACGTCCCCGTCCCTGGATTCGGTACGGTCCAGCGGGGTCATGACACCTGCACGCACACCACGTACGCACGGTGTCGCGCCGAAGAACGTCAGTGCGGCGGAGGAGGGGGACATGCGGCACACAGCGCACCTGGGGACCGGTATGGGCTGGCGCCCGGAGATCGCCGAGGCCGTGGAGCGGATGCCGGGCCTCGACTGGGTCGAGGTCGTCGCCGAGAACGTCTGCCCCGGCCACCTCCCCGACTCCCTGCGCCGCCTGCGCGAGCGCGGCGTCACCGTCGTCCCGCACGGCGTGGGCCTCGGCATCGGCGGCGCCGAGCGTCCCGACCCGGCCCGCCTCGCCGCCCTCGCGGAACGCGCCGAGGCGCTCGGCTCGCCGCTGGTCACGGAGCACATCGCGTTCGTACGGGCCGGGGGCGAACTGACCGCGTCGCCGCGCCTGGAGGCCGGACATCTGCTCCCCGTGCCGCGCACCAAGGACTCCCTCGACGTGCTGTGCGAGCACGTGCGGATCGCCCAGGACGCGCTGCCGGTGCCGCTCGCCCTGGAGAACATCGCGGCCCTGGTCGCCTGGCCCGGCGAGGAGATGACCGAGGGCCAGTTCCTGTACGACCTGGCGGACCGCACCGGCGTACGGCTCCTCATCGACGTCGCCAACCTGCACACCAACCACGTCAACCGCGGCGAGGACCCGTGCGCGGCGCTCGACGAACTGCCGGTGGAGGCCATCGCGTACGTGCATGTGGCGGGCGGGTTCGAGCGGGACGGCGTCTGGCACGACAGCCACGCGCACCCCGTCACGCAGCCGGTGCTCGACGTGCTCGCCGAACTGGCCTCGCGGGTCAGCCCGCCCGGTGTGCTCCTGGAGCGGGACGAGAACTTCCCCGCGCCGGAGGAGCTGGAGCAGGAGCTGCGCGCGATCCGCCGGACCCTCGCCACCGGGGAGGCCCGCAGGCTTCTCCCGGCCCGCACCCGGACCGCGGCTCCCGCTCGTACCCGGACCGCGACTCCCGCTCGTACCCCCGCCGTACGGGAACGGGCCGCGGAGCTCGTCGCGGTCGGCCGCCCCTCCGGGGCTCCGCTGCACATGGAACCCGCCGCGCCGGAGGTCACCGAGGACGACAGCGAGCGCGAAGGCGAAGCCGAAGGCGAGAACGACGACCGCTCCCGTACCGCCCGCCAGCGCCTCGCCCTCGCCCAGGCCGCGCTGCTCTCCGCGCTCGTGGCGGGGACGCCCGCGCCCGAGGGTTTCGACCGGCAGCGGCTCACCGTGCAGAGCCGCGCGCTCACCGCGAAGCGCGCCGACGTGATCGCGAAGGTCGCGCCCGAACTGCCGGTGATCCTCGGCGACACATACCGCCGCGCCTTCTTCTCGTACGCCGGGAAGCGCCCGATGACGGGCGGCTACCGCCGCGACGCCCTGGACTTCGCCGAGTACCTGCTGCTGGCCGGGGAGTCCGAATCCCCCGGCGCACGGCGGGAGTTGAGCGACTGGTGGCTGGCCCGCTCGGGCCCCGCGCCGGTCTCCGCACACCCTGTGGCCCGCTTCGTTCGCCGGGCCCGCTACACCCTGACGGGACGGTGAGGGCACCGTGCTGCCTCTTCTCACGCTGCTGTACTACCTGGGCGTCGGCGGTGCGTCGGTCGCCCTGGTGATCGCCGTGGTCAAGGCCCGCTCGACGGGTGCGCCCATGTACGCCTCCCCGGTGGATCCGCTGGAGGCCGCGTTCCTCGCGGGCGGGCCCGGCCGGGTCGCCGACACGGCGCTGACGGCGATGCACGCCGACGGGCGGCTCGTGCTCGCCGGGCCCGGTGTGGTCGGGGTGCAGCACGCCGTCGCCCACCATCCGGTGGAGAGCGCGGTGCTCGACGCACACGCCGCCGCGCCCAGCGGCGCCCTGCACTGGCTGCGGATCGGCGTGATGCGCAGCCCTGCCGTGCAGCTGCTCGGTGACGGGCTCGCCCAGCGCGGGCTCCTCGTCCGGCCGGGCGAGTTGCAGCCGGCGCGGCGCTGGGCCTTCGGGCTGACCATCGCGTCGATCGTGTCCTTCCCGCTCGCCATTGTCCTGACGGTGATTCAGTTCGCCGGTTCCGACGACTCCTTCTCGGTGCCGTTCGTCTTCCAGGTGATCCCGGCGCTCCTCATCGGGTTCATCGTGGGCTCGACCTGCATGGCCATGACCTCCGCCCGGCTGACCGGCGCGGGCAAGGTCGCGCTCGCGCGGTTCCGGTCCCTCGACAACGGCTTCGACCCGGTGCACACCGTGGCGTGCCAGGGCCCGCGCGGCGTACAGGACCCGATGCTGCGCGCGCAGTTGACGTCGGCCGGCCGGATGCGGGCGCACAGCCCGGCCGCCCAGGCCTCGGCCGGCGGCGGCGTGGTCTTCATCGGCGACACGACGGTGACCTGGTGCGGCGGGGGCGGCTCCGGCTGCGGCGGGTCGAGCTGCGGTGGCGGGAGCGGCGGCGGAGGCAGCAGCTGCGGAGGCTCCTCGGGCAGCAGCTGCGGCGGCTCGTCGGGCGGCAGCAGCTGCGGCGGTTCCTCGGGCGGCAGCAGTTGCGGCGGCGGGGGCGGCGGCGACTGAGCGAGCCGCCGGGCAACAGGCGTCAGCCGCCGTACCGACCGGTGAGCGCGGTCCACATCGTGAACGCCCCATGGCGCCGACCCCTCGGACCGGTGTACGAACTCGGCCATGTTCTGGGTCCTCTTCCTCCTTCCGGCCTGGGCCTTCGCCGGCCTCGCCTGCGCCCGGCTCTGTCTCGCGGCGGCCCGCGCCGAGGCCTTGCCCGCCGCCGAGCAGCGGGGTGCCGCACGGCATGAACTGACCCTGTACGAGGCCGCGTTCCTCGCCGGCGGGCCGCGCCGCGTGGCCGACCTGACGCTGGTGTCGATGGCCCGCGCGGGCCGGCTGCTGCTCGCCCACACCGGCTGGGCGACGGTCGTCGACCCGGACGGGCGGGACGAGATGGAGCGTTCGGTGATCGGCGTGATCGGCCCCGGCGGACAGCAGCGGATCGCGCCGGTCCGCGCCTCCGCCGCGGGCGCGGAGACGGTACGCGCGCTTGCGGACCGGCTCACCGCCGCCGGGCTCGCGGTGCCCGCCGCGGCCCGCGCCCACGTCACGGCGGCGATACGGCAGGTACGGGCGGCGGCCCTCACCGTGACCGGCCTCGGCCTGCTGGCCCTCGCCGTACATCCGCGGGAGGCGGGCAGTGCGCTGCCGGTCGTCGCGTGGTTCACGCTGCCGCTGCTCCTGGCGCTCGGTTCGCTCCTCATCGCCCGTGCCGAGATCCACCCGTACACCCGCTGGGCCTCCCCCGCTGGACGGCGGCTGCTCGGCACGCTCGAGCCCGCGCACGGCGACCGGGACGCGCTGGCGTCGGTCGCGGTGGACGGGGTGCGCGCGCTGTCCGACCCGGGTCTTCGGGCAGCGTTCGCGCACCGGGCGACTCATCAGGGTCAATAGCCCGAACGGGGCGGCGGCGGTGCTTTACTTCGCCAACTCCCCACCGAAGGATCCCTTTTGTTCTGCCGCTGTCTGCCGCCGCCGAAGGGATGCCGAAGCACGATGCGAGCGCCACTGCTGTTCGGATTCGCCGGATCACTCGTCCTGACCGCCCTGGTCGCCACCCCCGCGGGCAGTGCCCCGGCACCCCCGGCGAGCGCCGAGGCCCGCGGCACCGCGGTGGCCGTCCAGCGCGCCGCGGCGGCCGGCCTCAAGTGGGCGCCGTGCGCGAAGGAGGAGGGCCTGCCGGACACCGTGAAGTGCGCCTCGGTCACCGTCCCCGTCGACTACGCGCACCCCGACGGCGAGAAGTTCCACCTGACCGTCAGCCACCGCAAGGCCAAGGGCGAGCCGTCCGAACGGCAGGGCGCGCTGGTGTACAACCCCGGCGGCCCCGGCGCCTCCGGCACGTACTGGCCGCTCGCAACCGGCCTGCCCGAGTGGGAACGGCTCGCGCGGGCCTACGACTTCGTCGGTTACGCCCCGCGCGGCGTGGACCGCTCGGCGCGGCTCTCCTGCCAGGACCCGGAGCAGTTCGAGAAGGCCCCGACACCCGCGCCGACCCACCCGGACGAGGCGTACAAGAAGGAGCGGGTGGCCCGCGCCAAGGCGTACGCGCGGGGCTGCGCGCGGGCCGCGGGCGAGTCGCTGCGGCACTACACGACCCGGAACAACGCCCGTGACCTGGAGGTGCTCCGGGCCGCCCTGGGCGAGCGGAAGCTGAACTTCATGGGCGCCTCGTACGGCACCTACTTCGGCGCGGTGTACGCGACGATGTTCCCGTCGCACGTACGCCGGATGGTCTTCGACTCGGCGGTCGACCCGGACCCGGAGCAGATCTGGTACCGCAACAACCTCGACCAGTCGCTGGCCTTCGAGGCCCGCTGGAGCGACTTCCGCACCTGGGTCGCCAAACACGACAAGTCGTACGAACTGGGCAAGACGCCCCGTCAGGTGCAGCGCAGTTACGACCAGGTGCTGGCCGAGGTCGCGCACGAGCCGGCCGGTGGGAAGGTCGGCCCCGGCCAACTGCAGTCGGCGTTCCTGCAGGTCGGGTACAACGACGACTACTGGCCGCGGCGCGCGGCGGCCCTGTCGGCGTATCTGAAGGGCGACACCGGCCCGCTTGTCGAGCAGGCGGGGCCGTCGGCCGAGGGGGCCGTGGAGAACGAGAACGGCAACGCCGTGTACACGGCCGTCGAGTGCAACGACTCGACGTCCTGGCCGACGGACTTCCGGGTCTGGGACCGGGACAACACCGCGCTCGCCCGGATCGCGCCCTTCGAGACCTGGGACAACGTCTGGATGAACCTGCCGTGCGCGTACTGGCCCGCGCCCCGGCAGCAGCCCGTCGACGTGCGCACCGCGCCGGGCGCGCTGCCGCCCACGCTGATCCTCGCGGCGGAGCGGGACGCGGCCACGCCGCACGAGGGCGCGGTGGAGCTGCACCGCAGGCTGCCGGGATCGGCCCTGGTGACGGAGCGGGACTCGGGCACGCACGGCATCGGCGGCGGCAGCAACAAGTGCGTCAACAAGCACCTGGACACGTATCTGCTGACCGGGAAGACACCGCGCGGCCGCGCCGAGTGCGCCCCGCACGCGGAGCCGAAGCCGGATCCCAAGTAGGCCCCCAAGTAGGCACCGGAGTAGTCCGTCACGGGAGCCCAACGCACAGGGCCGCGACCGGAGTTGCCGGTCGCGGCCCTGTGCGTATCAGCGAGCGCGGAGCCTCAGGCGAGGCCCGCCACGAGGTCGCCGACGGACTTGCGGCGGCCGGTGTAGAACGGCACCTCTTCGCGGACGTGCATCCGGGCCTCGGAGGCGCGCAGGTGACGCATCAGGTCGACGATGCGGTACAGCTCGTCGGCCTCGAAGGCGAGCACCCATTCGTAGTCACCGAGGGAGAAGGACGCGACGGTGTTGGCGCGCACGTCCGGGTAGCCGCGGGCCATCATGCCGTGGTCCTTGAGCATGCGGCGGCGGTCCTCGTCGGGCAGCAGGTACCAGTCGTAGGAGCGCACGAAGGGGTACACCGAGATGTAGTCGCGCGGCGTCTCGTCGGCGAGGAAGGCCGGGATGTGCGACTTGTTGAACTCGGCGGGGCGGTGCAGCGCCATGTTCGACCAGACCGGCTCCAGGGCGCGGCCGAGCTTGGTGCGGCGGAAGAGGTTGTACGCCTCCTGCAGCTCGTCGCTGGTCTCGGCGTGCCACCAGATCATGACGTCGGCGTCGGCCCGCAGACCGGACACGTCGTAGGTGCCGCGGACGGTGATGTCCTTGGCGGCGAGCTGGTCGAACAGGTCCTGGACCTCGTCGGCGTAACCGGCGCGGTCCTCGGGAAGCACGTCCTTCAGCTTGAAGACCGACCACAGCGTGTAGCGGATGACCTCGTTGAGGTCCTTGGCCTTCTTGCCGGCGTTGGGAGTCTTGGCGGGGGCGTCGTCACTCATGCGGCTATTCTCCTCCGCCGCCGTGCAGACTCTGCACCGGGTTCGCGCTCAGCGATGCGAATCCCCGGTCGTCCCCGGCGAGCCGGTCGACGGCCGCGTGGGCGCTGGCGATGCAGGCGGGGATGCCCACTCCGTCGTACGCGGCGCCGCACACCGCGAGCCCCGGCACGCTGCCGACGTACTCGCGGATCCGCGCCACGCGCGCGTGGTGCCCGACGGGGTACTGCGGCAGACCGTCGGTCCAGCGGGTGACGCGGGTGGCGACGGGCGCGGCGGTGAGCCCGACGGCGGCGCGCAGGTCGGCCCGCGAGACGTCCACCAGCTCCTGGTCCGCGCGCCGCAGCACCTCTTCCTCGCCGTACCGGCCCACAGAGGTGCGCAGCACGACGAGTTCGGGGTTCTCGTCCGCGATCCAGCCCCACTTCTGGGAGGCGAACGTGGACGCCTTGATGGTGTGCCCGTCCACCGGCGGTACGAGGAACCCGCTGCCCTCGGGCAGCCGCACATCGGCCCGCCGGTACGCGAGCGTCATCAGGGCCATCGACGCGTACTCGACGGCACGCAGCTCGGCGGCGGCGCCCGGCACGTCCGCGTCGAGCAGCCGGGCGGCCTGCGCTGCGGGTACGGCGAGGATCACGACGTCGGCGGCCAGTTCACGGCCACCGGTGCGCACCGTCCAGCCGTCGGCGGTGCGGCGGACCGCGTCCACGCGCGCGTGGAGGGCGATTTCGGCGCCCTGGGCGCGTACGGCGTCGGCGACGGCGAGCGGCAGCCGTCCGATGCCGCCCTCGATGCCCATGAACACGGGCCCGGTCTGCTGGTTGCGCGCGGCCCGCTCCTGCACGGCGCGCACCCCGGCGAGCAGCGAGCCGCCCGCCCTGGCGACCTCGAACAGCTGCGGTACGGCCATCCGCATCGACAGGCGGTACGCGTCGCCCGCGTAGACCCCGCCGAGCAGGGGCTCGACAAGCCGGTCCACGACCTCGCGGCCGACGCGGGCCGCGACGTACTCGCCGACCGCGATGTCGTCCCCGACCTCGGTGGGCGCGAGCTCCGGCTCGGCCTCGGCGCGGCGCAGGCCCTCGGCGGAGAGCACTCCGGTGAGGACGGCCGGGTCGCCGGGCACGCCCATCACGTGGCCCTTCGGCATGGGCGTCAGCGCGTCCCGGTTCCACAGGGCGGCGCTCGCGACGGCGGGCGGCTGCAGCGCGTCGTCGAGGCCGACCGCCCGGGCGAGGGCGACCGCCTCGGGGCGACGGGCGAGCATCGACTCGGCGCCGAGGTCGACGCGTACGCCCTCGATCTCCCCGGCGTGCAGCTTGCCGCCGATCCGGTCCGAGGCTTCCAGGACGGTGACGCGGGCGCCTCCGGCGAGGAGCCGGTGGGCGGCTGCGAGGCCGGCGATGCCGCCTCCGACGACGACCGCGTGCACCGGCCGTCCCTGGTCCGAGCCCGTACGGGCGTCCGTTTCGCGCATGCCCCCAGCCTCTCAGACCGGCCGCGGCGCCCCGCATTTCGCCCCCGTCCCGGATCGAGTCC
Source organism: Streptomyces boluensis (assembly GCF_009908195.1). Lineage (GTDB taxonomy): Bacteria > Actinomycetota > Actinomycetes > Streptomycetales > Streptomycetaceae > Streptomyces > Streptomyces boluensis. The sequence continues at coordinate 12,339 of NZ_JAAAHS010000049.1, read as the reverse complement.
CGACCGTGACCGCATCGCGATCCACCGGGACCAAACCTTCGCGCCGCCTCAGGCGTCCAAGGGGCATCACTCATCACGGTTTCCCGGGAGTACGTCCGATGCGCGAATCCACTGTGCCCCTGTCCGGTACGACCACACCCGGCCGCCGGTTCACCCGTGCCGCCGGAGCCCTGTTCCTCGTCGCGGCCCTCGCGGCGACCGGCTGTTCGGCGGGCGGCGACTCGGGCGGCGACAAGACGGCGGGGCTCGCCGCCGAGGCCCCGGAGCACCAGAAGGGCGGCGGCGCGGCGGCCGACGGCAAACCGGAGTCCGGCACCGGCGGCGCCGACAGGTCAAGCGCGAAGAAGCCGGGCGACGTGGTCGGCGAGCACATCGTGCGTACCGCGTCCCTCACCGTCGTCGTCAAGGACGTACCGGACGCGGTGGCCGCGGCCCGTGCGGCGGCGGAGGGCGCGGGCGGCCTGGTCGGGGACGAGACGACCGACCGCGAGAGCGGCGGCCACGAGCGCTCCCGGCTCGTGCTCCGGGTGCCGCAGGCCGAGTACGAGAAGGTCCTGGACGCACTCGCGGGCGCCGGGAAGCTCGTCGAGCGCAGCGCGAGCGCGGAGAACGTCACGGAGCAGGTCGTCGACGTGGAGAGCCGCGTCAAGTCGCAGCGGGCCAGCGTCGCGCGGATCCGTGAGCTGCTCGACGAGGCCACCGAACTCAGTGATGTGGTCACCCTGGAAGGGGAGTTGAGTACCCGTCAGGCCGACCTGGAGTCGCTGCTCGCGCAGCAGGCGTCGCTGAAGGACCGGACGAGTCTGGCCACGATCACACTGACCCTCTCCGAGACGGACGCTCCGGCCGACTCGGACGAGGACGACGGGCCGGGCTTCCTGGCCGCGGTCGCCGGGGGCTGGGACGCGTTCGTGACGGTGGTGCACTGGATCGCGGTCGCGGTGGGCGCGGCCCTGCCGTTCGTGGTCACGCTGGCGCTGCTCGCCCTTCTGGTCCGCCGGCTGCGCCCGCTGTTCGGCCGCGGGCGTCCCGCGAAGGCGGACAGCACGGTCACGGCGGAGGCCGCGGAGGCCAACGGGAGCTGAGCCGCACCGCCTTGGCGCCGCCCGACGTAGCGTGGGGCGCATGAGCGAACGACTGGTGGTCATCGGCGCCGACGCGGCGGGCATGTCGGCGGCGTCGCAGGCGCGCAGGCTGAGAAGCCCGGAGGAGCTGGAGATCGTCGCGTTCGAGCGCGGCCACTTCACGTCCTACTCGGCCTGCGGCATCCCGTACTGGGTCGGCGGCGACGTGGACACCCGCGACGAGCTGATCGCCCGCACCCCTCAGGAGCACCGGGCCCGCTCCATCGACCTGCGGATGCGTACGGAGGTCGTCCAACTCGACGTCGAGGGGCGGCGGGTGCGGGCCCGGGACCTGGAGACGGGCGAGGAGAGCTGGACGGCGTACGACAAGCTCGTGATCGCCACCGGCGCCCGCCCGGTCCGCCCGGAGCTGCCCGGGATCGACGCCGTCGGGGTGCACGGCGTGCAGACCCTCGACGACGGCCAGGCGCTGCTCGACACCCTGCGGCACACCCGGGGCGACCGCGCGGTGGTGGTGGGCGCCGGGTACATCGGGGTGGAGATGGCCGAGGCCCTGACCAACCGCGGCTACCGCGTCACGGTCGTCAACCGCGGCCCCCGGCCGATGTCCACCCTCGACCCGGACATGGGCGCCCTCGTCGGCGACGCCATGGTGGGCATGGGCCTGGAGATGGTGAACGACGCCGAGGTCACGAAGATCCTCACCGACGACGACGGCCGGGTCCGCGCGGTGGCCACGGACGCCGCCGAGTACCCGGCGGACGTCGTGGTCCTCGGCATCGGCGTCCGCCCGAACACGGACCTGGCCCGCGCCGCGGGCCTGCCGCTCGGCGAACACGGCGGCCTGCTCACGGACTTGGCGATGCGGGTGCGCGGCCACGACAACGTCTGGGCGGGCGGCGACTGTGTGGAGGTCCTCGACCTGGTCTCCGGCCGCGAACGCCACATCGCCCTCGGCACGCACGCCAACAAGCACGGCCAGATCATCGGTTCGGGCGTGGGCGGCGACTACGGCACGTTCCCCGGCGTGGTCGGCACCGCCGTCAGCAAGGTGTGCGACCTGGAGATCGCCCGTACGGGACTGCGGGAGAAGGACGCGCGGGCGGCAGGCCTGCAGTACGTCACGGCCACGATCGAGTCGACGAGCCGCGCGGGCTACTTCCCCGGCGCCGCCCCCATGACGGTCAAGATGCTCGCGGAGCGCCGTACGGGCCGCCTCCTCGGCGTCCAGATCGTCGGCCGCGAGGGCGCCGCGAAACGCGTGGACATCGCGGCGGTCGCCCTCACCGCCCGCATGACGGTCGACCAGCTCACCGCCCTGGACCTCGGCTACGCCCCACCGTTCTCCCCGGTCTGGGACCCGGTCCTGAACGCGGCCCGCAAGGCGGTCACGGCGGTACGCAAGGCGGGCTAGCCGACGCGACGCACTGAGGCCCGCACCGGGTCACTCCCCGGTACGGGCCTCAGCACCGCTCAATTCCAGCCAATTAAGGGACCGTTGAGATCAACGCGCGGTACGCGTGTGCACGTACTCCACGAGCCGCGTCAGCGCGTCCGGGTCGGTGGTCGGCAGGACACCGTGCCCGAGGTTGAAGATGTGGCCGTCGAGACCCTGCGCGGCGGCGAGGACCTCGTCCGTCTTGGCCTCCACCGCGTCCTGCGTGGAGAAGAGGACGGCCGGGTCCAGGTTGCCCTGGAGCGCCTTGCCGGGGCCGACGCGGCGGGCGGCCTCGTCGAGCGGGACGCGCCAGTCGACGCCGACGACGTCCGCGCCGGCCTCACCGAGCAGGCCGAGGAGCTCACCGGTGCCGACCCCGAAGTGGATGCGCGGCACGCCGTAACCGGAGACGGCCTCGAAGACCTTCTGCGAGGCGGGCATCACGGAGCGGCGGTAGTCGGCGGGCGACAGGGCGCCCACCCAGGAGTCGAAAAGCTGCACGGCGGAGGCGCCCGCCTCGATCTGCACCTTCAGGAAGGCCGCGGTGATGTCGGCGAGCCGGTCGAGCAGGTCGGCCCAGAGCTGCGGGTCGCCGTACATCAGGGCCTTGGTGTGCTCGTGGTTGCGGCTCGGGCCGCCCTCGACGAGGTAGCTGGCGAGCGTGAAGGGCGCTCCGGCGAAGCCGATCAGCGGGGTCGCACCGAGCTCACGGGTGAGCATCCCCATCGCCTCGGTGACATAGCTGACGTCCTCGGGCGTGAGGTCGCGCAGCCGCGCGAGGTCGGCACGCGAACGGATCGGCTGCTCCACGACCGGCCCGACGCCGGGCTTGATGTCGAGGTCGATCCCGATGGCCTTCAGGGGTACGACGATGTCGCTGAAGTAGATCGCCGCGTCGACGTTGTGACGGCGCACCGGCTGCAGCGTGATCTCGGTGACGAGCTCGGGCCGCATGCACGACTCGAGCATCGGGATGCCCTCGCGCACCTTGAGGTACTCGGGCAGCGAGCGCCCCGCCTGTCGCATGAACCAGACCGGGGTGTGCGGCACGGGTTCCCGCCTGCACGCCCTCAGGAAGGCTGAGTCCTTGACCGCGTCAGTGACGGTCGTGGTCGGGGTCGGCTGCTGGCCCGCTCGGGGGACGTCGTTGGCGCTCACGTCGGAAAGTCTCGCACGTGCCGCGAACTGCCCGGCCGGGAACCGGGTGTCCCTCCCTGCACGAACGCGCGCTTCCCCTTAATCTTCCCCGCATGGCTGCCGTGCGGGGACAACTTTCGGAGGATGCGGACGGGATGGACGGTACGGAGGGGAATGCGGCGGCAGATGCTGCTCCGCTCCCGTTCCGCACGGCCGTGGACGCCCTCCGGGCGGCCCGCCTGCGGCCGGAGATCGAGATCGAACCGACCCGCGCGCCGAAGCGTCTGGCCCCGCACGCGTACGCCCTCGAGGCCGCGGTGGTCGACGGCGACGAGGACCTCGCGGACGGCCGCCTCGTCCTCCTGCACGACCCGGCCGGCCACGACGCCTGGCAGGGCACGTTCCGTCTGGTGACCCTGGTGCGGGCCGAACTGGAGCCCGAGATGGCCGCCGACCCGCTGCTCCCCGAGGTCTGCTGGTCCTGGCTGACCGGCGCACTGGAGGGCCGCGGCCTCTCGTACGGCGAGCCGAGCGGCACCGTCACCCGGGCCGGCTCGCACTACTTCGGCGGCCTCAGCAACCGTGCGCCCGCCTCGCAGATCGAGATCAGGGCGTCCTGGACGCCGCGCGAGGGACTCGGCGGCGTACCCGACACGGCCGCCCATCTCGCCGCCTGGTGCGACCTCCTCTGCCAGGTCGCGGGCCTGCCGCCGGCCGGGCCCACGGACGCCTCGGTGGTGTCCCTGCCGCAGCGCCGCGGCCCGCAGCCCTCCTGAGGCACCCGGCTCCCCCACGGACACCCCTCTCGCGCGTCACGCGGCTCCGCGTCGGCGCGCGTCATCCGTACGGCCCATCGAGGCTTCGAACGGATGCGGTACGGGACCGTCGTTGACCGGCACCTGACCGCCGGGCGACTCGGTTCGATCTTCGGATGATCGATCACGTGTCTGAATTGCCCGAATTGCGAGTCACCAAATCGTGATCATTCGCTAAAGGCCGACGGGTTTGCTGCCGAAGACCTCTGTGACCTTGAAAGCACGGTTCGTACGGCTTCTTCCCCAGAGCCGGCCCCGTCCCGCCATTCCCAGGAGGCCTGGTGTCCGTTCTCCTCGAGCAGCCCGCAAGCCTGGTCGCCTACCGCCCGAACAAGCCGACCGCCATGGTCGTCGTGGCGGACCCGCGCGTCCGATCCACCGTCACCCGACACCTCTGGGCGCTCGGAGTACGCGATGTCATCGAAGCGTCCTCCATCGCCGAGGCCCGACCCCGCATCGGCAACCCGCGCGACATCTGCGTGGCCGATGTCCACCTGCCCGACGGTTCGGGCCTGACCCTGCTGTCCGAGACCCGCGCGGCGGGCTGGCCCAACGGCCTCGCCCTCTCCGCCGCCGACGACATCGGCGCCGTACGCAACGCCCTCGCGGGCGGCGTCAAGGGCTACGTCGTCACGGGAACCCGCACGAACGTCGGACTCCCCACCCGACCCGGCGCCGCACCCATCGGTGCCGCGGCGGCCCGAATGCACCGCCGCCCCCCGGGCGCCCCGAGCCACCCGGGCGGTTACCGCGAGCTGTCGGGCCGTGAGGTGGAGGTCCTGCGCCTGGTCGCGGAGGGCCAGTCCAACAAGGCCATCGGCGTCTCGATGGGCCTGTCCGCCCTGACCGTCAAGAGCCACCTCGCCCGTATCGCACGCAAGCTCGGCACGGGCGACCGCGCCGGGATGGTGGCCGTCGCGCTGCGTACCGGCATCATCCACTGACCCACATCCCCCAGCGGGGAACATATCCACCGATAACCCAGCACATCAGTCCCGCGCCCGCCGACGGAACGTTCCGTCGGCGGGCGCCGTGCTCGCACAGATACCCTTTACAGGTGACCGACGCCCAAGAGACCGCAGAAGACAGACCACTGCGAACCACCGGAGGCGCTCCTCCGGATGACGGCGTCGCAGCCCCCGACGAGGAGCCGACCCCGCTGCTCGAACCGCGCGAGGGCATCCCCGACGTGATCGCGGACGAGGACTCGCTCGCCGAGGTCGTCGCCGCCTTCGCGGCCGGTCGTGGCCCCGTCGCCGTGGACGCCGAGCGTGCCTCCGGGTACCGGTACGGCCAGCGCGCCTATCTCGTACAGCTGCGCCGCGAGGGCGCAGGCAGCGCCCTGATCGACCCCGTCGCCTGCCCCGACCTGTCGGGGCTCGGCGCGGCCATCGCCGACGCGGAGTGGGTGCTGCACGCCGCCACCCAGGACCTCCCCTGCCTGCGCGAAATAGGCATGGTTCCCACCCGGATCTTCGACACCGAACTCGCGGGCCGGCTCGCGGGGTTCCCGCGCGTGGGGCTCGGCGCGATGGTCGAGTCGGTGCTCGGGTTCGTACTGGAGAAGGGCCACTCCGCCGTCGACTGGTCGACCCGGCCGCTGCCCGAGCCCTGGCTGCGCTACGCCGCCCTGGACGTGGAGCTCCTGGTCGACCTGCGCGACAGCCTGGAGAAGGAGCTCGACCGGCAGGGGAAGCTGGAGTGGGCGCGGCAGGAGTTCGACGCCATCGCCAGCGCTCCGCCGCCCCCGCCGCGCAAGGACCCGTGGCGGCGTACGTCCGGGATGCACAAGGTGCGCCGGCGTCGGCAGATGGCGGTCGTACGGGAGCTGTGGACCGCCCGGGACAAGATCGCGCAGCGGCGTGACGTGTCGCCCGGCAAGGTGCTCGGCGACTCCGCGATCGTGGAGGCCGCTCTCGCGCTGCCGCCCAACGCGCACGCGCTGCGTACCCTGCCCGGCTTCGGGAACCGGATGGGGCAGCGGCAGGTGGAGCAGTGGCAGGCCGCGGTGGACCGTGCCAAGGCGCTGCCGGAGGCCGAACTGCCGCAGCCTGGACAGCAGTTGGCGGGTCCGCCGCCGCCGCGCTCCTGGGCCGATCGCGACCCGGCGGCGGCCGCTCGGCTTTCCGCGGCGCGGGCCGCGGTGTCGGCGCTCGCCGAGGAGCTGAACATGCCGCAGGAGAACCTGATCACGCCGGACACGGTGCGGCGCCTGTGCTGGGAGCCCCCGGCCGTCCTCGACCAGGACTCGGTGGCCGCGGCCCTCGGCGGGTACGGGGCGCGGGCCTGGCAGATCGAGCAGGTCACGCCGGGGCTCGTGGCGGCGCTGACGGCCTGACCCCTTCTGTTCGCGAACGCCGGACGGGCTGATTTCCAGCCCGTCCGGCGTTCGCGTTCCCGGCTTCTGAGGCGCCGGACGGAGTGTGACCTTCGCCGCTCCGGGCGGGGGGCCTGTTCCACTTGGTTACCGACAAGTAGCATGAGTCGAGTAGCCGCCGGAGCACGCCCAGCGGCAGCGATCCCGCACCCCTGGAGGAGAGCCATCGTGCCTCGTACCGTCAGGGACGTCGTCTTCGTCGACGGCGTCCGCACCCCGTTCGGCAAGGCGGGCCCGAAGGGCATCTACCACGAGACCCGCGCCGATGACCTCGTCGTGAAGTCCATCCGGGAGCTGCTGCGCCGCAACCCGAACCTCGACCCCGCCAAGATCGACGAGGTCGCCATCGCCGCGACCACGCAGATCGGTGACCAGGGTCTGACCCTCGGCCGCACCGCGGGCATCCTCGCCGGGCTGCCGCAGTCGGTCCCCGGCTACTCCATCGACCGCATGTGCGCCGGCGCTCTGACCGCCGTGACCGCCATGGCGGGCGGTGTCGCCTTCGGCGCGTACGACGTCACCGTCGCCGGTGGTGTCGAGCACATGGGCCGCCACCCGATGGGCGAGGGCGTCGACCCGAACCCGCGGTTCGTCAGCGAGAAGCTGGTCGACGAGTCGGCGCTGTTCATGGGCATGACCGCCGAGAACCTGCACGACCGGTACCCGACGATCACCAAGCAGCGCGCCGACGAGTACGCGGTGCGTTCGCAGGAGAAGGCCGCCAAGGCGTACGCCGACGGCAAGATCCAGGCCGACCTGGTGCCGATCTCGGTGCGCAACACCAACTCCGAGGTGGGCGAGACCGGTTGGGGCCTCGCCACCTCCGACGAGCCGATGCGTCCGGGCACGACCCTGGAGAACCTGGCCGGTCTGAAGACGCCGTTCCGTACGCACGGTCGCGTCACCGCCGGTAACGCCGCGGGTCTGAACGACGGCGCCACCGCCTCGCTGATCGCCTCCGAGGAGTTCGCGCGGGAGAACGGGCTGCCCGTCAAGATGCGCCTCGTCTCGTACGCCTTCGCGGGTGTCGAGCCGGAGGTCATGGGTTACGGCCCGATCCCGGCGACCGAGAAGGCGCTCGCCAAGGGCGGCCTGTCGATCGACGACATCGGCCTCTTCGAGGTCAATGAGGCCTTCGCCGTGCAGGTGCTCGCGTTCCTCGAGCACTACGGCATCGCGGACGACGACGCGCGCGTCAACCAGTACGGCGGCGCCATCGCGTTCGGCCACCCCCTCGCCTCCTCCGGTGTGCGTCTGATGACGCAGTTGGCGCGGCAGTTCGAGGAGCAGCCGGAGGTCCGTTACGGCCTCACGACCATGTGCGTCGGCTTCGGCATGGGCGCGACGGTCATCTGGGAGAACCCGCACCACAAGGACGCCGGAGGCGCGAAGTGAGCACCACCACCACCGCTGAGCTTCTCAAGGGCGCTGCCGAGCTGTTCCCCGACGAGGTCGTGACGTCCGCGCACGTACGCCACCTCGATCTGCCGTACGGCGCGGGCCGGTTCGCCCTCATCACGCTCGACAACGGCCTGGACCACACCAAGCCGACCACCTTCGGGCCGCAGTCCCTGGCCAACCTCGACGTGGCCATCAGCCAGGTCGAGAAGGAGGCCTCCGAGGGCTCCATCGTCGGCGTTGGCCTCACCGGCAAGCCGTTCATCTTCGCCGTGGGCGCCGACCTCAAGGGCGTCGAGCTGCTCAAGCAGCACTCGGACGCGCTGGCCATCGGCAAGGGCGGGCACGACGTCTTCAAGCGCCTCTCCGCGCTTGCCGTGCCGAGCTTCGGGTACTACAACGGCGCGGCCATGGGCGGCGGTGTCGAGGCCGGTCTGCACTGCACGTACCGCACCGTCTCCAAGGCGCTGCCCGCGTTCTCGCTGCCCGAGGTCTTCCTCGGCCTGGTGCCCGGCTGGGGCGGCTGCGCGCTGCTGCCGAACCTGATCGGCGCCGAGAACGCCGTCAAGGTCATCATCGAGAACTCGCTCAACCAGAACCGCCAGCTCAAGGGCAAGCAGGTCTTCGAACTCGGCATCGCGGACGCGCTGTTCGAGGGTGCGGACTTCCTGGAGCAGTCGCTGCTCTGGACCGCCCAGGTGCTGAACGGCGACATCAAGGTGGAGCGCCCCGAGGTGGACCGCGGTGAGGCCTGGGACCAGGCCGTCGCCAAGGGCCGGTTCATCGCCGACAGCAAGGTGCACGGTGCCGCTCCGGCCGCGTACCGCGCGCTCGACATCATCGCCGCCGCGAAGAACGGCGACCTGCAGGCCGGTTTCGACGCCGAGGACCAGGCGCTCGCCGACCTGATCATGGGTGGCGAACTGCGTGCCGGGCTCTACGCGTTCAACCTGGTGCAGAAGCGCGGCAAGCGTCCCGTGGGCGCCCCGTCGAAGGACCTGGCCCGTCCGGTCAGCAAGGTCGGCGTCGTGGGTGCGGGCCTGATGGCCTCGCAGCTCGCGCTCCTCTTCCTGCGCCGCCTCGAGGTGCCGGTCGTGCTGACCGACATCGACCAGGCGCGGGTCGACAAGGGTGTGGGCTACGTCCACGCCGAGATCGACAAGCTGCTCGGCAAGCGCCGGATCAACCAGGACAAGGCCAACCGCCTCAAGGCCCTGGTCACCGGTGTGCTCGACAAGGCCGAGGGCTTCGCGGACGCCGACTTCGTCATTGAAGCCGTCTTCGAGGAGATCGGCGTCAAGCAGCAGGTGTTCGCGGAGGTCGAGGCGGTCGCCCCGGCGCACGCGATCCTCGCCACCAACACCTCCTCGCTGTCGGTCACCGAGATGGCGTCGAAGCTGAAGCACCCCGAGCGGGTCGTCGGCTTCCACTTCTTCAACCCGGTCGCCGTGCTTCCGCTCCTGGAGATCGTGCGCGGCGAGCAGACCGACGACGCGTCGCTCGCCACCGCGTTCGGTGTCGCCAAGAAGCTGAAGAAGACCGCGGTCCTGGTGAAGGACGCCCCGGCGTTCGTCGTCAACCGCATCCTGACCCGCTTCATGGGCGAGGTGCAGAACGTCATCGACGAGGGCACCTCCGTCGAGGTCGCGGAGAAGGCCGTCGAGCCGCTCGGTCTGCCGATGTCGCCGCTGGTGCTCCTGGAGCTCGTCGGCCCGGCGATCGGCCTGCACGTCTCCGAGACGCTGAGCCGCGCCTTCCCGGAGCGCTTCACGGTCTCGCCGAACCTGAAGGCCGTCGTGGACGCCGGCAAGCGCGGCTTCTACGTGTACGACAGCGGGAAGCCGGAGCTCGACCCCGAGGTCGCCGCGCTGCTCAAGCAGGGCGATGCCGCGCTGACCGAGGAGCAGGTGCGCGACCGCGTGCTCGACGCGGTGGCCCAGGAGATCGGCCTGATGCTCGACGAGGGTGTCGTCGCCGAGGCCCAGGACATCGACCTGTGCCTGATCACCGGTGCCGGCTGGCCCTTCCACCTGGGCGGCATCACGCCGTACCTGGACCGTGCGGGCGTCTCCGAGCGCGTCGTCGGCAAGCGGTTCCTGGACGCCGGGGTGGCGTCGGTTCCCGCGTGACGCGGTGAGCCTTCCGTCCCACGCCGACGGGCCGTACGAGAGCTTCGCGCTTCTCGTGCGGCCCGTCCGGCGTTGAGGACAGAGGGGCACGCGATGATGGGGTCATGTCCCGCCTTCTTGTCGTCATCGACGCCGCCAACGTCATCGGTTCCGTGCCCGACGGCTGGTGGCGTGACCGGCGCGGTGCCGCCGTACGCCTGCGTGACCGGCTGGTGCCGTGCGCCGAGGGCGGGCTCGTGGGGTATCCGGGGCCGCTCGATCTGCTCCTGGTCGTGGAGGGCGCCGCACGCGGGGTGGAGTCCGTCGACGGGGTGCGGGTCGACTCGGCGGACGGCAGCGGCGACGACCGCATCGTGGAGCTGGTCGCCGCGCACACCGGGTCCGGGGAGTGCCTGGTGATCACCGCGGACCGTGAACTCCGGGGCAGGGTCGGCGCGTTGGGCGCCCAGTGCGCGGGGCCGCGTACGGTGCCGCGGGGCGGTTGAGCGCCGGGTCAGCGTTCCAGTGGCCGTACCCGTTCGTACAGCACCGCGTCCTCCACGACGCCCACCCGCTCGTACCCCTGGGCCAGCATCCCGCGCAGCGTGGGGAGGTTGTCGGGGGCGAAGGGTTTGCCGCGCGAGTCGTCGATGATCAGGGCCGGGGGCCGGTCCGCGAGCTCGCCGCGGAACACGTCCCACGCACCCCGCACCGCGTACTTCTCCCCCACCTGCGGGCCGTTGCGGCCACCGCTGTAGTTGGTGAGGAAACCCGCCGTGAGGTAGCGGGACGCGGGGGCGCGGTCGGCGAGCCAGTACGTCTCCGGGTGTATGCCCCAGACCAGGACCCGCTCGCCGGGCTCGGTGCGGTCGGTGACCGTACGGGCGAGCCGCTCGGCGTGCGCGAGCTCGGGGCGTGGCGCGAGCAGCCCCCAGGCGAGGAAAAGCCCGCAGGCGAGCGCGGACGTGGTGAGCGTCGCCGGGGTCCAGTCGCGCGGCAGGCTCTGCAGCGCGGCGGTGCCCAACAGGGCGAGCGCCGGGATGAGTTGAAGGTAGTAGTGGCCGAAGAAGTGGAAGCCGAGGCAGACCGCGAGCGCCGACGCGGCCAGCCACAGCCACAGGTCCGCCGCGCCGGTACGGGCGATGCGCAGCACCCGTACGACCGCCGGGAGGAGACCGGCGCAGGCGATGCCGAGGAGCGCGGTGTTCGTCAACGCCCGTGACAGTACGTGGAGTTCGGAGCCGGTGAAGGAGGCGTAGGCGCCCGAGCCGGTCACCGTCCAGAACAGGAAGCCGGACGGGTCGGTGAGCAGGGCCGCCGCGAGCACCGGCAGGGCCGCGCCCGCCGCGAGCCGCAGCAGGTCGGCCCGCCCGCCGCCGGAGCGCCAGAGCAGCCAGAGCGCGGGGACGAGGACGGCGCCGCCGGTCTGCTTGGCGAGGAAGGCGGTGCCGACGGCGGCGCCGCACCAGGCCCAGCGGCGCCGGTCGGCGAGCCAGACGGCGGCCGCGGTCGCCGGGAGCATGAACACCTCGAAGGTGGCGGCCTGGGTGTCCTCGGGGCTGAGGCCGATGGAGAGCAGCAGGTGGAGCACGCCCGCGGTGCGGCCCGCGCGGTCGCCCCAGCGGCGGCGGGCCAGGGAGGCGAGCAGCAGGGCGGTGCCGAGCTGGGCGAGGATCGCGAGGAGCTTCAGCGGCAGCAGGGAGTCGTCGCCGAAGACCGCGAAGGCGCCCTCGTACAGCCAGGGCACGAGTGGGGGTTTGCGGTCGACGACGGTGTCGTAGAGCGCGCCGCCGTCGGCCAACATCCTTGCCTGGACGGCGAGATAGCCCTCGTCGGGGTTCCAGAGGCGCAGCCGTAACGACGGGAGGCGGGTCACGCAGGCGAGGAGGGCGAGGCCTGCGGCGAGCCGGGGCCAATAGGAGCCGGCCGCCGCCGTCCGTCTCGCCGCGGTCCGCTCGGCGCTCGGGCGGGGGCGCGGGAG
>NZ_JAAAHS010000489.1 GCF_009908195.1 Streptomyces boluensis | reverse complement strand
CCACAGGGAGCGCTCGGCGCGCATGTTCTCCAGGACCAGGTGGGTGGGGTTCCGGTCCTGCCCGTCGGCGGGCTTGTCGAAGGGGCCCGGCGCGGGCGGCCCGGCTGCGGCTGTCATCCGTCGAGCTCCTTGAGGCGGCTGCTGAGTACGTCGACGATCTCGTCCAGGTGGGGTGCCTGGGTGAGCTGCGGGTGCAGGCAGTCGACGGGGTGGTCGTCCAGGGTGCCACGGACGTACGGGTGCCAGGCGGCGGAGGTCAGCCAGTCCTCGGCGCGCGGCGCGGCGGCCGTGAAGAACAACAGGTCGCCGTCGAAGGGCCGGTGGCGGTGGCCGCGCATCAGGTGGGCGTTGTTGACGACGATGTCGACGACGGCGGCCAGGGTGGTGTCGCTGAGCCCGGCCAGGGCGCTGCCCTCGCGGTGCAGGGTGGCGAGCACGTCCTCGCGGGTCAGCTCGTCGGTGCGTTCGTACCCGGCCATGCGGAGCAGCGCGGTGAGCGCGTCGGCCTCGGCGGGAACGGCCTGGTCCTGCCACTGGTCGGAGGGGTAGGCGTCGAGCAGGGCGAGGAGTTCGACCCGCTCACCGGCCTCCTGGAGGAGTACGGCGACGGTGTGCGCGACGACGCCGCCGACGGACCAGCCGAGCAGCCGGTAGGGGCCGTGCGGCTGTACGGCGCGGAGTTCCTCGACGTACGCGGCGGCCATCTCCTCCATGGTGGCGGGCAGTTCACCCTCGCCGAGGAGGCCGCGGGCCTGGAGCCCGTACACCGGCTGGTCCGGGTCGAGCCGGGAGAGGAGCCCGGAGTAGCACCAGCTGATGCCGCCCGCCGGGTGGAAGACGAACAGCGGGGTGCGGCGGCCGGTGGCGCGCAGCGGCAGCAGGGTTCTGAGCACCGCGTCGTTGCCGAGCCCGGAGTCGAGCCGCCCGGCGAGCGCGGCCGGGGTGGGGGCCTGGAAGAGGGCGCCGATGGCGAGTTCGGTGCCGAGGGTGTCGCGGACGCGGCGCACCAGGCGGGCGGCGAGCAGGGAGGTGCCGCCGAGCTCGAAGAAGCTGTCCTCGACGCCCACTTGGTCCCGGCCGAGCACTTCGGCGAACAGCCTGGTCAGGGTCTCCTCGCGCGGGTCGCGGGGTGCGCGCCCGGCCCCGGTCGCGGCCTGTGCGGGTGCGGGCAGGGCCTTGCGGTCCAGCTTGCCGTTGGGGCTGAGCGGGAAGTCGTCGAGGACGAGCAGGGCGCCGGGGACCATGTAGTCGGGCAGGGTGCGGGCGAGCCGGTCGCGTACGGCCGTCACGTCCAGGTCGGCGGGGCCGGTGACGTAGCCGACGAGGCGCTGGTCGCCGGGCCGGTCCTCGCGGACCAGGACGCAGGCGCCGGTGATGCCCTCGCAGGCGGCCAACTCGGTCTCGATCTCGCCGAGTTCGATACGCAGGCCGCGCAGCTTGACCTGGTGGTCGGTGCGGCCGAGGTACTCGATCTCGCCGTGTTCGGTCCAGCGGGCCAGATCGCCGGTGCGGTACATGCGGCTGCCGGCCGGTCCGTACGGGTCGGCGACGAAGCGGGACGCGGTGAGCGCCGGGCGGCCCAGGTACTCGGTGGCCAACTGGACGCCCGCCAGGTGGAGTTCGCCGGGCACGCCGGGCGGGCACGGCTGCAGGGCCGCGTCCAGGACGTAACTGCGGGTGTTCCACACCGGCTTGCCGATCGGTACGGGCCCGGTGACGGAGGGGCGGGTGTCGCAGGGGTGGTAGGTGACGTCGACGGCGGCCTCGGTGGGGCCGTACAGGTTGTGCAGCTCGACCTCGGGCAGGGTGCGGCCGAACTCCTGGACCGTCTCGCGGGGCAGGGCCTCGCCGCTGCAGAACACGCGCCGCAGCCCGGTGCAGTCGGCGGCGCCCGGCTCGGCGAGGAAGACCTGCAGCATCGACGGCACGAAGTGGCAGGTGGTGACGGACTGTTCGGCGATGGTGCGGGCCAGGTAGGCGGGGTCCTTGTGGCCACCGGGCTCCGCCATCACGATCGTCGCGCCGACGCGCAGGGCCCAGAAGAACTCCCACACGGACACGTCGAAGCCGGACGGCGTCTTCTGCAGCACCCGGTCGCCGGGGCCGAGCGGGTACTCGGCCTGCATCCAGCGCAGCCGGTTGTCGATGGCCCCGTGCGGCACGACGACTCCCTTGGGGCGGCCGGTGGAGCCGGAGGTGTAGATGACGTACGCGGGGTGCTGCGGGGTCAGCGGCCGGCCCGGGTTGACGCCCAACTGTTCGCTGGTGTCGAGGTGTTCGAGGACCACGGCGGGTACGTCGACCCCGGCGGGGACGCGTGCGGCAGTGTCGGCGACGACCACGGCGGGCTGTGCGTCCTCGACCATGTAGGCGAGCCGCTCGGCCGGATAGTCCGGGTCGAGCGGCAGATAAGCGCCGCCCGCCTTGGCCACGGCGAGCAGCGTGACGACCAGGTCGAGGGAGCGCGGCACGGCGACAGCGGCCAGCGCGCCCGGCCGCACCCCGAGCGAGGCGAGATGCCACGCCAGCCGGTTGGCGCGGGCGTTCAGTTCGGCGTACGTGAGGGTGGTGCCGCCGAAGACCAGGGCGGGCGCGTCCGGGGTGCGCACGGCCTGCGCCTCGATGGGGCCGATCAGGGTGGTCGGCGGCACGTCCCGCGCGGTGGCGTTGAACTCGTCGAGTACCAGGGCGCGTTCGGTACCCGTGCAGATCCCGTGCCGGGCCAGCGGGGCATGCGGGTCGGCGGCGGCGATCCGTTGCAGCAGCTCCAGGAAACGGCGCTGGTGGACGCCGAGTCCGTCCTCCTCGTACAGGGCGGGGTTGCCGTCGTAGTCGATGCGCAGGCCGCTGCCGTCGGCGCGGTCGTAGACGTTGACGGTGAGGTCGTCGACCGGTCCCGCGGACAGGTTGTGGGCGTCGGTGGGGGCGCCGCCGAAGGTGAGCCCGTAGTCGAACGGCATGACGTTGACGAGCGGACCGACCAGGGCGCGGCCCTCGCCGAGCAGGCCGAGGTCGCGGCGGATGTCCTCGTACCGGTACCGCTGGTGCTTGCGGGCGGCGCGGATGCCGAGGACGACCTGCCGGGTCAGCTCGGCGAAGGTGGCCTGCGGGGCGACGGTGAGGCGCAGCGGCAGCACGTTCATGACCATGCCGGGGATGCGAAGGGCGGCGGAGCCCATGCGGCCCATCATCGGCAGGCCGAGGACGACCTCGTCGGCGTGCGTGGCGCGCGACAGGTACAGGGCCTGCGCGGCGATCAGCACCTCGGGCCAGGTGGCGCGCATCGACGCGGCCAACTCCTTGACCTGGCCCGTGAGTTCGGTGCCGATGTGTGCGGTGCGGCGGCGGAAGGTGCGGGACGGCAGCGCGGTGCGCCCGGCGAGGTTCACGGCCTCGGGGCGGTCGGCGAAGGCGGCGCCCCAGTGTGCGCGGTCGGCGGCGTACGCGTCCGAGGTGCGGTACGCGGTGTCCTCGGCGACGAGGTCGGTGAGCCGCCCGAAGGGGCTGGGGCCCGGCTCGGCACCGGCGGCGAGCGCGGTGTACACCTCGGCGGTGCGGCGGGCGAGCAGCGAGTAGCCGAAGCCGTCCATGACGGCGTGGTGGACGCGCTGGAACCAGAGCCAGCGCTCGTCGGCGACGCGGTACAGGGCGTGCTGGAACAGCGGCCCGGCGGCCAGGTCGAAGGGGACCGCGAGGTCGGCGTCCATCCGGGCGCGGGCAGCGGCGTCCGGGTCGTCGAGGCCGCGCAGGTCGTGCGCCTTGAACGGGAAGCGCACCGCGTCCCCTGCGGCCGGGGCGTCCAACTCGCCGAGCACCAGCGGGAGTTGGCGGGGCCCGTCGGCGGTCTCCACCAGGCGGACCCGCAGCGCGTCGGCCTCCCCGGCGACGCGGTGCAGGGCCCCGGCGAAGAGGCGTGGCTCGACCGGGCCGTGGATCTCGACGCACTCGGCGGTGTTCTGCGCGGGGCTCGCCGGGTCGAGGGCCTGCGCGTACCACATGCCCGACTGGGCGGCGGTGAGCGGGAGTTGACGCTCGGCACCCGAAGAGGCGTCCGTGGCGGGTTCGAGGAGCGCGGTCATGCCGCCGCTCCGAGCAGCGGCGCCCAGGCCTCGACGGCGGGCTGTTCGGCGAGGTCGACGAAGGTGGCCTCGACGCCGTGGTCGCGGCGCCAGCGCTCCAGGAGGGCCATGATGCGGACGGAGTCGAGGCCGTAGTCGACGAGGTTCTCGTCGACGGGGATGTCCTCGACGTCCTCCCCGAGCACGTCCGCGACGTCCGCGCGTATCCGCTCGACGGTGAGTGTGGTCGCTGCCATGGCGCTCAGGCCCCCTGGGTGGTCGGGAAGGTCGCGCCGGTCGTGGTGACGACGGCGCACTTGGCGGCCGCCCAGCGCAGGGCGAGCTCGTGGTCGGCGCGGGAGAAGTCGGCGACGGCGTCAGCGACGAGGAACGCCTGGATGTCCCGCATCCAGGCGTCGCAGGCGGACATCATGACGCCGATGTGCGCGTACACGCCGACGATGACCAGCTGGTCGCGGCCCTGTTCGCGCATCATGTCCGCGAGGTCGGTGCGGACGAACGCGCTGTACTTCCACTTGGTGAGCACGGTGTCGCCGTCCTCGGGCGCGACGGCCGGCGCGATGGCCTTCGCGGACTCGTCGTCGGGCAGACCCGGACCCCAGAAGTCCTGCTGAAGCCCGCGCTCGTCCGGGGACTGCCCGCCGGGCTGCGCCGAGTACACGACCGGCACCCCGAGGCTCCGCGCCTCCTTCGTCAACTGCCCGACATTGGCGAGCAGTTCGGTGACCGGCGACTTGTCCTGCTCGAAGGCGCGCAGGAAGTAGTTCTGCAGATCGTGCACGAGCAGCACGGCCCGGCCGGGGTCGACGGTCCACTGCACGCGGTTCGCGGGCAGCTCGTCGGGGGTGGGCATGGGGTAGGGCGCGATGGCGGGG
>NZ_JAAAHS010000488.1 GCF_009908195.1 Streptomyces boluensis | reverse complement strand
CCTCGGGGTCTTGGGGGCGGGGTGCGGTGGGCAGGACAGGGCTGCAGGGGGGCAGCTTGCGGCCGGGTGGCCCCACTACGCTGCCCGCACGACCGCCGAAAGTCGACCTGAGGAGTTCTCTCTTGGCCTGTGACCTGTGGCTCGTCCCCCTCGTCGACGTGCTGTGCCACAGCCCCGACAACCCCTTCGCGGAAGAACTCGCCCTCTACGACAAGGTCCTCGGCGAGGCCGGGCTGCCGCCGGTGCCGGTCTTCGCGTACACGCCGGGGCTCTCCGGGGACGTGGCGCCGGTCGCCGGGTTCGACTACGACGCCCTGCACTTCCTGCGCCGCGCGTACCTGTTGAAGATCTGCGGTCTTGAGGTCACGCCGGTCGACGAGCTGGGCGGGGACTACGAACAGCTCCTGGAGATGTTCGAGGCCACGGCCAAGGAGTCACATCTCGTGTGGCACTACGACCATGCGGGGGCGTACGTGCCGGTGGACTTCGCGGTGCCGCTCGCGGACGAGGAACTCCTTGACGGGGGTGGGCCGTTGGGGTCCGCGCAGGGGTTGCTTCGTGAGCTGGAGTTCGTGGCGCCGTCGATCGGCATCGACCCGGCCAACCCGCCGGCGGCGCCGGTGCCGCCCGCCGGGCCCACTGCTCTGGAGGAGCCTGCGGCTCCGGTGGCTTACGGGGATGATCCGTTTGCTCGGGAGCGGCATGTCTGGCTGGGGTTGCATGCGGCGGCTACGCGGTGTTTGGGGCAGGGGTCGATGATCGTCTTCAGCTGAGCGGGCCTTTTCTTCCCCAGTCCCGCCCCTTCCCGTAACTGGGGCTCCGCCCCAGACCCCGCTCCTCAATCGCCGGAGGGGCTGAATTTTCAGCCCGTCCGGCGATTGAGGACTTCGGGAAGGGGCGGGGAGGGGATGAAAGCCCGCCGCAGGCGACGGCCCGCCTCAGCCCACGACGTGCTTGTCCGTCACCGACAGTGCCTCGTCGAGGATCGCCAAGCCCTCCTTGGCCTCCGCCTCACTCACCGTGCACGCCGGCACCGCATGCGTGCGGTTCATGTTGACGAAGGGCCACAGGCCGCTCCTCTTGCAGGCCGCCGCGAACTCCGCCATCGGCGCGTTCGCCGCGCCCGTCGCGTTGTACGGGACCAGCGGCTCGCGGGTCTCCTGGTTGCGTACGAGGTCCAGGGCCCAGAAGACGCCGAGGCCGCGCACCTCGCCCACCGAGGGGTGGCGTTCGGCGAGTTCGCGCAGGCCGGGGCCGAGTACGTGCTCGCCGATGTGCGCGGCGTGCTCGACGATCCGCTCCTCCGCCATGGTCTCCAGGGTCGCGACCGCGGCCGCGCAGGCCAGCGGGTGACCGGAGTACGTGAGGCCACCGGGGTACGGCTTCTTCGCGAAGGTCTCCGCGATGGCCGACGAGATCGCGACGCCGCCGAGCGGGACATAGCCCGAGTTGACGCCCTTCGCGAAGGTCAGCAGGTCCGGCACCACGTCGTAGTGGTCCGCCGCGAACCACGCGCCGGTGCGGCCGAAGCCCGCCATGACCTCGTCGAGGACGAGGACGATGCCGTACCGGTCGCAGATCTCGCGGACTCCGGCCAGGTAGCCCGGCGGCGGCGTCATGATGCCGGCCGTGCCCGGCACGGTCTCCAGGATGATCGCGGCGATCGAGTTCGGGTTCTCGAAGGCGACCGTGTCCTCCAGGTGCTGGAGCGCCCGCGCGCACTCCTCCGCCTCGGTCTCGGCGTAGAACGGCGAGCGGTACAGGAACGGCGCCCAGAAGCGCACGACGCCCGCCGAACCGTTGTCGGAGGCCCAGCGGCGCGGGTCACCGGTCAGGTTGATCGCGGCGGCGGTCGCCCCGTGGTACGAGCGGTAGGCGCTCATGATCTTCGGACGGCCGGTGTGAATCCGGGCCATCCGGGCGGCGTTCTCGACCGCCTCCGCACCACCGTTGGTGAAGAAGATCTTGTCGAGGTCGCCCGGGGTGCGCTCGGCGATGAGGCGGGCGGCCTCGGAACGTACGTCGATGGCGAAGGCGGGCGCGAAGGTCGTCATCTTGCCGGCCTGCTCCTGCACCGCGGCGACGACCTTGGGGTGCTGGTAGCCGATGTTGGTGTAGACGAGGCCACTGGTGAAGTCGAGGTACCGGTTGCCCTCGTAGTCCCAGAAATACGCGCCCTCCGCGCCGGCTACGGCGAGCGGATCGATCAGCTCCTGCGCTGACCAGGAGTGGAACACATGCGCGCGGTCGGCGGCCTTGACGGCCGCGCCCTTCGCGGGGTCGGCCTGAGGGGTGAGATGAGGGGTCATGCGGCGAGAGTAAATGTCCGGGATGCGGACAAGCCATCGGCGTCGTGTTCGGTGCGCACGGGGCGCGCCCGACAGTGTGTCGAGCCGGGCCGAAGCCGGACCGTTCCCGGGTGCGTGCGGCCGCTGTCAGTCGTCGTCCTCCGGGGCCCGCTCCACGGCCGGCCGGCCCGAGGCGGAGCAGCGGAACACGTACGCGAGGTCGTCGGCGTCGTCGGTGGTCGGCTCCAGTTCCAGGCGGGCCATGGCCGCCGGGCCCCGCGCGTACTCCTCCACGTGGTAGCCGTCGGCCGGGCTCCACGAGAGCAGCCGGACCGAGCCGTCCGCCCGGCACTCCGCGGTGGCGGTGCCGCCGGTGAAGCGGAGCGTGGCGGGCCGGGCGGGCCGTGCGGGCGGGGTCGAGGCCGGTGTGCCGGACGGTGGCGGAGCGGTGGGTTCCGTGGAGTGCGGGGCGCTGCTCGTGGGTTCCGTCGGCGGGGGCGGGTCCGATGCCAGCGCCCGGCGCACCGCCGCGTCGTCGAGCGGCCTGCTCCGGTCGCCGGGCGCGCTGTCGAAACCGGCGAGGGTCCACGCGCCGAGCGAGCCCGCCACGGTCGCCACCGCCGCCCACGCCGCGGTCACCGCCGCGCTCCGCCACTTCATCCGTCGCCCTCCCTGGCCTGCCCTGGCCTCCCTGGCCTGCCCTGGCCTACCTGGCCTGCCCTGGGTACGGGACCAGCCTCTCGTACCGATTCCTAACGCCCGGTTAAAGCCCGGACAAGGAACCCCCGTTGGCGGCCGGTGCGCGGGCGTCCCCCCTTGCCTCCGGTACGGACCGGCCTCATACCGTGACCGCATGCCCCACCTCCTGGTCATCGAGGACGATCCGCAGCTGCGCGCTGCCCTGGTACGTGCCCTGCGCGCCCGTGGGCACGCGGTGGCGACCGCGCCGACCGGGATGAGCGGCCTCGACGCGGCGGTCACGGACCGGCCCGACCTGGTCGTCCTGGACCTGGGCCTGCCGGACGTCGACGGGGCGCAAGTGCTGCGGATGCTGCGGGCCGTGAGTGACGTGCCGGTGATCGTGGCGACGGCCCGTGACGAGGAGCCGGACATGGTGGCGCTCCTCGACGCGGGCGCCGACGACTACCTAGTGAAGCCTTTCGGCGCCGCCCAGTTGGACGCCCGGATCAAGGCGGTGCTGCGACGGCTCGGGGCACCCGAACCGGAGGCGCCGCTGCGGGTCGGCGGGCTGCGCGTGGACCTCGCCGCCCGCGATGTGTCCCTGGACGGGCGGGCCCTCGACCTCACGCCCCGCGAGTTCGACCTGCTCGCCCATCTGGCCCGGCGCGCGGGGCAGGTGGTGTCGCGGCGCGAACTCCTCGCCGAGGTGTGGCAGCAGCCGCTGGGCGGCGCCGACAAGACCGTGGACGTCCATCTGTCGTGGCTGCGGCGGAAGTTGGGCGAGACCGCGCAGGAGCCCCGCTATCTGCACACCGTCCGCACCGTCGGCGTGAAGCTCGCCCCGCCCGACGCCCTGCCCGAGGGCGAGCCGGTCTGATGCGGCGCTGGCTGCTCGTCCTCACCGCCGCGACCACGGCCCTCGTCCTGGCCGCGCTACTCGTACCGCTCGCCCTGCTCACCCGTACGCACGCCGAGGAGCGTGCCACCGCCGAGGCGACGGCGCGGGCGCAGTACGTGGCGTCCGGGGTCGGCGCGACGCTCGGCTCCGGCGCCGGGTCCACCGCCGGACCCTTCGTCGACGGCGCCAACACCCCCTCAGGCCCGGCCACTTCGGTGATCCTCGCCGACGGCCGGGTACTCGGGGCGCCCACCCGCGTGACGGACGCGGTACGGCTCGCCCGCCGCGGCCGGGCCTTCACGTACGCGGCACCCGGCGGCGGCCGACTCGTCCTGGTGCCGGTGCAGGGCCCCGAGGGCGGCACGGCCGTCGTCCAAGTGGCGCTCACCCAGGGCCAGTTGTACGAGGGCATGCTGGCGTCCTGGCTGATCCTCGCCGGGATCGGGGCGGGGCTCGTCCTGGTCGGGCTGCTGATCGCCGACCGTCTCGGCGCCCGTCTGGTCGGCTCGGCGCGGCGGCTCGCGGGGGTCGCGGAACGGCTCTCCGGGGGCGACCTCACGGCCCGCGCCGAACCCTCCGGGCCGCCCGAACTGCGCCTGGTCGCTGGCGAGTTGAACCATCTGGCGGCCCGTATATCCGAGCTCCTCACCGCCGAGCGCGAGAACGCCGCCGACCTGGCGCACCGCCTGCGCACCCCCGTGGCCGCGCTGCGCCTCGACGCGGAGGGGCTGCGGGACGCGGAGGAGGCGGAGCGGATCGCCTCCGGTGTGGCGGCGTTGGAGCAGCAGGTCGACGAGGTGATCCGGCGGGCCCGGCGGCCGTTGCGGGGTCCCCTCCACGCCGACCTGGCGGAGGTCGCGCGGGAACGGGCCGCGTTCTGGCTGCCGTTGGCGGAGGATCAGGGGCGGTCGGTGGACGTGGACGTACCGGGCGCTCCGCTGTGGGTTGCGGTGCCGGGGGATGAGGTGGCGGCGGCGCTTGATGCGTTGATCGGGAACGTGCTTGATCACACTCCGCTCGGGGTGGGGTTCCGGGTCCTGGCCGGCCCCGCGCCCGGCGGCGCGGTGCTTGAAGTCTCCGACGAGGGGCCGGGG
>NZ_JAAAHS010000487.1 GCF_009908195.1 Streptomyces boluensis | reverse complement strand
CAACAGCGCCGGGGCGCAGGGCCCACGCGGGACCCGGGGCCGGGGCCGGGGCGGTCAGACCTCGGGGTCCGGGGCATCCCCCGGTGTCGGCAGAACCTCCTCGGCGACCCGCAGCACCGCGTGCAGCGCCGCCGACGCGTTGCCGGTGCGCCAGCCGAGGGCGATCGGCAGGACCGGCACGTCGTCCCCGGCGAGCGGCCGGAACACCACGTGCTCCAGGTGGATGTTGCGCGCCGACTCCACGACCACCGCCACCCCGACACCCGCGCCGACGAGCGCCAGCATGTTGTACGAGTCGGGGGCCTCCTGCGCGATGTGCGGCGCGAACCCGGCGTCGTGGCAGGCCTGCACCATCGCCTCGCGCACCGCCGACTCGCGGGAGAGCGGGAACGTGATGATGGGCTCCCCCGCGAGCTCCCGCACCGGCACCTCCGCGTAGGCGGCGAGCGGGTGGCTGTCGGGCAGGGCGAGGACGAGGCGTTCCATGCGGACGACGCGCGCGGTGATGCCGCGCCGTACGGGAAGGGCCACGAACCCGACGTCGAGACTGCCGTCGGTCAGCCGCCGCAGCGCCTCGCCGGTGTACGTCTGCCCCTCCAACACCAGCTCGATACCGGGGAGTTGGGAGGTCACGGCCCGGGTGAACAGCGGCAGCGCCGAGTAGCTGCTGGCGCCCGCGAAGCCGACGGTGACCCGGCCGACCTCGCCGAGGTGTGCGGCCCGTACGGTGCGGCGCACGGCGGTGGCGTCGGCGAGCAGGCGCCGGGCCGGTTCCACGAGGGCCTGGCCGGCCGGGGTGAGCCGGACCGTACGCGTCGTACGGTCGAACAGCTTCACGCCGAGGTCACGCTCCAGGAGCTTGATCTGCTGGCTGAGCGGCGACTGCGCGATATGCAGACGCTCGGCCGCCCGCCCGAAGTGCAGTTCCTCGGCGACGGCCACGAACCCGGTGAGATGTTTCAGCTCCACGGCGTCGACCTTACGAGGAGGGGAGGCCGGCGGGTCCCGGCGCGCGGCCGTTGCCCCGCCCCGGCCCCCTCGCGAAGCGACCGGCCAACCGACCGGCTAACCGAAGTCGATCGCGGCCAGCGCGGGTCCGCCGACCACAAGCACGTACTGCGCGATGACGAGCTTTCTCCGCATCGAGTGGCTCAGATCGTCACCCGGCATGCACATGGCAATGAGTCCCACAATGCCGGACAGACCCAGGAACCACGGGGCGACGCCGGCAAGCGGACCGCTCGCCTCGTCGCCGCTGTAGACCTGGCTGAGGATGATGACGAAGTACACCACGCACAGGAGAGGCAGCAGCAGAATGCCGAGGCCGGCGAAGATCCGTACCGCCTTCGTCGACGGCGCGAACGGATCTGGCGACTCCCCTTCCGGGGAGGCGGGCTGCGAGTTGGATGCTGTCATGCCCTCACCCTGCCGCAGGCGCGCCGCCAGGTCATCGTGACGGGTACTCATGGCGACTGGGAGTTCGTACTCAAAGTGCGCCTCCGGACCCGCTGAGCCGAACCGGCCGGTCGCACCCGCCGGGTCGACCGATCGCACCCGCCGGGTCGACTGATAGCACCCGCCGGGCCCCAACTACCCCGAATCTGAAGGGTCGTACGTGATCAAGTCCCCCGGCTGGCACCGCAGCACCTGACAGATCCGCGACAGCGTCGAGAAGCGGATCGCCTTGGCCCGGCCGTTCTTGAGTACGGAGAGGTTGACCACCGTGATGCCGACCGCCGCGGCGAGTTCGGTGAGGGTCATACCGCGTTCCGCGAGGACGCGGTCGAGGTGGATCCGGATCGCGTGGAGTTCCTCTTCGGGCATCAGATGGTCCCTTCGAGGTCCTCTCGCATACGTACGCCCTCGCGCATGATCTTCCCCATGATCACCGCGGCAAGTCCGGCGAGGATCAGCACTTGCGGCCCGGAGACCGCCAGTTCGGAACCCACGACCGGCGCCATGCTATCGACGAGCCACGACTGCGACGAACCGGCCACGAGACCGGCGAGCGGCGCGCCCACGGCCACGACCCAGCCGAGAACGGAGAGCCGTCGCGACACCGCGTCGGTGAACGGCCCTTCCAGCAGCACCGTGTTGAGCAGCCGGGAGAACAGGAACAGCGCGAGGAAGCCGAACAGCAGCCAGGGCAGTTCGCCGCCGAGGTCGGCGGCGCGCTGCGCCATCGAGGGGTCGTCCTGGCAGAGGCGCGTGGCGCTGCCGGACGCCTCCACGCCCTTGCCGATCGGCACGCTGTCCGGCACGAGGGTGGCATTGCGCCAGAACTCCGTCTGCACGCAGACCGCCCCGTCGTCGAGCATGTGCGTGAGGCCCGTGCCGACGAAAGCGAGCCCGCTGAGCACCGCCATACCGAAGGTCACCGAGGCCAGGGTCTTGGTGAGTCGCGAATCCATTACGTCCCCCTCTTATCGATTATCGATACGTCGGACTGTAGAGGACCATATCGATAATCGACAAGTTCACGGCTGTCGGACCTGCTGCTGAGCCTGGCTCCCGGCCCTCGACCCGGCGTTGTCAGTCCTGCCTGGCACAGTGGTCAGCGCCGACATCGAATGTCTCTCGGGGGAGAACCATGACTGTCACTGACGACTCGTTCCCGTACCCGCGGCTGCTCCCGCCCGACCCGGTGGCGCCGGTTCCGGACGAGGTGGCCCGTGCCGTGGAGCGCCACCGCTCGGGCGACCCGGACGGCGCCAGAAGCGCGCTGCGCGCGATGGCCGACGCGGGGCGTACGGCGACGGCCGGGCACGCCGCCGCCGCGCTGGCCGGCATCGAACTGGCCGAGGGCGGCCCGGACGAACCCTTCTGGGGTGCGCTCGAACAGGTCGCGGCCGGTGAGGATCCATGGCTGGGGCCGTTGGCGGCCGCGCTGCCGTCGATGGAGTTGTACTCCGTCCTCGAATCGATGAACCCCGGCGCCTCCCCCGCCGACCATCCGGTGATACGCGGGCTCGCCGCCCACCTCACCGGCGACCAGGACGGCGCGGAGGAGGCGTTCGAGCAGGCGGCTGCAGAGGCGGCTCCCGGGCGCCTCGAGGACGACCTCGCCCACGTGCTGCTCGGTCACCAGCTCCTGCACCGCGGGGCCAACCGGGAAGCCGAGGAAGCGCTCACCCGTGTGCTGGCCGAGGAGGACCAGGTGTTCTGCGGGTACGCCAGGTTCCTGCTCGGCCATGTGCTCGTGGAACGTGGAGAGTTGGACGAGGCCGGCACCGTACTGACGCAGGCGATGAGCGAGACTCACCCCTCCGAACATCGCGTCGAGGAAGGCCTGCACTCCTGGGTCGGCGTGCGGCTCGGTGAACTGCTCGCCGGGACATACGAGTTGGACTGCGTCGTGGAGGAGATGGAGAACGGCGGCATGTCGGAGCTGTACTGCACACGGCAGCCGTTCGAGTCGGGTGCCTTCTTCACGAAGGTCAGCCGCCCCGCCCTGGCACAGATCGGACTGCACCTGTTCCCCGGCGACCTCGACACCGTCCGGAGCGAGCTGCGGCGGCTACGGGAATGGAGCGACGAACGCTACGAACGCGGACGGAAGCTGTGTCTGCTCCTCGGCGAGCGGTTGCTCGTCGACGAGCGCGACGAGCGGGAGCAGGCGCTGCAACTGCTGTTGGGTGAGCTGAAGGAGGGCGGCAAGGGCTAGCGCCAGGGCCAGGTTCAGCTCTCCGCCGCGTCCACGTACAGGGTTCCGGTCCATTCCAACGCGTCGTAGCGGGTGCTGTCCTCGTCGTCCGGCTCGGGCAGGAGGCGGTCGGTCAGGTCCAGGGAGATCGCTGCCGGGGTGTCCGTGCAGCGGTCGAGGTAGTCGGCCATCGCGCGCAGCACCACGCTCGCGTCCTCGTGCGCGAACTCGACCCACAACCGGGATCCCATACGGGCGTTGAGGTCACCGGCCGCGTGCCGGTCTAGTGCGGCGGCGGCCGCCGCTGTCATGGATTGCGGTACGTCGGTCATCATGCCGCCAGGCTGTCCATGTCCGTCACCGGTCATACGTCCACTCACCGGTTCGAGTGACCGTGCCTGTGGCGGGGCGGCCGAGGCGGCCTCCGGGCAGGCTTCCTCCGGTCAGGCTTCCTCCGGTCAGGCTTCCTCCGCCGCGGACAGGGCGTCGGTGATCAGCCGGGTGGCGAAGGTGCGGTCGTCGGTGAGGCGGTTGATGTGTTCGGCGAGAAGGAAGGTGGTGGCTTCCAGCGGGGTCATCTCGCTCGGAGTCCAGCGGCCGTACTGCTGGCGCCACAGGTTGGGGCTGAGGTCGGTGCCCGCGGCGATGACCAGACCGGCCATCATGGGGATGGCCTCAGGGCGGACGCTCTTGGGCAGCATGCGCATCGTGGCGACGAGGTTGGGCACCACGTACTCGATGACGTCTCTGTCGTGCTCCTCATACGTGCGCCGCAGCCACTGCATGTACATGTAGATGAGCGTGCAGGTGCCGTCCACGAGGTCGTCCACTCCCCCGGGGCCGAGCGAGGCGGCGAACTGCTCGGTCAGCTCCTGCTGTTCGGCGATCGCCCCTGTCTGACCGTCGTAGACGGCCTTGAGCCGGGAGTCGATCATCATGAGCGCGGCGCCCACGTCGCCGACGGGAGCGTCCTGGGGGTCACAGGGTGAAGTCAAAGGAGTCCTCCTCGTGAGACCGCGGTGTGCGGCGCGACGCGTTCGTATCGTAGGGCTCGCCGCCCCGCTCGTACGGCGGTCCCGCGGAGTTCCGGCGGTCGCGGCAACCCCGTCGAGCACTGAGTCGTGCGCTGAGTCGAGCGCTCTGTCGAAAGGCAGAGTCGGCGGCGGATCCCGTACGACTCGGTCATGAGTGCCGCCGTTCACGTAGGACTCAAGTCGGACCCCTTGACCAGCACGGAGAGGGATTCGCCGGACACCCTCCCGCTCATAGCGTCGTGATCGGCAGGAGCGGACGAGACGAGTGGGCGTGACAGTGGATCAGCAGGTACGTCAGCAGGTTCAGCGGG
>NZ_JAAAHS010000486.1 GCF_009908195.1 Streptomyces boluensis | reverse complement strand
CCGCCGCCCACGGCCACACCCCCGGCACCCGCACCATCCGCACCATCCGCTCCACCCACGACCAAGCGCCTGCCCTTGCTCGACGTGCTGCGCGGCGTGGCCATCGTGGGCACCCTGATGACCAACGTCTGGATCTTCACGGGCCCCGGAGCCGAGGTCGGCTTCCTCGCCGGCGGCGCCACCGGGACCGGACTGAACGCGCTGCTCGACGACCCGTCCCCGGCGAGCGTGACGCAGGGCGTGTTCCGCTTCCTGGCCGATGGCAAGTTCCTGTCACTCCTGACGGTCCTCTTCGGCGTGGGCCTTGCCATCCAGTTCGACTCGGCGGCACGCAACGGCCGCGCCTGGCCCGGCCGTTACCGCCGCCGCGCGATCTTCCTCTTCGCCGAGGGACTGCTGCACTTCGTCCTGATCTTCGCCTGGGACGTCCTCATGGGATACGCGGTCACGGCACTGCTCGTCGCCCACCTGCTCACCCGGAGCGAACGCTTCCGCCGCGGCGTGATGTGGACGGCGGCCGCACTGCACGTGACGGTCATCTCGCTACTCACACTCGCGACACTCACCGCCCCGAACACGGACACGGGCGGCCCGGACCAGGAGACGGTGGCCCTCTACGCCGACGGGAGTTACGCGCAGCAAGTCCTGTTCCGCCTCGACAACATGGCGGTGCTGCGCATCGAACCGGTGCTCTC
This sequence comes from Streptomyces boluensis, assembly GCF_009908195.1. Taxonomy (GTDB): domain Bacteria; phylum Actinomycetota; class Actinomycetes; order Streptomycetales; family Streptomycetaceae; genus Streptomyces; species Streptomyces boluensis. The sequence goes on along the minus strand of NZ_JAAAHS010000486.1, from coordinate 4,312 downwards.
CTTCGGCCTGCTCGTCTTCCTCTTCCTGCTCGGCGTACGCCTGTACCGCGCGGGCGCGTTCGGACCGGACGCCACCGGACGCGCCCTGCGCACCCGGATGGCCCGCTGGGGCCTGGGCCTCGGCCTGCCCCTGAACGCCGCGGTGTCGCTCGGCGGCGCGGACTGGTTCCTGCTCGGCCGCTATGTCGCCGCCCCGGTCGTGGCGATCGGCTACATCGGCCTGATCGGCGCACTCCTCGACCGCGTCCGCCACCCCGGCCCGCTCACCAACGGCCTGACGGCACTGGGCCGTTGCGCCCTCTCCGGCTACGTACTCCAGAACCTGCTGTGCGTCCTCGTCTCGTACGGCATAGGCCTCGGCCTCGCGAGCCGGTTCGCGGACAGCGGCCCATGGTGGGTGATGGGCCTGTGGGCCACGGTGTCGGTGCTCCTGATGACCGGCGCGACCCTGTGGCTACGGCACTTCCGGCAGGGGCCGTTGGAGACGGTGCAGAAGCGGTTGTTGCACTAGCCCGGCCACGTGACGGGTGCGGCGCGGGGGCGCCGCGACCCGTGTCCGGGCTGCCCGGTCTCGGCTAGGTTGGGCGACATGAGCAACCTTGATCGCGAGGCAGCCCTGTCCGTCTGCGGCGGGCGGGGTTTCGTCGTCGCCGAACCGGTGCGCGAGCTCCTCGCCCCCCGACGCGTCCAGCTCGGCGAGTCCACCGAAGTCCGCCGACTGCTCCCCAACTTGGGCCGCCGCATGGTCGGCGCCTGGTGCTTCGTCGACCACTACGGCCCCGACGACATCGCCACGGAACCCGGCATGCAGGTGCCGCCCCACCCCCACCAGGGCCTGCAGACCGTGAGCTGGCTGCACGACGGGGAGATCCTGCACCGCGACTCGCTCGGCAGCCGCGCGACGGTACGCCCCCGCGAACTGGGCCTCATGACCTCCGGCAGCGCCATCAGCCACTCCGAACAGTCCCCGGTGCCCCACCCGCGCTTTCTGCACGGCGCCCAACTCTGGGTCGCGCTGCCGGACAGCCACCGCCACGTCGACGCGCACTTCGAGCACCACCCGGAGCTGCCCCACGTGACGGCCCCCGGACTGACGGCCACGGTCATCCTCGGCACGGTGGACGGCGCGACGTCCCCCGGCACGACATACACCCCCATCGTCGGCGCCGACCTCACCCTCGCCCACGGCACCCGAACCGACCTGCCCCTGGAACCGGACTTCGAGTACGCGGTCCTCGCCATGTCCGGCGAGGTCCACGTCGACGACGTCCAGGTCCTCCCCGGCTCCATGCTCTACCTCGGCTGCGGCCGCACAGAACTCCCCCTGCGCGCGGAGTCCGACGCGAGCCTGATGCTCCTGGGCGGCGAACCGTTCGCGGAGGAGATCGTGATGTGGTGGAACTTCATCGGGCGGTCCAACGAGGATATCGCGAGGGCCCGTTCGGACTGGATGAACGGGGATCGGTTCGGTGAGGTGAAGGGGTACGAGGGGGATCCGCTGCCTGCTCCGGAACTTCCCGCCGTGCCGCTGAAGCCGCGGGGGCGAGTGCGCTGAACTGGGTCTTCCTCTGAATCGGCTCAGGCCTCAAGGTGTGCGGAGCGTGCTGATCCGGCGGCTCTGGAGGTGGCCTCCCGTCGTGGGGTCCGAGCGCCGTCCGGTGAGGGCGGCACGTGACAATATGACCCCAGGTATGGCTGGGTAAGGCAAACCTAATGCTGACCCAATGCTGACTTTACTGACGTGTAATCAGTTCTCTCTGGGTGTGGGTGGCCGACGTCGACTTGTTGTGGGCGCCAGGTCTTCCGCGTGGGCGTCTGGGGCTTCATTGCGATGGCGTTCGGATCACTGAGAAGGATCGAAGGCGGCAGCGAGTCGGTCGATGCTGTGATCTTGCCTGTTGTGAGGAGTCGAACCGGATGACCGTGAACAGGCGATCGCCCCCTTTACGGAACTGCCGGTCAACACCCCCGGCGCGCTGCCCGTACAGCTCAGCTTCCCGCCCCTCACCCGAGGCGACAGCCACGTCGCCCGCGTCCCCGAACTGCTGCCGGCCGTGATCAGCCTGGCCGAGCACCGGCCCCCCGGACGAGCGCACCATCACGTTGGACGACCTCGCGGTGGGCTGTGACCGGCGCCGCCTGTACCTTGTCTCCCTCTCGCGTGGGCGTGTGGTGGAGCCGATGTCCCTGCACGCGCTCGAGTTACGCGCTCACACGCCGCCGCTCGCACGGTTCCTCGCCGAGATCAGCCGGTCGCAGTCAGCCGTCCTGACACGGTTTCCGTGGGCCGGCGCCCTCAACCTGCCGTTCCTGCCTCGCGTGCGTTACGGGCGCACGGTCCTCTCGCCGGCACGGTGGCGGCTCGACCGTTCGGAGATGCCCGGTCGGCAGGCATCGTGGGAGCAGTGGCACAAGGCGCTGGACTCCTGGCGTACCCGACGGCGGGTTCCGGCGGCTGTGGCACTGACCGAGGGGGACCGGCTGCTGCCGCTCGACCTGTCCGAGGGCGCCCACCTCGCCGTGCTCCGCGCCCACTTGGATACCGACGAGACCGCGGTTCTTACGGAAACCGGCCCCGATAACGGCTGGTTGGCAGGACGAGCCCACGAGGTCGTCGTACCCATGACGGTGGTTCACGCCCCGGACTGGCCGACCGTGCCGCCCGCGACCGCCGACCGCGTACTGACGCGCGATCACGGCCTTCTCCCCGGCGGATCGCGGTGGCTCCTGGTGAAGTTGTACGGGCACACCGAGCGGCACCCCGAGATCCTGGCCCGCCACCTGCCCGACCTGCTCATGCAGTGGGGCGAGGAACCGGCCTGGTGGTACATGCGCTACCGCGACCCTCGCTCGCACCTGCGCCTGCGCGTCGCGATCACTGACCCCACCGACTTCGGGTTCACGGCGGAACGCATCGCGCAGTGGGCTGCCCGGCTGCGGCGCGAAGGACTCGTGAACGACGTCCAGTTCGCCACTTCTTTCCCGGAGACCGGCCGCTGGGGCACAGGCGAGCTGATGCGGCTGGCCGAGGAGGTCTTCGCCGCGGACTCCCGTGCCCTGGCCGTGCAGTTCGCGCAATCCGAGCGGCCCCACAGCCAGGTGCTCACCGCAGCGAACTTCGTAGCGCTCGCCGTCGCCTCACCGGCAGCACCGTCGCAGGCATCGACTGGCTGATCACCCACGGCCGCATCAAGGACCCGACGCCGCTCGACCGCGCAGTGCTGAAGGAGACCGTGAGCCTGGCCGACCCGATCGACGACTGGGAGTCGCTGCAGCTCGCTCCCGGCGGCGCCGCGATCACGGAGGCGTGGACGGACCGGGACAGAGCCATCACCCGCTACCGGGCACGGCTCGGCGACACCGAAGGACTCGACGTGAACCTCGTCCTCGACTCGCTGCTGCACGCCCACCACATCCGCGCCGCCGGCATCGACAAGGACGACGAACGCACCTGCCTCCGGCTGGCCCGTGCCGCCGCGCTGGCCTGGAAGCACGGAGGAACTGGCAATGAATCTGCGTGAGTTGGCGCGAGCGGCGTCCGACACGATCGCGGACCGCCTCGCCACACAGGACGCCGTGCGCGGACTGAACCTGAAGCAGGGTTGGTGGCCGCAGTCCCTTGCCCACGGAGCCGTCGGGGTCGCGCTGCTGCACATCGAACGCGCCCGCACCGGACACGGGCCGTGGCAGCGGACCCATGACTGGCTCGCCTGCGCCGCCGCCGATCCGACCGTCGGCGGCCGTGACAGCCACCTGTACTACGGGGCACCCGCGCTCGCCTTCGCCCTGCACACCGCCGCCGCCGACCAACCCGGCCGCTACGCCCGCGCGCTGAACACCCTCGACCTGTACATCACCACCGAAATCCGCCGCCGCCTGGACCGCGCCCATGACCGCATCGACCGAGGCGAGATGCCTGAGCTCTCCGAATTCGACGCCATCCGGGGCCTGACCGGCATGGGCGCTCTCCTCGCGCACCGAGGCGAACATCCCGAACTCCTCCAGGACGTACTGACCTACCTCTTACGGCTGACCGAGCCGGTCAAGCACGACGGTGAACTCCTGCCCGGCTGGTGGAGCCACCTGGGCCCCTCAGGGAAACCGTCCGCCGACCACCCCGAAGGGCACGCCAACAACGGCATGGCCCACGGCATCGCAGGCCCCCTCTCCCTGCTCGCCATTGCCGCGCGGCGCGGCGTCACCGTGCCGGGACAACTGGAGGCGATCGGCCGGATCCTGGGCTGGCTCGACCAGTGGCAGCAGAGCGGCCCCACCGGCCCGTGGTGGCCGTACTGGATCACCCGCGCATAGC
>NZ_JAAAHS010000485.1 GCF_009908195.1 Streptomyces boluensis | reverse complement strand
GTTTTGAGGGGCGCGGGGAACTGCGCGAGCGGCCACGGCGGCGCGGCAGATGAAAGACAGCGCCGCAGGCTTTCGGGAAGGGGCGGGGATCCAAAAACGGGGTCCGGGGCGGAGCCCCGGGTTCAGTTGAGGTGCAGGCGGGGCTTCGGGGCGTCCGTCCGGCCCGTCTGCGGGCGGCGGCTGCCGGCTCGGTACGGGGCCGGCCACTCCACGCCCGGCCCCACGTACCCCTGCTCCGCCGCCGCGTGCAACGTCCAGTGCGGGTCGTACAGGTGCGGACGCGCAAGCGCGCACAGGTCCGTACGGCCCGCCAGGATCAGGGAGTTGACGTCGTCCCAGGACGAGATCGCACCGACCGCGATCACCGGGACGCCGGCCTCGCTCCGGATGCGTTCCGCGTACGGGGTCTGGTAGGAGCGGCCGTACGCGGGCCGCTCGTCGGCGACGACCTGGCCGGTGGAGACGTCGACCGCGTCGGCCCCGTGCGCGGCGAAGGCGCGGGCGATCCGCACGGCGTCCTCGGCGGTGGTGCCGCCCTCGGCCCAGTCGGTGGCGGAGAGACGGACCGTCATGGGGCGCCCCTCCGGCCAGACCTCCCGTACCGCGTCGAAGACTTCGAGAGGGAAGCGCAGCCGGTTCTCCAGGGAGCCGCCGTAGCCGTCGGTGCGCCGGTTGGTGAGCGGGGACAGGAAGGAGGAGAGCAAGTAGCCGTGCGCGCAGTGCAGTTCGAGCAGGTCGAAACCGGCCGCGTCGCCACGGCGCGCAGCGTCCGTGAACTGGCGCCGGATCGCGGTGAGTTCGGCCGCCGACAGCTCCTTCGGCACCTGGCTGACACCCGGCCTGTACGGGAGCGGGGACGGGGCGACAAGGGGCCAGTTGCCCTCGTCGAGCGGGTCGTCGATGCCCTCCCACATCAGCTTGGTGGAACCCTTGCGGCCGCTGTGCCCGAGCTGCAGGCCGAAGGCGGTGCCCGGAGCCCGGTCGTGCACGAAGTCGACGATGCGGCGCCAGGCCGACCCCTGCTCCGGCGTCCACAGGCCCGCGCAGCCCGGCGTGATGCGGCCCTCGGGGCTGACGCACACCATCTCGGTCATGACGAGTCCGGCGCCGCCCAGGGCACGGGCACCGAGGTGCACGAGGTGGAAGTCGCCCGGCATGCCGTCCTCGGCCGAGTACATGTCCATCGGCGAGACCACGACCCGGTTGCGCAGCTCCAACTCCCGTAGCCGGAACGGCGTGAACATCGGTGGCGTACCGGGCGGGCAGCCGAACTCCTCCTCGGCCTTCCGCGTGAACTCCGCGTCCCGGAGCCGCAGGTTGTCGTGCGTGACCCGGCGGCTGCGGGTCAGCAGGTTGAAGGCGAACTGCCGGGGCGGCTGGTCGACGTACCGGTCGAGCTCCTCGAACCACCGCAGGCTGGCGTGCGCGGCGCGCTGCGTGGAGGTGACGACGGGGCGCCGCTCCGCCTCGTACGCGGCGAGGGCCTCGGGCAGTGTGGGCTGTTCCTCGACGCAGGCGGCGAGGGCGAGGGCGTCCTCGACGGCGAGTTTGGTGCCGGAGCCGATGGAGAAGTGCGCGGTGTGCGCGGCGTCCCCGATGAGTACGCAACTGCCGTGCGACCAGCGGTCGTTGACGACGGTGCGGAAGGTCGTCCAGGTGGAGTTGTTGGAGCGCAGCGGGCGCCCGCCGAGCGCGTCCGCGAAGACCTTGGCGCAGCGTTCGACGGACTCGGCCGGGTCGAGCGTGTCGAAGCCCGCGGCCCGCCACACCTCCTCGCGCATCTCGACGATGACGGTGGAGGAACCGCCCCGGCCGCCGGACTCGTACGGGTAGCCGTGCAGTTGCATCACGCCGTGCTCGGTCTCGGCGATCTCGAAGCGGAACGCGTCGAGGGCGAAGTCGGCGGCGAGCCAGATGTACCGGCAGCGGTGTTCCTCGATGCGGGGCCCGAAGACATCGGCGTGCGCGGTGCGGGTCGCGCTGCGCACCCCGTCGGCGGCGACCACCAGGTCGTACGACGCGGCGAGTTCCTGGGCCGGGGGTGCCTCGGTACGGAAGCGCAGCTCGACGCCGAGGTCCCGGCAGCGCTCGTGCAGCACCCGCAGCAGGGTGCGGCGGCCGAGCGCGGCGAAGCCGTGGCCGCCGGAGGTGTGGCGCCGGCCGCGGTACACGATGTCGATGTCGTCCCAGCGGACGAACTCGGCCTGGAGCGCGGCGTACACGACCGGGTCGGCGTGCTCGATGCCGCCGAGGGTCTCGTCGGAGAGGACGACCCCGAAGCCGAAGGTGTCGTCGGGGGCGTTGCGCTCCCAGAGGGTGATCTCGCGTTCCGGGTCGAGTCGCTTGAGCAGCGCGGCCGCGTACAGGCCGCCGGGTCCGCCGCCGATGACGGCGACGCGCAGCGCGGCCATGGTCAGCGCCCCTGCCACTTGGGCGGGCGCTTCGCGGTGAACGCGGCGTGGAACTCGGCGTAGTCCGCGCCGTTCATCAGGTGTGCCTGGGTGGCGGCGTCCATCTCCACGGCGGCGGCGAGCGGCATGTCGAGTTCGGCGGTGAGCAGCGCCTTCGTCTGGGCGTAGGCGAGCGCGGGGCCCGCGGCGAGGTGGTGGGCGAGCTCCTGGGCCCGCTCGTCGGCGCGGCCCTCGTCGGTCAACTCGCTGAGCAGGCCGATGCGTTCGGCCTCGGGCGCGCGCACCGCGTCACCGAGCATGAGCAGCCGGGTGGCGTGGCCGAGGCCGACGACGCGGGGCAGCAGATAGGCGGCGCCCATGTCGCCGCCGGACAGTCCGACCCGGGTGAAGAGGAACGCGAAGCGGGTGGAGGGGTCGGCGATCCGGAAGTCGGCGGCGAGCGCGAGTACGGCTCCGGCGCCCGCGGCCACCCCGTGCAGCGCGGCGATCACCGGGAACGGGCACTCCCTGAGGGCGCGCACGACCTGGCCCGTCATGCGGTTGAAGTCGAGGAGCTGGGCGGTGTCCATGGCGAGGGTGGCGCCGATGATCTCGTCCACGTCCCCGCCGGAGCAGAAGCCGCGGCCCTCACCGGCGAGCACCAGGGCGCGTACGGACTTCTCCCGGGACAGCTCGGCGAGCAGGTCGCGCAGGTCGGCGTAGGCGCCGAAGGTGAGGGCGTTGAGCTTGTCGGGGCGGTCAAGGGTGACGGTGGCGACGCCGTCGTCGTCGACGTCGAGCCGGATGTGCCGCCACTGGGGGGTGCGAGCTGCGGAGCCGGTGAAGGGACTCATCGTCTGCGGCCTCCTTCGGCCGTCGGGAGCCTGCTCCGAAGTTATCACCTGTATGTGACTGTCGTCATGGGTACGCGATAGCAGTACCTGTCCCGCAGAGCGAAAGTCCCGGCATCGCGGGGCTCAGGTCCCGGAGGGGACCCGTACACAGCCTCTATTTCGGGAGACATACCATTCGTATGGTTGAAAGCAGGACGACAGCCTGCATGCAGCTCGAACGGAACCGCCTTGCACGAGCCCCCCATACCGCCCGCCTCGTGGCGTATCTCGCTTCCGCGCACCCCCGCGGCCGTACCGATGGCGCGGGCTCTCATCCGTACCGTGCTCCAGGAGATCGAGGAGTCGGCGGACTGCGACACCGCCGAGCTGCTCACCGCCGAGCTGGTCGCGAACGCGGTCGAGCACACCAACGGCGACGCCCCCATCGAGCTGGTCGTCGAACTGCTGCCGAGCGGCTGCCAGGTGGAGGTGCACGACTCCGACCCGAAGCCGCCCGGCGACCTCGGCCGCACCGGACCCGACGACCAGCCGGACCCCTGGCAGGAGCACGGGCGCGGGCTGCTGCTCATCCGCACCCTGAGCCAGTCCTGCGGGCACCGCGCGACGGAGTCGGGCAAGGCGGTCTGGTTCACACTGTCGGCCCCGCGGCACTGACCGCGGGGCTCAACGGCCAGGCGAGCGCGGGGCTCACAGTGCGGGTCCGAGCGGCTAGGAGAGAGTCGCGACCAGGACTGCCTTGATCGTGTGCAGGCGGTTCTCCGCCTCGTCGAAGACCACCGAGTGCGCGGACTCGAAGACCTCGTCGGTCACTTCGAGTTCGGTCAGGCCGTGGCTCTCGTGGATCTCCTGGCCCACCTTGGTCTCCAGGTCGTGGAAGGCCGGCAGGCAGTGCAGGAACTTCACGTCCGGGTTCTCGGTGGCGCGCAGCACGTCCATCGTCACCGCGTACGGGCCGAGTGCGGCGATCCGCTCGTCCCAGACCGCCTTCGGCTCGCCCATCGAGACCCAGACGTCGGTGGCGACGAAGTCCGCACCGCGCACGCCGTCCGCAACGTCCTCGGTGAGCGTGATCCGGGCGCCGCTGACCTCGGCGAGCTCGTGCGCCCGCGCCACGATCTCCTCGGCGGGCCAGTACGCCTTCGGCGCGACGATCCGTACGTCCATGCCGAGCAGCGCGCCGGTGACCAGGTACGAGTTGCCCATGTTGAAGCGGGCGTCACCGAGGTAGGCGAAGGCGATCCGCTCGACCGGCTTGTCGCTGTGCTCGGTCATCGTGAGCACGTCGGCGAGCATCTGGGTGGGGTGCCAGTCGTCGGTGAGGCCGTTCCACACCGGCACGCCGGAGTACGCGGCCAGCTGCTCGACGGCCGCCTGGCTGTCGCCGCGGTACTCGATGCCGTCGAACATCCGGCCGAGCACCCGCGCGGTGTCCTTCACCGACTCCTTGTGCCCGATCTGCGAGCCGGAGGGGTCCAGATACGTCGTCGAGGCGCCCTGGTCCGCGGCCGCCACCTCGAAGGCGCAGCGCGTACGGGTGGAGGTCTTCTCGAAGATCAGCGCGATGTTCTTGCCCTGGAGGCGCCGCTCCTCGGTCCCCGCCTTCTTGGCCGCCTTCAGCTCCGCCGCGAGCGCGATCAGGCCGCGGAACTCCTCGGCGGTGAAGTCCAGCTCCTTGAGGAAGGGGCGGCCGGTGAGTACGGGGGCCATGGGCGCTCCTGGTGGGACGGGTGGGGGAACGAGCAGTACAGGACGCTGGAAGTCTATAC
>NZ_JAAAHS010000484.1 GCF_009908195.1 Streptomyces boluensis | reverse complement strand
CCTCGATGTCCTGTCCGAACTCGTCGACCCGGAAGGGGTGTTGGTCGAAGAGGCGCCGAGCCACCGTGAGGCGCTGCACGCCCGGCTGCCGATCCAGCGGGCGGGCGGCTTCCTCACCACCGGCAGCGGCGCGCTCGGCTGGGGATTGCCACTCGCGGTGGGCCGCGCCCTCGCCGGGGGCGGACGGGTGGTGTGCGTGGTGGGCGACGGTTCGGCCCTCTACTCGGTGCAGGCGATCTGGTCGGCGGTACGACACCGGGCCCCCGTGACGTTCGTACTGCTCGACAACGGCGGCTACGAGGCGGTCAAGGCCCTCGGCCGCCGCATGGGCGCGGAGGACATTCCGGGTACGGACATCGGCGGCATCGACTTCCCGGGCCTCGCCACGTCGTTCGGCTGCCCTGCGACCGTGGCGGAGGACCCAAAGACCCTGCGCGCGGAACTGATCCGCGCCCTGGAACCGGCGGGTGGCGGCCCAGTACTCCTCCGCGTACGGGTCGCACGCGAGCGGACTGCGGCCTACGGGGACTGAGGACTGGCGGGAACTGGACATGAAAAAAACGTAGCCCGCATCTCCGCCGGAAGGCCCGGCTCCGGCCCCGGAGCCGCCCCTGAACTCGACCCCGACGCCAACCCCGATGCCACCCCTGAGACAACCCCCAACTGGCAACGAGCTCTTGACACTTGAGAACTGTCAAGGCGTACTTGCCCTATGGCCCTACCCGACCTGGACGACCTCATCGCAGAGGTGGACCGCACCTGCGCCACCGCCCACACCCCCGCCGACCGCGAGCAGCCGGACTGGCTCGCGCTCCTGACCACGGCCGCCCACCTCTCCGGCCGGCTCCAGGCCCTGGCCGACGACCTGGTCGAGGACTACGTGGACCACTGCCGGATGCACGGCGCCTCCTGGACCGACATAGGAGCGGCCCTCGGCGTCAGCCGGCAGGCGGCGCAGCAGCGCTTCCACGCGCCGCACAAGCGATACAACCCGGACGAGCACTTCACCCAGGAGCTGCGGCTCGCCATGGGCCACGTCAAGCGGGCCGCCGTGCAGCACCGCAACAACTACATAGGTACGGAGCACCTGTTGTTCGGCCTGACCGCCGAGGACAACAGCGCCACCCGGCTCCTGGAACGCGCCGGGGCGGACCGGGCACGGCTGCACGGCGCGGTCGCCGCGCGGCTGAGCCTCGGTGCCTCGCAGGCCGCCGAGCGGATCGCCTGGACGCCGTACTCCCGCAAGGCCATCGCCGTGGCCGAAGACGCCGCGCGCGAGGCGGGCTCGGCGCTGATCGACTGCGACCATCTGCTGCTCGGCCTCGCGGCCCTCGGCAGGGGCGTCGCGGTGGGCGTCCTCGACGAGGCGGGGGTCGACACGGATGCGCTGCGGGCCTGAGAACGCCGAGCGCGCCGAGAACGCCTCAGATCGCCTCAGATCGCCTCAGATCGCCTGCGAACGCCTGCGAACGCCTGCGAACGCCTGCGAACGCCTGCGGCCACGGGCTTGGCCGGGTCGATGCGGTCGAAACGATCACATAGCCGGGGACCCCCAACTAGGCTTCTCCCCATGGAGATCCTGGGAACCACGCTGCGTATCTGCGTCGATGACCTGGACGCCGCAGTCGCCTTCTACGAACGTCTCACCGGCACCGCGGCGCAGCGGTTCGATCGCGGCGGAGTGTCCGTCGCCGCGGTGGGCTGCTTCCTCCTGATGAGCGGTCCCGCGGCCGAGCTGGACGTGCTGCGCAAGGTGACCGCCACCGTCGCGGTCGCGGATGTCGACGAGGCGCAGAAGGCGCTCACCGAGTCCGGCGCACGGGTCGTCGCGGGCCCGGTCGCCACCCCGGTGGGGCGCAACCTGATCGCGCTGCACCCCGACGGCTCGATCTTCGAGTACGCGGACCGCAACGCGGTCTAGCGGGCGCCTCTCTGCTACAAGGCTTCGCTACAAGACCTCGCTACGAAGCCTCCGGCGGTCGCATCCTGAACTCGTAGCGCGCGGGCAGGGGTTCGTCCGTGATGCGTGCCCAGGTCTCCCCCACGACCTCCGCGCCCTCCCGTAGGTCGGCCACCTCGAAGCCCGCGTCGAACACGGCCCGCGCACCATCCGTGTCGCCCTCGGCGAGCAGCAGGCAGGCCAGGAGGAGACGGAAGCGGCCGCGTTCCCTGGTGGCCGGGCGGAGCCGGTGCCACACCGTGCGGGCGGCGGCGGTGCGGCCCGCCGCGAGCAGCACCTCGATGGCCTCGCGGCCGAGCGCGGCCGTCGCCGCGGTCCACACCTCTCCGTCGCGCCGCTCGGCACACAGGTCGTCGAAGGCCTCCGTATAGCGGTCGGCGGCCCGTTCCAGGTGGCCGGACTCACGGTCGGCGACGGCAAGGCAGCGCAGCAACGGCCAGGTGGAGGGGGCGAGTTCGAGTCCGCGCTCCCAACTGCGCACCGCCTGCGCCAGGTCCCCGGCATGCCACTGGGCGACCCCCAGGTGGTACTCGGTGAGCGGCTCGGCGGGCGCCGTCTCCAGCATGTCTCGCCAGGCCGGCCCGACGAGGCTCGCGCCGGGCGGTGTCACCCTGCGCGGCACGGGCAGCGACCCGGCACGCAGCAGCTCGGCCCACGGCTCCTGAGCCGGTCCAAGGGTCGCCGCGTCGAACGGCGTGCCCGGCAACTTCTCACCGGTGCGCAGCACTTCGAGGGCGCCCCAGCCCGAGCCGGTGGCCAGGCGTTCGCCGGGTTCGGTGTCGGCCGTGGCCCGCCACGCCGCGTAGGCCTCGTCCACGTCGGCCCGCGACAGGGCCGCGTCGAGCCGCCCGGCGACCTCCGCGCGGGCGGCGGCCCAGTCGGTGCCGTGCGTCCGTACGGGATCGGCGCTGAGCGGACCGTACGCCTCCAGCCAGGCGAACTCGCTCTCGGCGTCCAGCTTCACGTGCTCCAACTGGGTGCGGGCCAGGCCCGCCTGGATCTCCGCGTACCCGCCCGTGCCCGGCTCGGTGAGCCAGGACTGCCAGCGCCGGCCGCCGGTGCCCGCGCCCCAGAGGAACAGTTTGCGGCCGCGCAGCAGATCGGTGGACGTCTGCACCAGGCCGTGCCCGGCGTCGTCGAGCGCGGCGATCCAGCGCCGCTCACCGTCCGGCACCTCGTAGAAGTAGTCCGCCGGATAGGTGCTGCGCAACGGGTACGAGCGGTCGACGCCGTCGGACTCCGGCGCGGGCACCCGGCGCAACGTCCGCTCGTACCCGAAGTGCCAGGCCTCGTCGGCGGGTGCGAGGACCCGGCGCTCCTCGGGCACGGCGATGTTGGACCACCAGTAGGCGGGTGCGGGCTTCTCGTGCGGGTTGCGGATCCGGACCCCGACGTACAGGAAGTCCGAGCCGTCCGGCAGCCAGAGGTCGACCTGGAAGGGCAGGTCACGGAGGCGTTCCCACTCCCACAGGCGCAGCATCGGCCCGCCGTCGGGCGCCGTGACCTCGGCCGCGTGCACGGGTGCGCAGGACAGGGTGGTGTGGCCGGTGGCGCCGATGTTCCACTCGATGCCGCCGGAGAACCAGGCGCCGTTCAGGGCGAAGTCCGCGGGCTGGAACACCGGGTTGCGGTACAGGAGTTCATGCCCGGTCGGCTTGTGGAACAGGGAGTGCACCCGGCCGCCCAAGCCGGGCAGCACGGTCACGCGCAGCCGGTCGTTCTCCAGGATCAGGGTGTCGAGGGTGAGGTCGGCGCGCTCGCGGCCGTACCCGTCGAGCAGCCGGGTGGGCAGCACACCGCGCAGCGGCGCGTACCCGACCTGCCGGGCCATGTCGCGCGGCAGGTCGGCGCGGGTGCGTGCGTCCACATGGTGCGCCTCGTCGAGGGGGCGCAGCGGGGGCAGCGGGTTCTCCGGGCCCAACTCCGCGCCCGGCAGGGTCAGTACGTCGCCTCGGATCGTCGTCACCCGACCATGGAACAGGGTGAGCCGCCGACTGACCAGGGGCTCCTCCGGTCAGCTTTGGGCAAAGGCGGACACCACCAGGTCGGTGAGGAGCGCGCCCGCGGTGCCGTCGGGGTCGAGGTCCGGGTCGTAGATGGTGACGTTGAGGCCCACGCAGTGCGGTGAGCGCACCAATGTTCCGAGCACCGCGGCCAGTTCATCGGGCAGGAGCCCGTCGGGGTCGGGCGCGTCGACGGCGGGCATCACCGTCGGGTCCAGGACATCGGCGTCGAAGTGCACCCAGAATCCGTCGAGTCCGGAGCCATCGAAGCTCTGCCGTACGGCGTCGGCGAGCGCCGCAGGGCCCCACTCGCGCAGCTCGCCCACGCTCACGGTGGGGATCTTCAGGGCGGCCAGTTCCTGCCGGTCCCGGTCGCCGTCCCTGATGCCGAAGAGGCGTACGTCCTCGTCCCTGAGGTACGGCCCGAGGCCCTCCAGGTCGGTGAGGTCCCGCTGCCCGCGGCCGGTGCCGAGGGCGAGTTCCTCGCCGCCCGCGGCGCCGATCCGCTCGGAGTTGCCGGGGTGCCGGAAGTCCGCCGAACCGTCGATCGCGGCCAGTCCGTACCGCCCTGTCCGACGCATCGCGAGGGACGCGCCCAGCTGGATCGAGCAGTCCCCGCCGAGCACCAACGGGAAGTCCCCGGCCCGCAGATGACGTTCGATACGGTCGGCGAGCTTCGGCGTGTACGCGGCGATGGCGGCGGCGTTGAACACCCCGTCGCCCTCCTGCCACGTCCCCAGGTCGTACCTCGGCGGTACGACCACACCGCCCTCGAAAGCGCCGAGCCGCTGGACGATCCGCTGCTCGCGCAGGGCGCCCGCGAGCTTGTAGCAACCCGGTACGGTGCCGGGCGCGGGCGGCCGCAGACCGAGGTTGGACGGGGCGTCGATGACCACGATGCGTCGCATGGGGCCATCCTGCGCGACCAGCATCCGGGTCCCCCGCAGCCGCCACACCTCGGCTGCGGCACAGCTCCCGCACCTCAAGCCCCTGGCAGACCCCAAGCCCTGAGCGCTAAACCCTGTGCGCTAAACCCTGTGCGCTCAGCCCTAGGCACGAAACTCCATGCGCTAAGGCCTATGCGCCAAGCCCCAAGCC
>NZ_JAAAHS010000483.1 GCF_009908195.1 Streptomyces boluensis | reverse complement strand
ATCCCGCGGTGTGGCCCCCCTGGGCCTTCCCGCCGCCTCCCCCGAAGCGACGTTCCCCCTGCCTTCGGCTTATGGCGGCTACGCCACCAGTTCGCCGAAGGACTCCTCCTGGTCACGGCCGAAGCTGAGGACCTCGTCCTCGCGCAGCCGGCGCAGCGAGCGCCAGATGCTGGACTTCACCGTGCCGACACTGATGTCGAGGATGTCCGCGATCTCCGGGTCCGTACGGCCCTCGTAGTAGCGGAGCACGAGCATCGTCCGCTGCAGTTCGGGGAGGCGGGCCAGGGCCTGCCAGAGAACCGCGCGCAGCTCCGTGCCGCGCATCGCGTCCGTGTCGACCACCGTCTCCGGCAGTTCCTCGGTCGGGTACTCGTTCAGCTTGCGGCGGCGCCACGCGCTGATGTGCAGATTGGTCATGGTGCGGCGGAGGTAGCCCCCGACCGCGGCCTTGTCGCTGATCCGGTCCCAGGCTCGGTACGTCGAGAACAGCGCGCTCTGCAACAGGTCCTCGGCCTCGAAACGGTCACCGGTCAGGTGGTAGGCGGTGGCGTACAGGGAGGCGCGGCGCTCCTGGACGTAAGCGGTGAACTCCGCCTCCGACAGGGACGCCTGCTCCCCCGAGCCCTCCCCGTACGCACTTCCCCCGTTGCCGACACCGCGCTGAGCACGGGAGTCGACCACCGTCATGTAACCGGTGTGCTGGCGTCCGGTACCGCGGGCGCACCCCCGCGCCCCCGCCACACCGGACTTCTCGTGCTGGCCGGCCCCCCGGGCGGTGAGGTCGTGCAGACGCGTGACAACTGCGCTCGAGCTGGTGCTGTGCAGCGTATTCATCTCGCGCCCCCCGTCGTGGAGTCTGGTTCCAGCCGCACCTTCCGGAGCTTCCCGGGCGGTGCGTTCCGTGTGACCAAAAGCCTGCCGTTCGACTTTCATCGCGGTGTCTGCCGACTGTCACAGACCTGTCACAGGGGCCTGTCCGTTCGAGAGGTTGCGGGGAGGGAACGTATGGGAGCGCTCCAACTGTCGAAACCGCACCGCACCATGCGACAGAATGACCAACGTGCCTTCCCTGTTGCTGATCGAAGACGACGACGCCATCCGCACGGCCCTTGAGCTGTCGCTGACGCGCCAGGGGCATCGTGTGTCCACCGCCGCCACGGGCGAGGACGGCCTGAAACTGCTGCGCGAACAGCGGCCCGATCTGATCGTTCTTGACGTGATGTTGCCCGGGATCGACGGTTTCGAGGTGTGCCGTCGGATCCGGCGCACGGACCAGTTGCCGATCATCCTGCTCACCGCGCGCAGCGACGACATCGACGTGGTCGTCGGCCTGGAGTCCGGAGCCGATGACTACGTGGTCAAGCCCGTCCAGGGCCGCGTGCTCGACGCCCGGATCCGTGCCGTGCTGCGCCGCGGCGAGCGCGAGGCCAACGACGCCGCCGCGTTCGGTTCCCTGGTCATCGACCGCTCCGCGATGACGGTCACCAAGGACGGCGAGGACCTGCAGCTCACGCCGACCGAGCTGCGGCTGCTCCTGGAGCTGAGCCGCAGGCCCGGACAGGCCCTGTCCAGGCAGCAGTTGCTGCGCCTGGTCTGGGAGCACGACTACCTCGGCGACTCCCGCCTGGTGGACGCGTGTGTGCAGCGGCTGCGCGCCAAGGTCGAGGACGTGCCGTCCTCACCGACGCTGATCCGTACGGTCCGTGGCGTCGGCTACCGCTTGGACACCCCTTCGTGACATCCGTACCGAGACGGCCCCGCAAGGCCTGGGGCAGAGGGCCGTTCACCGTTCTGCGCTTCACCAGCCTGCGGCTGCGCCTCGTCTTCGTGTTCGCCCTGGTCGCGCTGACCGCCGCGGTCTCCGCCTCCGGGATCGCGTACTGGCTGAACCGCGAGGCCGTGCTCACCCGCACCCAGGACGCGGCGCTCGGTGACTTCAAGGAGGCCATGCAGGACCGGGTCGCCTCGCTGCCGCGTGAGCCCACGAAGGACGAACTCGACCGCGCCGCCCGCACGATGGCCCACGGCAGCCAGGGCTACAGCGTGCTCCTGATCGGCGAGAACCCCGACGGCAGGACCGTCGTCGGCACCTCCGAACTGGACGCGTTCACCCTGGACGACGTGCCTCGGTCGCTGCGCAAGGCCGTCGACGAGCCCGCCCCCGCCAAGTCCGGGAAGTCGGACGGCTCCGGCGACGCGTACCGCCTGTTCTGGCTGCGCGACGTGGAGGGCGGCACCCCGTATCTCATCGGCGGTACGCGGGTGATGGGCGGCGGCCCCACCGGGTACATGCTCAAGTCCCTTGAGCCGGAGGCCAAGGACCTCAACTCCCTCGCCTGGTCCCTCGGGATCGCCACCGCGCTCGCCCTGATCGGCGCGGCCCTGCTCGCCCAGGCCGCCGCGACCACCGTGCTCAAGCCGGTGCACCGGCTCGGCGTCGCCGCCCGGCGCCTCGGCGAGGGCAAGCTCGACACCCGCCTCAGGGTCTCCGGTACGGACGAACTGGCCGAGCTGGCCGAGACGTTCAACTCCGCGGCCGCTTCCCTGGAGAAGAAGGTCGCGGACATGAGCGCCCGCGAGGAGTCCAGCCGCCGCTTCGTCGCCGACATGTCGCACGAGTTGCGCACCCCGCTCACCGCGATCACCGCAGTCACCGAGGTCCTGGAGGAAGAGGCCGACACCCTCGACCCGATGATCGCGCCGGCCGTGAACCTGGTGGTCAGCGAGACCCGGCGGCTCAACGACCTGGTCGAGAACCTGATGGAGGTCACCCGCTTCGACGCGGGCACCGCCCGCCTGGTCCTGGACGACGTGGACATCGCCGACCAGATCACCGCCTGCATCGACGCCCGCGCCTGGCTGGACGCCGTCGACCTGGACGCCGAGCGCGGCATCACCGCCCAGCTCGACCCGCGCCGCCTCGACGTGGTCCTGGCCAACCTGATCGGCAACGCCCTGAAGCACGGCGGCTCTCCGGTACGGGTCTCGGTCCGCGAGGAGGGCGAGGACCTGGTGATCTCGGTACGCGACCACGGGCCGGGCATTCCGGAAGAGGTGCTGCCGCACGTCTTCGACCGCTTCTACAAGGCCAGCGCCTCCCGGCCGCGCTCCGAGGGCAGTGGGCTCGGCCTCTCCATCGCCCTGGAGAACGCCCACATCCACGGCGGCGAGATCACGGCCGCCAACTCCCCCGAGGGCGGTGCGGTGTTCACGTTCCGGCTGCCGCGCGACGCGTCCCGGGTGGCGGAGGAGAACTCCGCCGACCAGACCACGGACGGCGTCCCGAACACGGCGACCACGACGAGGTCCGCGCCCGGTTCATCCGGTGCGGGCGGCGGCGGCACGGGCGGCTCCGGTCAGCACACGGGTCGGCACACGGGTCAGCAGGGGAAGAAGGCGGACGGATGACCACCGCAGTACGTCACGTCCGCACCGCGCGGCTCGCCAGGGGCGCCCTCGTCACGGTGCTCGGCGCGGCACTCGCCGGGTGCGGCATCCGGGCCACCGAGGTGCCGACCGACTTCGGTCCGGCCCCTTCGCGGGTGCCGTGCGTCAACTCGGCCGCGGATGTCGCCGCCCAGTCGGGCACCGGCGTACCCGAGGAGATCTACCTGGTCTGCGGCTCGCAGCTGGTCCAGGTCGACCGCCAGATCGAGCTCGCCGGCGACGGCGCCGAGGGCGACCCGGTACGCGTGGCACAGGGCCTCCTCGACGAGCTGCGCAAGCCGCCCACCGAGTCCGAGGCGCAGGCCGGGTTCACCTCCGACGTGAAGGGCCGCCCGAAGGTCAGCGGCCCGCGCGGCGAGGACCCGCCGTCGGCGCTGCGCCTGAGCAGCCCGCCCGAGCGGATGTCACCGTACGAACTGGCGCAGCTCGTCTGTACGTTCGCCCGCAGCGTGGCCGCCGACCGGGACGGCTCGGTCGTCCTCGGCGGCCCCGACGAGAACTCGCCGCTGCGCCGGTACGAGTGCACCGAGGAACTCCGCGCCCGCCCCGGCACGGTCCCCGCCCCGGCGGAGACGGTCGGCTCGTAGCCCGTAACCCCCGCAGGTCGTAGCCCGCAGCCCGTGGGCCACGACGGTCGGCGGGTGCCGCGAAAACCGCTCCGGACAATCAGGCAGAAGCAGGACGCCACCTCGCGGAACCGATCCTGCCGGTGGCCGCGTCTTGGGGAGCGTGCAGCGTCAAGGCCTGAGCGGCAGTACCGATGCCGCGGTATCTCTCCGTGCGGTGGGAGCGTTCCTCCTCCTCGCACACCTTCTGCTCGTCGCCTGGATCACGCTGCGGCCGCTCGACGTGCCCTGGGTCAGCGCGCCGAACCTGCAGCCGTTCGCCGGGATCCGCGCCGACCTGGCGCTCGGGCCCGACGAAGCCGTCCGCCGGATCGGCGAGAAGCTGCTGCTTCTCGCCCCGCTCGGGGTGCTGCTGCCCATGGCCGGTGGCCGGCTGTACGCCTCGTCGGTGGTGTCCCTGGCCCGTACGGTCGCCGCGGGTGCGCTGATGTCGCTCGGCATCGAGCTGTTCCAGACCGCGGTGCCCGGACAGCTCGTCGACGTGGACTCGCTGCTGCTCAACACCCTCGGGGTGGCCCTGGCCCATGTGTCCGTGGTGCCCGCGGCCCGCGCCCGGCTGCGCCGGAACCGCTTCGGGGCGGTACGCGCGCTGCCGATGGACGAGGTGTCTCAGGGGTCGACCCCGACGATTCCCAGGGTCGGGATCGCCCCATAGTCCGACGTTCTGTCCCCTCCGCGGCCGTACCGTTGAAGGCGTAGGGAACAACCCCACGGTTCGCGAAGGAGCCCACCATGACCGCCCTTGCCCGCCCCCGTGACGGACGCATGATCGGCGGAGTGTGCGCAGCGCTGGCACGGCGCTTCGGCACCTCCGCGACCACGATGCGTGTGATCTTCCTGGTCTCGTGCCTGCTGCCGGGACCGCAGTTCCTCCTCTACCTCGCGCTGTGGGTGCTGCTGCCCTCCGAGGAGAGCACCACGGCGAAGCCCGCCTGGTAGCGGCAGCCGGAACGACGGCAGACGAAAGCGGCGGGGTGCGCACCGAAGACCGGTG
>NZ_JAAAHS010000482.1 GCF_009908195.1 Streptomyces boluensis | reverse complement strand
CTCCCGAACACCCCCGGCCACTCCCGCAAGGGCGACCGCACCCCTCCCGTAAGGAGACACACCGTGGCGAACACCGGCACCCGAGGCCGCGGCACCGGACCCGGCTCACCGGCCCGACACTCCCTGGCCGCGGCGGCCCGCGCGGCGGCCAAGCGGTCCGACGGCGGCCGCGGCGGGTCGCAGGACCCGCTGGCCGGCACACCCGAGGACCTGGTCAACGACCGGACGGGACTCCCCGCCGTGGAGAAGGTGGTGGGCAAGGTCCTGCACGCGCCGGTCCCGGAGGGCGAGGACGCGGCCGACGCCTCGCGCCGTGGCCGCAGACGCGCCCGCCTCGCCGCCGCGTTCGCCGTCCTGACCGTGGTGGGCCTCGTCGCGGTCACGGTCCTCGGCCTCCAGTACCAGGAGGGGCAGCGGGTCCAGGAGGCGCGGGCCGAGGCGCTGCGGGCCGCGCGTGCGGCGGCGCCCGTGGTCCTGTCGTACGACTACCGGCACCTGGAGAAGGACTTCGCCGGGGCGCGGAGCCATCTCACCGGGTCCTTCCGCGCGGAGTACGGCAGAACGACCAGGACCGTGGTGGCGCCGACGGCGAGGAAGTACAAGGGCGTGGTGAAGGCCTCCGTGGTGGCGCCGCCCGACGGTGGCGCCCCGGCGGCCTCGGTGGCGTCCGCGACGGCGGACCGCGCCGTCGTGCTGATCTTCGTCAACCAGGTCACCAAGAGCACACAGGTCTCGGGCTCGCGCATGGACCTGAACCGGGTCCGGATGAGCCTCACGCGGACGCCGGACGGCTGGAAGGTGAGCGCCGTCGACGCGTTGTGACGCGTCGGTACGGGCCCGGTGGCCCGTACCGACCGCCACCAGTGACGATCCGTTCCGAGAGCGCCTCCCCGGCCGGGGAGGCGCCTTTTTGCGGGTGCGCATGCGGGCGGCCTTGACAGCTCTCCCCCACTACAGGCAATCTTTCCATCAAGTAGAAAGTAACTTCCGCAATACGGAAGGAGCGCCGACCCCTCATGGGATTCACGGACCAGCGCTTCAATGTCAATCTGTCGATCCTCTTCACGGAACTCCCGCTCCTGGAGCGCCCCGCGGCCGCTGCCGCGGCGGGCTTCACCGCGGTCGAGCTGTGGTGGCCCTGGGTCGACGCCCCCACCCCTGAGCAGGCCGAGCTCGATGCCCTGAAGAAGGCCATCGAGGACGCGGGCGTACAGCTCACGGGCCTGAACTTCTACGCCGGCCAGCTGCCCGGCCCGGACCGGGGCGCACTGTCGATCCCGGGCGAGGAGTCGGACAAGTTCCGCGCCAACCTCAAGGTGGCGGCGGACTTCGCCGAGTCCCTCGGCTGCAAGGCGCTCAACGCCCTGTACGGCAACCGCGTCGACGGCGTCGACCCGGCCGAGCAGGACAAGCTCGCCCTGGAGAACCTGGCGCTCGCCGCCAAGGAGGCCGACCGCGTCGGCGCGATCCTCCTGATCGAGGCCCTGAACGCGCCCGAGTCGCCCAAGTGCCCGATCGTGAGCGCCCCCAAGGCGATCGAGATCGTGGACGCGGTGAACGCGGCCACCGGCCTCGGCAACGCCAAGTTCCTCATGGACCTGTACCACCTGTCCATGAACGGCGAGGACCTGCCCGAGGTCATCGAGAAGTACACCGCGAAGACCGGCCACGTGCAGATCGCCGACAACCCGGGCCGTGGCGCTCCGGGCACCGGCGACCTGCCCCTGGAGTCCCTCCTCGACCAGCTGAGCAAGGCCGGTTACGAGGGCTTCGTGGGCCTGGAGTACAAGCCCGGCGACAAGCCGAGCGCCGAGGCCTTCGGCTGGCTGCCCGCCGAGGCCCGCGCCGCTCGCTGAACCGCCCGGCCGCGCGCTGCCCTCAAGCGCCGGCCCCGCGCGTCCCGTACGCGCACCTGGTTGCCGCCCGGCTGTGCGGCGGGCGGCAACCCCCTGACGTAGCAAGAGCTTTGACGCTTGACGAGCTTTGAAAGAGGCACCCTCATGAGCAATCTCCCCAAGGTCGCGTGGATCGGCCTCGGCATCATGGGCTCCCCCATGTCCGAGAACCTGATCAAGGCGGGTTACAACGTCACCGGCTTCACCCTTGAGCAGGACAAGCTCGACCGCCTCGCCGCCGCCGGCGGCACCGTGGCGAAGTCCATCGCCGAGGCCGTCAAGGACGCCGACGTGGTCGTCACGATGGTGCCCGCCTCCCCGCAGGTCGAGGCCATCGCGTACGGCCCCGACGGCATCCTGGAGAACGCCAAGTCCGGCGCGCTGATCGTCGACATGTCGTCGATCACCCCGCAGACCTCGGTCGACCTGGCGAAGAACGCCAAGGAGAAGGGCATCCGCGTCATCGACGCGCCCGTCTCCGGCGGCGAGGCCGGCGCCATCGAGGCCGTCCTGTCCATCATGGTCGGTGGCGAGCAGGCCGACTTCGACGAGGCCAAGCCGGTCCTCGAGGCCCTCGGCAAGACCATCGTGCTCTGTGGCCCGCACGGCTCCGGCCAGACGGTGAAGGCCGCCAACCAGCTCATCGTCGCGGTCAACATCCAGGCCTGCGCCGAGGCTGTCGTCTTCCTGGAGAAGTCCGGCGTGGACCTGAAGGCCGCGCTCGACGTCCTCAACGGCGGTCTGGCCGGCTCGACCGTGCTGACCCGCAAGAAGGACAACTTCCTGAACCGCGACTTCAAGCCCGGCTTCCGGATCGACCTGCACCACAAGGACATGGGCATCGTCACCGACGCCGCCCGCAACGTCGGTGCCTCGCTGCCCGTCGGCGGCGTCGTCGCCCAGCTGGTCGCCTCCCTGCGTGCGCAGGGTGACGGCGGTCTCGACCACTCCGCGCTCCTGCGCGCCGTCGAGCGTCTCTCGGGCCAGCAGGTCTGATCCGCGAGCGGCGGGCCGACGGTCCGCCGCTCCCCCAGATGTCCGGGTGGCGCCCGCGCTGACACCTGTCCTGTCGCGCCCAGGCGCGGACGCCGCCCGGATCACTCTTCCTGCGCAGGCCCCGACCGCTCACGGTCGCGGGCCGCGTAGGTCTGCGCGAAATCAGCCGTACGCAATTATTCAACAAAGTGTTGACGTTCCGTTCCGGCCGAACTTACGCTCCATCACACAGCGGAAAAGTCTTTCCGCGGCATCCGCGGATTCCTCCGCCGACCCGTCTTGACCACCTCCCGGTGGGGGGCCCTTGGGGCCACGGTGGGATGCAGAAGCTCCAGCACGGAAGGTCACCATGTCGAAGCGCGTGCTTACGACCGAGTCCGGCGCCCCCGTCGCCGACAACCAGAACTCCGCCACCGCCGGCGTCGGTGGCCCCATCCTCCTGCAGGACCAGCACCTGCTCGAGAAGCTCGCCCGCTTCAACCGGGAGCGCATCCCGGAGCGCGTGGTGCACGCCCGTGGTTCCGGCGCGTACGGCCACTTCGAGGTCACCGACGACGTCACCGGCTTCACCTCGGCCAACTTCCTCTCGGAGGTGGGCAAGAAGACCGAGCTGTTCCTGCGCTTCTCGACCGTGGCCGACAGCCTCGGTGGCGCCGACGCCGTGCGTGACCCGCGCGGTTTCGCGATCAAGTTCTACACCGAAGAGGGCAACTACGACCTCGTCGGCAACAACACCCCGGTGTTCTTCATCAAGGACCCGATCAAGTTCCCCGACTTCATCCACTCCCAGAAGCGTGACCCGTTCACGGGCAAGCAGGAAGCGGACAACGTCTGGGACTTCTGGGCGCACGCCCCCGAGGCAACCCACCAGGTCACCTGGCTCATGGGCGACCGCGGCATCCCCGCCTCGTACCGCCACATGAACGGCTACGGCTCGCACACCTACCAGTGGACGAACGAGCAGGGCGAGGCCTTCTTCGTCAAGTACCACTTCAAGACGAACCAGGGCATCCGCTCGCTCTCCGCCGAGCAGGGCGCCGAGCTCGCCGGCCAGGACGCCAACTCGCACCAGACGGACCTGCTGCAGGCCATCGAGCGCGGCGTGAACCCGTCCTGGACCCTGTACGTCCAGGTGATGCCGGCCGCCGAGGCCGCGGACTACCGCTTCAACCCGTTCGACCTCACCAAGGTGTGGCCGCACAGCGACTACCCGCTGCAGCGCGTCGGCCGTCTGGTCCTGGACCGCAACCCCGACAACGTCTTCGCCGAGGTCGAGCAGGCCGCCTTCTCCCCGAACAACTTCGTTCCGGGTATCGGCCCCTCCCCCGACAAGATGCTGCAGGGCCGCCTGTTCGCCTACGCGGACGCGCACCGCTACCGCCTGGGCGTCAACCACACCCAGCTCGCGGTCAACGCGCCGAAGGCGACCGAGGCGAACAACTACGGCCGTGACGGTCTGATGGCGTCCAACGCCCAGGGCCGCGCCGCCAAGAACTACGAGCCCAACTCGTACGAGGGCCCGGCCGAGACCGGCCAGGCGCTGTCCGCCCCGCTGGCGGTCACCGGCCACACCGGTACGCACGAGGCTCCGGCCCACACCAAGGACGACGACTTCTTCCAGGCCGGTGAGCTGTTCCGGCTGATGTCTCAGGACGAGAAGTCCCGTCTGGTGGCGAACATCGCCGGCGGCCTGTCCCAGGTCACCCGTGACGACGTCATCGAGAAGAACCTCGCGCACTTCCACGCCGCCGACGCCGACTACGGCAAGCGTGTCGAGGAAGCGGTCCGCGCGCTGCGCGAGGACTAGCAGTACCTGACTCACAGGCTCCGTAAGGGATATGACGGGAGGTCAGATCCCTTACGGCAGAGCCCTGGCCATGGACCCGGATGAGGGGTGGTCCTGGCAGGGGCGGCCCGCTCCGGCGGGCGGCTACTGGGCCGCGGCGGTGTGCGAGCCAGTGCGGTGGTAAAGGTTCGAAGGTCCCTTCTCGACCTGAGGGAAGAGACCCGCGTTCCATCGCATCCGCCGCGGTCCCAGCAGGCCCATGAGTCACCTTCGCACTCCGTCCGGCGGCGCGAACGCATGTTTCGCCAGTCTTGCGCCGTCGGGCGGCATCAACAACTCCATAGCCAGAGCGCCGAGTTGCGGACGGTCCCGCGACTCGGCGCTCTTTTGTGTACGCCCGCCC
>NZ_JAAAHS010000481.1 GCF_009908195.1 Streptomyces boluensis | reverse complement strand
GCCCCAGCCCGTCCAGCATCCTCGGACACCGCACCAGGCCAGGACTCCGAGCTGCTCAGAACCGGGGATGAGAAACAGCTTCTGAATCCGGAAAGCGCCGAGCGCACCTTCCCCGACGCGGTGCACGCAGCCCTCGGATACCTCCCGCTCGCCGTCTCTTACGTGGACGACGACCTCGGCCTTCCCCCGCCCGAGCCGCACTTCACCGAGCGCGTTCTCGCCCTCAGCGCTCAGAACGCAAGCAGGTCTGCGTCTGAGGACCGGCCGGATGCGCCCCTGCCCGAGCGCGACCGCGGAGCCACAGCCGATCAGTGGGCCCGCCACCCCACTGCAGGTACGTGCTGACGCATGCACCGACCCGCTGCCGCGAGGCGTGACACAGCAGCGTGCAGAAGAACGGCCGGTGGCCGCGGTCGTGTCAACTCCCTTGTCAGACCCCGCTGTTACGTTGACGGGAGAATCACGCTTAGAGCTCTGGAGAAAGCGCATGCACGACGAACGGCTCGCCGAGTTCTCGCGCGAGCGGCTGGACGGCCGTCCCGTACCCGACGATCTGCGGGTGCTGCTTGTGGCGCAGTGGGAGGGGCGCACCGACTTCACGTACCTCCTCGATCTCGAATTCTTCGAGCCGGGAGAGGTCCACCCGCTCCGGGACAGCAGCCATCTGAGCCAACGGGAGCTCGCAGACCCGGAGACGCAGGCTCTCTACGCCGGATCAGCGGAGATGGCCAAGTACGTCAAGCTCGTGGCGGAGGGCGGCAAGGGCTGGATCGGTTACTGGCTGCACCCCGACGAACCGACGGACCGTCCCTGGCACGTCATAGAGCTGGACACGGAGGGCACCTTCTGGGGCATGGCCGGTCTCACGCTGACCGAGGCGGTCGCCGCCCAGCGGGCGAGCTATCAGGACGAGCCCGACGAGGGAACAGCGTTCGCCCAACTGGCGGCCGAACTCGCCAAACTAGGACTGCCATTGAGCACCGACGACTACGACGCCCTCGATGAAACCCCGTACACGGTAGACCCGGAGGGACTCTGGGACGAGCTGAACGATGCCGAACGAGAGAAGCGCGGTCTCTGCTAGGTCGTATCGGTCGGAGGTGACGAGCCGGCAGCCAGTCGGCACGCCGCGCGAAACGACGATCCGGGGCCGAGCGCACCAGTTCGAGGAGTAACGCACCGCGTCGCCCCGGCTACCCCTCGGGTACGCGATACGCGAGCACGTGAGCACCCTCGGCTACGTCGTTCAGCCGGAGTACGCCCTCGCGTGCCTCACGGACGCTCTCGCGGACCTCGACGAGGGCATGCGGCGGTGCGGCCTGCAACTGGGTCGAGCAAGCCGGTCGTAAGCCGTTTTGGGCTCGACGCCTGACTCCGTGACGGCAGGCGGAAGGGTGCATCTGGAGGTTGCCAGGTGCGCCCTAGGAGCGTCATGCAGGGATTCACAGGCTCTGAGAGGGCCACTGCGCACGCTGTCCGGCTTGCCCGGGACGGCATCGTGGCGAGTGGCCCTCGCCGGCTTCCGTCCAGCGGCGTGCACGGGGCCGCGGGCCGACTGGTGAAGAGTCGGTGTTCCGCCCATGCGCTATTCCCAGCTCTCGGCAGGATCTGCAGGAACTCTTCCGCGGGAAGTGAGACCGTGCCGCATCTAGGTGAGCCTGCGCGCGGTCGCCGCGATGCCAACTCATGGGCTCGCAGTGAAAACCGCGGCGATCAACCTGAGGGCCGATCAGCATTAGGGACCCGTGACGCGCGGTGGCGAGCCGCCGCTGGTGAGCCCTCCGCCTTCGGGCACCGGTGTTCCGACCTGCGCTTCGCTGGCCTGAGCGACTTCGAGGTACTCCGCCCAGCGGCAGTCGAGGTCGCCCTCTGGCGCTCGGTGTCATGCGCAAGACCTGAGCATGACACGGACCTCGCCCTGTACGCGCATGGTGGGAGCAGCAGCACCTCATCCCGCAGCTTGGAGTGCCCGCGCGCTTACCACGGGGCTTGCTCAGCGCGCGTTGCCTTCGGGCTGTTCACCAGCGCATGCCGAGCTGATCGAGATCGTTGTGTCGTTCCTGCGTCAGCTTCGCTGCGCGCCTTCGTGCATTGGCGATGAACGTGCCGAGGGTGATCGGGATGGTGCCTTCAGGGGTGGTCTCACGCCCCGAAGCGGCGGGCCCCGCGAGGCCGACCGGCAGCTGCTCGACATGCTTGCGGGGGACGTTCAAATGTCCTTCGCGGGCTTGGTATTGGCGTGCGGCGGTGAGGTTGAGGTTCCATTTCGTGTCCTGGGTCCGTTTCACGGGTCGTTCGTCTTCGTGGGC
The DNA here is from genome assembly GCF_009908195.1 of Streptomyces boluensis. Lineage (GTDB taxonomy): Bacteria > Actinomycetota > Actinomycetes > Streptomycetales > Streptomycetaceae > Streptomyces > Streptomyces boluensis. The sequence goes on along the minus strand of NZ_JAAAHS010000481.1, from coordinate 2,782 downwards.
GGGTTGGAGGTTGAGGATGTTGGCGAGGAGCCATTGCTGGGCGGGCCGGAGCTGTTGCCAGGCGTGGCGTTGGGTTTGTACCCAGCGTCCGAGGTCTTCGCCCTGGACGACCGTCTCTCCGGGCTTCTGGGGCAGTGAGCCGTCGGCGTCGATGTGCTGCTGGGTGAGGCGGAAGCAGCGCTGCCAGCCGACGTCCCAGACCGGGCACCAGCCGGCGTCGATCTGGTCGAGGGCTTCGCGTCGTTCCTGGGTGAGTGCCCCGACCGATGACTCGACGGGGAGGCCGGCTTCGCGTCGTTCCTCGAGGGTGTCGGCGGTGTGTGCGGCTTGGCGTTGGTTCTTGGCCCAGGTGCCGATGGGGTAGCCGTCCCAGATGGCGGTGGCGGGCGGCAGGAAGTGCCCGTGCTCGGCAGCCCAGTTCCGGGCGGCGGCGAGGCCTTCCTCGAACGCGACGTCTCGGTGGGACCAGACCATCCCCAGCTTCTCGAGCGCGCCGGCCCGCTCCGGCGACAGGGCGCCGGTCTTGTTGAAGCGACGCTGGTCGGCGAGCCATGTGCCGAGCGGGAACCCCGCGGGCGACCAGTCGTCGGGGGTGACGTAGTCGTACGGGACCCGCAGCTGCCCGGCACGGGTCTCTTTCACATACCGTGTGCAGGCGGCGATACCGCGGCGGAAGAACTCGTTCTCCGGCTCCAACACGCGCAGCTTCACGAACCGCGCCAGCTCCGCCGGATCACGCGGGGTGGAGAACTTCAGCAGCTCCCGCGCCCCCGCGCTCGCCCCCGCCTCGCTCTCCTCGCCGTCGTCTCCGTGGAACTGCTCCCGGCCCTCGCCAGGGCCCTCCTGCTCCTGGCCAGCCTCGGTCCAATGGCCGCTGCGGGGGCGGGAGTCGGCGAGGGCTTCGATGGTGTCGGTGTCGTGTGCGCGGAGCGCGCCGAGGACCTTAGCGAGGGCTCCGTAGGCCGGGGAGGTGAGCATGTCGTCGGGCTTCTCACCCTCGGCGAGAAATACCGGAACGATAAGAGAAGCAATTTTTCCGTCACCGGGCTGCATTCTGAGGGCGCGCCCGACCATTTGCACGATGTCGACCATCGACCCTCGCACATCGCAAAAGGCAACGGAATCACAATCCGCCGTATCGACACCTTCACCGAGCACTTTCACCGATGCCAGGACGCGCACGGCGGCGGCCTGTAGCCGAGGGACACCGCCCTGGGCAGCCGGCTGCTCCTGGTCCTCGATGACGTCGGAGGCGAACTCCTCGAGAACGGCCCGGCGGTGGGCGGGCGGGTGCTCTCCGTAGAGCCATCCCGCCCACACCCGCTCCGGATCCGGGTACGTCCTGCGGTCGTTCTCCCACAGCCGGCGTGCGACCGCCGGGAGGCCTTCGGCCATGGCTTCGGCCTCGGCGACGCGACTGTGGAAGGTGAGGATCTTCCGCAGGTTCTCCTGCGCCGCCGCGGTCAGGACCCCGGTCTGCAACGCGGCCAAGCGAGCCCCGCGCACCTCATCGGTACCGGTCCCGATCAACTCCCGTACAGCCTGGGCGGGATCGCTGATGTCGACGCACACCACCTGGTACGGCGCCACGATCCCGCGGCTGATCGCCTCAGACAGCGTCAACTTGTAGGCCACGGGCCCGAAGACGGGGGAGTCGGGGCTCATGCTCGCCACCATCCGCGGCTCACGACCGCCGGCGCCGCCTTCGTCCGCCTCCCACACCCGCGCCGTCGCCGTCATGTACAGCCGGCGGGCAGCGGGGATTTTCTGCTGGTCGTGCACGGCAGCCCAGGGCTTCAAACCGTCCCCGCTGGTCCGGTGTGCTTCATCGACCACCATCAGGTCCCACACGCCCAGGCCGGCCTCGTGGGCGCGCTGCAGGATCCCCATGCCCACCGACGCGTACGTCGCGAACACCGTCACCTGCTCCAACCCCTGGACCCACGAGGCGAGTTCGGCCGGGTCGGTCGTGCAGGGCACGCCGTCGGAGTTTTCGGCTCGCAGTGAGCAGACACCGACCATGGCGCCGCCGCGGCCGCCCTCGCGCCAAGCGGTGGCCATCTGCAGCAGCAGGTCCAACGTCGGTACCAGGACGAGGACTTGGCATGCTTTGAGGCGTACGGCGGTTTCGGTGGCGATCCGAGTCTTGCCTGAGCCGGTGGCAGCGATGACCTGAGCGCGCAGTCCGTGGGCCGGCGGGTGTCCGGTGGCGGGGGACTGCAGAGCACGGAGGGTGGCGTCCACGGCCTCAATCTGGTGCGGACGCAGTTCGCGGGACATCGTGTTTGTTTCTCTTTCCCTGGCCGGGGTTTGATGCTGCTTCTGTTCTGGTATTCCGTAGGGTTCTTGAGGGGCTTTCATCCGGGCTATCGGCATGGCTAGTTGGGGGTCTCAACAGAGCCGGTTCGTCTGTATGGGGTGTGCGCGTCTACTCCATAAGCTAGCTGGGTTACATGTTTGACGCACACCGGTTGACGGACATGATCTGCATCGACCGATCAGATCGGCCGAATGTCACACAGTGATCGGTTCTTTCAACTTTCGGCAGCTGGAGGAGACTTCCGGCATCGGAAGGAGGCTCGGGCGGCACACACCAGTCACCCTCAACTAGCCAGCCAAACCCAGGAGTTCGCGGAGCGAATTCCTGGGGGCCGAATCGCGGAGCGATTCGAGCCCGGGCCAACGGAGTTGGCCGGGAATTCCGGCGGAGCCGGAATTCAGCCGCGCGGAGCGCGGCATCACTCCCGCCGCGTAGCGGCGGCGCGTCGTGTCTGCGGAGCAG
>NZ_JAAAHS010000480.1 GCF_009908195.1 Streptomyces boluensis | reverse complement strand
GCCCTCGCCCTACGCCTTGAGCCGGTCGGCCAGGTCGGCCAGATCATCGACATAGAGGTCGAACCGGTCCGAGGAGGTCGGCGGGTCGGTGACGGGGCGGGCGACGTAGGCGGTGCGCAGGCCCTGGGCCTGTGCCCGGCGCAGGTCCCAGGCGTGCGTGGCCACCATCAGAAGCCGCTCCGGCGGCAGTCCGGAGACGGTGACGGCCAGTTGGTAGACCGCCGCGTCCGGCTTGTAGCTCCGGGCTTCCTCGGCGGACAGTGCCTGGTGCCAGCGCAGTCCGGCGTGGGCGTTGAGTTCAAGGAGCGCCGTCCGGCTCGCGTTGGAGAGCCCGATCAGCGGGAACCGTCCGGCGAGCCGGGCCAGCCCTGACGTGGTGTCAGGCCACGGCGGGAGTCTGCGACTTGACCGCGCCAACTCCGCGACAGCGGCCGGGTCGTCGACGCCGGCAGCGTCGGCGACGAGCCGGGCGGCTTCCAGGTCGAGGGCGTCGCTCGGGAGGTAGGGCCGGGCGCCGTCGAGCATCCGCCGTTGCTCATGCTCGATGTGCTGCTGCCACCGCGACAGCGCGCGCTCGACTTCGAACTCGTCGAGTTCCGGGGCGAGTTCACGAATGCCGGCACGGACTCCGGCGGGTTCGTCGACGAGCGTGCCCAGTACGTCGAAGACGACGGCATCAATCGCTGGCTCTGACATGAGGGAGGTCTCCCGGACGCGGCAGGGGCACAAGAGCGGCTCTCAGCCGAACGCTTCCGGAAACCCCCGGATTCCCGAACCGAACGGCCCGCGCGGCAACCGCAGCAACCGCAGCAACCGCGTAGCCGCAGCAACCGCAGCACCCCATCAACTCCACACTCGCCGCCGCACAGGCCTTAGCGCACCCAGCCCGTGAACCCCTGCTGGCTCCGGGAGCGGCCGCGCCCCGAGGAGCGACCGGCGGCCGCGCCCGGGTCCATCGCGGTGGACACCGCCCGCACCAGCCACGCGTTCACGGAAAGACCCTCGCGTCCCGCCGCCTCCTCGACGCGGGCCTTGAGATGCGCGGGCAGCCGGAAGTTGATGCGGGACGTGGTGCCGTCGTCGTCGGGGACAGGCGCGGGCGGCGCCGGGACCGACGGCTCGTCCCGCTCCTCGTACGACTCAGGGGCGGGCGGCGCCGTCACCACGAACTCGGGGTCGAGCCCCCGCAGCCGTACGTCCACGGAGCCCGGCGCCAGGTCACGGGTCACGTCGGCCATCGCCGCCGAGAGTGCGTTGAGCAGTGTGAGGCGGGCGGCTGACTCCAGGGGCGCGGTGAGGCGCTCGGCCAGGGCCCGGCTCTCCTCGCCGCCCGCCTCGGCGGCGACGGCGAGCTCTTGGCGGAGGTGGGCGACGTAGGGCGTGAGATCCATGGTGCCAGTATGGCGCCACAGCGGCAGGTCGAGGCAACTTCCGTCGCCGCACGACCGCGCGTAGTCCCTGGTCACCGCAGGCGTGCGGGTGCGCGCCCGGCCGCCGGGCGGGACGCTGTGAGGGGAGGACCGGCCCACCGCGAGCCCACGGCACACCACCAGAACCACCCGGCACGGTACGTACAACCCAACGCGCCCCTCGCGTGTCGAAACGGGCAACGCGCGTACGTACCAAGTGAACTGACCACTCCGACACGCGAACCGCAAGGGACCCGCCATGCACACCCGCACCGCCACCGCCGCGCTCGCCGCGGGCCTGCTCCTCACCGCCGCCCCGGCCGCCGCGCACCCGGTCGACCGGGCCGCCACCGGCAAGGCGGAGCCGCCGGCCTGCCGTGCGAACCAGGTGCGCCTGGCCGCGTCCACCGCCGAACCGGAGGACGGGACGTACCCGAACGTCCTGCGCATCAAGGTGACCAACACCAGCGACGAACGCTGCGCCGTGGACCGCATCCCCACGGTCACGTTCGGCGACCTGGACGGCCCGGCCCTGCCCGTACCGCTGGGCCAGAGCGGTCCGTACGCCCTCGGCGCGGGCAAGAGCGGGTACGCGGCGGTGCGCACCATCGAGGACCCGTCCGACGCGAACACCCGCCTCGTCGAGTACGTCACCGTCGCCGGCGCCCCCGCGCACCCCGGCGCCCGCTTCACCGCCGACGACCTGGACCTCTCCGGCGGCCGCATCTGGGTGTGGGAACCGGTCACCACCTGGTGGCAGCCCAGCCAGGCCGAGGCCGACGAGGTGCTCGCCAACCGCTACCAGGCATGATCGGGGACATGACCGAACCGACGTACGGCGCAAGCGACTTCACGGACATCCCCACGACGACCCTCGCCGACCTGCTCGGCCGCGCACAGGTCATGGACATCGGCATCCGGCCGCTGTGGCCGGGCATGCCGCGCGTCGCGGGCCCGGCGTTCACGGTGCGCTGCCCGGTGGGGGACAACCTGATGCTGCACGCGGCCATCCACCGCGCGCAGCCCGGCACGGTCCTGGTCGTCGAATCGGGCGACCTGGACCACGCCTTGGCGGGCGGCAACGTCTGCGCCGTCGCCCAGCGCCGGGGCATCGCCGCGTTCGTGGCGGACGGCCTGATCCGCGACCTGGCCGAGGTCCGTGGCATGGGTTTCCCCGTATACGCCCGCGGGGTCATCCCGATCCCCGGTGCGAAGGCGGCCCCCGAGCCGTTGAACGTCCCGGTGCGCTGCGGCGGCGTCACCGTGCACCCAGGTGACGTGGTCGTCGCCGACGAGGAGGGCGTCGTCGTCACCCCGCACGCCCGTGGCGAACAGGTGCTGCGCGACGCCCGCGCGAAGCTCGCCAAGGAGGCGGAGACCACCCTCGACGCCTGGGAGTCGGACCACCGGGCCCGTATCGACGCGATCCTGCGCGAGCACGGAACCACGGAGCACGGCGCGTGAGGCCGGCCACCGCACCGCAGCTCGTCGAACTCCCCGCCGGGGACGTGACCCTCAACGACCGGCGTACGCAGAAGAGTTGGACCCGGCACGTCACCGGCTTCCGGATCGCCGCCGTACCGGTCACCCAGGAGCAGTACGCCGAGGTCACCGGGGAACGTCCGGGCAGCGCACCCGGCGACCGGCTGCCCGTGGAAGGCGTGTCCTGGTGGGACGCGCTGCGGTTCTGCGACGCGCTGTCCCGCAGGGAAGGGTTGACCCCGGCCCACCGCCGGCAGCCGGACGACCCCGACGCCGTCGCCCTTGACCTGGACGCCGACGGCTACCGGCTGCCCACCGAGGCCGAGTGGGAGTACGCCTGCCGCGCGGGCACGGACGGCGCGCGGTACGGCGAGCTCGACGCGATCGCCTGGCACCGCGGCAACTCGGAGGGCCGCCTGCGCGAGGTCGGCGGCCGGCAGGCCAACGCGTGGGGTCTGCACGACATGCTGGGCAACGTGTGGGAGTGGTGCTGGGACCAGTACGACCCCGAGGTGTACGGCACGTACCGGGTGCTGCGCGGCGGTGGCTGGTTCGACGAGCACTGGAGCTGCCGGGCCTCGGTACGCCGCCGCAGCCACCCGACGCTGCGGCTCGACGACGTGGGCTTCCGCGTCGTGCGCTCGGGGACCACCGGATAGCACCCGGCGGGTACCCGGACCCCGGAACGCACAGAGCCGGGGCCGTCGCAGCGCGGAGCGGGTGCTCCGCGCGGGCGACGACCCCGGCTCGACGCGGTTCAGTTGTCCCGGTCGGCCTTCTGCGCCTGCTCCGCCTTCTTCTCCTTCAGGCGGACGGTCTCCTTACGGACCTCGGCCTGCGTGGTGCGCTCCCGCTGGAGCCACTCGGGCGACTCCTGCTTCAGGGCGTCGATCTGCTCGGTGGTGAGCGGCTCGGTGACGCCGCCGCGGGCCAGGCCCGCGATGGACACACCGAGCTTCGACGCGACCACCGGACGCGGGTGCGGGCCGTTGCGGCGCAGCTCCTGGAGCCACTCCGGCGGGTCGGCCTGCAGCGCGTTCAGCTCCGCGCGGGAGACGACACCCTCCTGGAACTCGGCGGGGGTGGCCTGGAGGTACACACCCAACTTCTTCGCCGCGGTCGCGGGCTTCATCGTCTGGGTGCTCTGGTGCGTCGTCATGGGGTCAAGGGTAACGAGCCCGATGCGATACCTCTGACCACGCCCGGTAACCTGGCGGCGTGACTGGCTCGGAAGCAACACCGTCGTTCCGGCTCGCCTACGTCCCCGGGGCGACGCCCGCGAAGTGGGTGCGGATCTGGAACGAGCGGCTGCCCGACATCCCCCTGACCCTCGTCGCGGTCGACGCCGCCGACGCCGACGGCCTGCTGCGCGACGGCGACGCCGACGCGGGCCTCGTACGGCTGCCGGTCGACCGCACGTACTTCAGCGCGATCCCGCTCTACACCGAGACGTCCGTCGTGGTCATCCCGAAGGACCACCTCGCGGCGGCCTTCGAGGAGCTGACGGCGGACGACATTGCCGACGAGATCGTGCTGCACCCCCTCGACGACCCCTTCGACTGGGAGCGGCCGCCGGGGCAGCCCGCGCTCGAACGGCCCGAGACCACCGCCGACGCCATCGAGCTGGTGGCCGCCGGGATCGGGCTGCTCGTCGTGCCGCAGTCCCTGGCCCGGCTGCACCACCGCAAGGACCTCACGTACCGCACGATCACTGACGTACCGCAGTCGGAGATCGCCCTGGCGTGGCCCGAGGAGCGGACCACCGACCTCGTCGACGACTTCATCGGCATCGTGCGCGGCCGTACCGTGAACAGCACCCGTGGCCGCCGCACCCAGGACGGCGACCGGCCGACGGCCACCGGCAAGCGCCCCGAAGCGACGACCGCACGCCGCAAGCCCGGTACCGCGAAGCCGGGCCAGGGCAAGTCCGGCGGAGCGAAGTCCGGCGGTGCCAGGTCGGGCGGCGCGAAGTCCGGCGGCAAGGCCCCGCGCGGTGGCGCCAGCGGCGGCGGCAAGCGGGGCAAGCCGCGCCGCCGCCCCTGAGAGCGTCCGTAGGGGCCCGGCCTAACCGGCCAGGGCCAGGAACCGCGCCCGCGCACGGCCACCCTCGGCGAGCAGCCAACCGGCCGTGACATGCCCGCGCCCCGGCCCGCCCGTCTCGTCTGCCGCATCCGTCGCGTCCGCCGGGTTCTCCGGTACGAGTACGCGGC
>NZ_JAAAHS010000048.1 GCF_009908195.1 Streptomyces boluensis | reverse complement strand
CTCCAACGGCTTCAAGGGCTCAAGGGGCCCTGGCCGCTCGAAGAACGGCACTGGCTCGCGTCCCGTCAACCGCTCGGCGACCAGGCCCACCAACAGGCGCGATCAGCGCAGGCCCGAGGTACCGGCGAAGCGGCCTGGCGGAGTTGGCCGGAGACCTGCTGCGGCCCGCGAGGCCCACCCCGGTCACCCGGGCGCAGATCCAGATCCGGCTTCCGTACGGGGCACAGCAGCCGGTGAAGGCGATGCACGTCGACGGTGTCGCCTGCCCGCACCTGGAGCCGCGCGACCTGCGCACATTCACCTTCATCGTCGGCGTCGTCCTGGACGGCAGTGCCACCGCGGACGCTGGCGCTCTGCACTACGTGCCCGGCGGGCACCACCGGATGGCCGACTACTTCTTCACGGACTGGGTCCTGGGGCAGCCCGCCCAGACCCCCGACGACATCGACGCCCAGGACGGCACCGCCCTCATCGCTGAGCCCGGCGACGTGATCGTGATGCACCACCTCGTCCCGCACCGGGTCGGCATCAACACCAGCAGCACCCCGAGGGTGATGGCGTACTTCCGCGTCAGCCACGCCCAGCACCCCGACCTCGCCCTCCGCGCTCTGTCGGACCCGTGGCTGGAGTACCCGACGCTCGGCGCCCTCGCCCGCCCCGGAACTGTGTGAGAACGGAGAGCGCTGTGGACCTCCTCACCTCCGACCAACTACCCGACGCAGCCCGGCTCTTGGCCGCCGGGGAGATGGTCGCCGTGCCCACGCCCCGCTGGTACATGCTGTGTGCCCGCGCCTCCGACCCCGCCGCCACCGGCGCGGTCTTCCGGGCCAAGCAGCGCCCCGGCACCAAGCCGCTGCTGCTCCTGCTCGATTCTCCGGCTACGGCTGACGCGCTTTTCGAACTGAGCGACGACGCTCGCCTGTTGACCGGCGGCCTGTGGCCGGGGGACCTCGCGCTCCGTCTCCCTTGGAAGCCCGGCGTGGACCCCGTCGTGGCTGTCGGCTCCCCGGCGCTCGTCGGCTGCCCCGACGGCGTCCTCGGCGAACTGGTCGCCCTGGCCGGCGAGCCCCTGGCCGCCGCCGTGTGCAGCATCTCCACCCCCGCCGCCGACGACGAGGATCACCCGGCGCTCACCGCTGGCCAGGTCGCCGTCTTCGATCGGACCACGGGGGCTGGTATCGCTGCGGTCGTCAAGGGCGGGATCTGCCCGCACGGCCAGCACATGACGATCGTCGACTGCCCCGCAGGCGCCGCCGCCCGCCTGCAGCGGGAGGGCACCGTCCACGCCCGCGCAGTCGAAGCCGCTCTCACCCAGGCAGGAGGACCGCATGTGGGCTGACCTCGCCCGCCGGACCAACCGCCTGGTACCCGACGCGTCGGTGGCCGCCGTCGCCGACACGCTCGACTACCTCTGTCTCGCCCAGCTCTATCTCCGCGACAACCCGCTCCTGACACGGCCTCTGACCCGGGCCGACGTCAAGACGCGACCGGCCGGCCACTGGGGGGTGTGCCCGCCCGTCAACCGAGCGCTCGCCGCCCTAGGCCCGCTCCAGGCGGCCGTGCCCGACGGGTACGAGCTGCACGTCCTGCACGGCGCCGGGCACGCCGGACCCTCCGCTCTCGCCCACGCCTACCTCACCGGCCGACTCGGCCACGCCCACCCCCACCTGCGCCAGGACACGGCCGGTCTGCACGAACTCGTCGCGGGCTTCCCTCGGGCCGACTTCGGCGGGGAGATCACCCCGATGATCCCCGGCCACCTGCACACCGGAGGCCAGCTCGGTCCCGCCCTCGCGATCGGGCAGGGCGCCGTGCTCGATGCGCCCCACCGGCTGTCAGTGGTCCTGATCGGCGACGGGGAGTGCGAGACCGGGACGACCGCCGCCTCCTGGCTCGCCACACGCGCGCTGCACGGTACGGGCGCCCACGGGACCGTCCTTCCCGTGGTCCTGCTCAACGGGATGCGTATGGGCGGGCGCAGCGTGCTGTCCACCTTGAGCCGCACCGAACTGACCGCGTACTTCACCGGGTTGGGCCACCGGCCCGTCTACAGCGACGGTCGCGACGTTGCCCAGCTCCGCCAGGCGGTGGCCGAAGCACTCAGCGCTGCGCAGCCCCTGGGCATCCCGGGACCGTCGAGCGTCCTGGTCCTCACCCTGGACAAGGGGCACGGCGCCCCCGCCCACCTCGTCGGCACCCCGGCGGTCCACAAGACGCCGCTGCGCGACCCGGCCGGTGTACCCGCGGAGTTCGACGCGCTCGCCGAGTGGCTGATCTCCTATCAGCCCGCACAGCTGCTGACCTCCAGCGGCCGCCCCCGGTCGCACCTCCTGCCCGCGCTCCCCTTACCTTCTCCGGAGCCCGACGGTCTCCAGCAACCGCGCGGCTGCGTCGCGGCCTCCGCCCAGGTCGCCGACCACGCCGGCGGCCGCCCGTTCGCGCAGGTGGTCCCCGAGGTCTTGCGGGGCCGTTCCGAACAAGGACCGTTCCGGGTGTTCAGCCCCGACGAACTGGCCTCCAACCGCCTCGACCTCACCGACGAACGCGGGCGGCTGGTGCCGTGGGCGGTGGAAGTACTCAACGAGGAGCTGTGCCACGCCTGGGCACAGGGCTACACGGAGACCGGTCGGCACGCACTCGTCGCCACCTACGAGGCGTTCGCGCCGATCACCCTCAGCCTCGTCCAGCAGCAGCTCAAGCACCGGGCCGTGCGTCGGCATGCCGGACTCGCTCCGTTGCCGAGCCTGGTCTACCTGCTGACCAGCCTGGGCTGGCACAACACCCTCACCCACCAAAACCCCAGCCTCACCTCGGCACTTCTGGCCGGCTGCGATCCCACGCTCCACGTCCTTACCCCTGCCGACCCCGCGCGCACCGCCGCCGCCCTCACCTTCGCTCTACGCAAGCTCGACCGGTGCACGCTCGTCATTGCTGGCAAGCACACGACTGTCCACCACCCGCTGGAGACCATCGACGAGGAGCTGCGGCACGGCATAGCGATCTGGCCCCACCTGACCCACCCCGGCCCCGACGAGCCGGACCTGGTCCTGGCCTCCGCCAGTGACCTGTCCGCCGAAGCCCTGGGCACCCTGGCCCAGCGGCTCCTCGCCGATCGCCCGGACCTGCGCCTGCGGTATGTCCACGTCCACGACCTCACGGCCCTGGCCGAGGAAGGCACCCGCCCTCTCGCCCTTGCCCCGGCCGCCTTCGCTCGCCACTTCGGTACCCGCGCGCCGATCGTCCTGGCCACGAGCGGGCACCCGGCCGACATCCACGCCCTCCTCGGCCGCCGCCACCCCGGGACCCGGCTCACCGTCCTCGGCTACCGCGACCCCGGCCGACCCGTCTCCCAGGCCCACCTTCGCCAGCTCTGCGGCCTCGACGACGCCAGCCTGTGGCAGCTCGCCACCACCCTCACCGACGCCCCGAAGGAGATACCGGGCCCATGAGCACGCCCCCGCCGGTCACCCCCGACGTCGGCACCATCGACGCCTTCGAACGCGACGGGTACGCGGTCATCCGCGACGCGATCACCCCCGCCCTGCGTGACCAGCTTCTGACCGCCGCCGAGGAGCTGTTGGCCAGCGACATCACCCAGGGCCGCGACCGAGGAGGTGACGGCAAGGACGGCTTCCGCGGATGCCTCAATCTCGACCGTGCCTTCCTCCCGCTCCTCGCCAACCCGGCCGTCCTGCCTACCGTCGTCCAGCTCCTCAGCCCGAACATCCACCTGCTGTCGGCCCACCTCATCGCCCTGCCCAGCGGCCCGCCCCGCACCATCCGTGTCCCCGAGCGTCACGGATGGCACCGCGACATGTACGGCGTCACCGCCGACCTCGGCTTTCCCAACACCCCCCGCATGGCCATCAAGGCCGCCTACTACCTCACTCCCGTCACCCCCAACTGCGGGCTGACCATGGTCCTCCCCGGCAGCCACCACCTCCCCGAAAACCCGGTCGTCCCCGTCGGAGCCATCGATCCGCCCGGCGCTATCACCCCGGACGTCACCGGAACCGACGCAGTCCTGTTCGAGAACCGGACCTGGCACACCGGAGGCATCAACCTCTCCGGCCGTGCCCGAATCGCGCTGATGCTTCAGTACGGATATCGATGGCTCTACCCCGTCGACGACCCCGCCATCGACCTCCGGAAAGACCTCGCTCTCGCCCTCATCGAGCAGCAGCTTCTGGGCCTGCCCGACCGCCGCCCGGACGGATCCCTCGCAAAGGGCAGCGGAGCAGCGCCCATCAGTTCCTGGTGGGAGACCCGTTCCATGACATCCGCGTCAACTGGGGAGTACTAGCCGAGCGTTGAGAGATGGTGGGCAGAGTCGGGCGTGGGCCCGTCGTGTCCGTCCGTGACGACTCGAACGACGAAATAGTCTGCGCGAAGGCGCACGCTCCTCCCTCCATCCCGCTGAAGGTGCCCCCGCTCTCGACCGGGCTGGACCTCGCAAGCATTCCAAAGATCAATTAAGGCGCCGTGGCTCAATTTCGATCTTGGAATTTAGATTGCGAGACATGCGCACTTGGGTGACTTTCGCGACACGTCCGTCCCATATCGATCAAGCTTTCCGCCTTGTACGATCAAGAGGCAGGTGTGCTGGCCGACCACCACACGCCTCAAGTTCAAGCCCTGACTACTAGCGCCTCCGCGTACGGGTATCGAGATGGGGCTGGCAGTGAACACCCAGTGGCTTTTCAGGGGAGCGATCATGCGTTGGCGTAGTGACCCTTCACGGCGCGCACTCGTGAAGGAATGCGAGCAGGCCCTCGCCGATCTCCCTATTCCCACTCCTTTCAGCGTCGAGGCGCTGGTGAGGAATATGGAGCATGCGCGGGGTCGCCAGATCCGGCTGGTCCCCCTGGATGATCCAGACGGAGGGCTCGGCACGGCATGTGGACTTCGAGTCAAAGCACCGGAGTTCACCATCATTCTCTATCGCCGCCGGTCAAGTCGCAATCAGACAGAGCACATCATCCTCCATGAGCTCGCGCACGAATGGCTCAATCACGGCACCTCTCTGACGGAATCCGAGATCGAGCGGTACGTCCCTGAGCGTATTCGCCAGGAAGTCGTTCGCCGTTTCCCATCGACCCTGGTGCAGGGGCGTGTAGATTTTGGCAGCCCGGAGGAAAAGGCGGCCGAGCTTTCGGCATCGTTGATAAAGCGGATGGCGCGCCGCCGTCAGTCGTTCACGGGAGATGACATGGTCAGCCTCCTGGAGCATTCACTTGCTCACCCAGTCGCCGCTCCACCGCGACGCCGATTCTAACCGCGATCGACTGGCGACCGCTGAGGCGCGTTTCTCAGCTTTACGGCCGTCGTCGCACCGCGCAGTCCACCCACTGGCAATTAGAGCTGCGGCGAAACGTGCAGCTAGCGTAGATATTACTGGTTCCGTGTTCGACTACTTTAAATACCTTACTGCGGCCGTGATGACCGTCATTGTCATTTGGCGATTCCCTGCAGTTCGGTACGCCGATGCTCACCGCCGGGCGCTCTGGGGCGGCTACGCGGGATTTGCCGTAGCTCTGTGGCTCTATACGCCAGCAGCAATGGATGCGGTGGATCGTATTCCTGTAGTGGACCTGAGTGCCCTGCTCAGGCATTTTGCCAGCACAGCGGCGATCATCGCGGCCCTGACTTACGTTGCCACCAGCTACGGACAGAGCTCGGAGACATGCGTACCCCGACACGTTGCGGCCTCCCGCTGGATCGCCCGCGCGTCCTATGGGGTGGGGGCAGTAGGCGTCATTCTGCTCACCGTCCTATTTTTCACCGTGGTGGACCGGGATACGCCGAGTGAAAATTTCCTCGTCGACCACGCTGGGGAATGGGGAGTTGCGGTCTACATGACCGTGTTCTACCTCTTCCCGTTCGTCACGACTGCGGTTTGTGGCTACCAGTGGACGAGGGCGGCGCGGCAGGCCGAGAGCACAAGCATGCGTGTCGGGCTCGGCCTGATGGGGCTCTCTATGTGGATGGGGCTCGCCCATACTGTGGCCCGTATTGCCATCGTTTGGACCACCGTCGCGTTCCCCCTAAGTACTTCCACGGTGCAGTTCCTTGTAGACGCCTCGGCGATATGGATGAACCTGCTCTTCCTGATCGTTGCAGTAGGCGCAAGCATTCCCACCACCCGCGCAGCGGCGGCCCGATGGAGGACTCTGAAAACCCTTCACGCGACGTACCCGCTTTGGTTCGACCTGGTGGAGGCTTTTCCCGGAACGAGCCTGTACCCACCAGAACGGCGCCTCACGGAATTCAGGCACATGCGTGTTCCCATCGATGTTCGCCTGGACCGATGGACTCACGACATTGCCGATGCTTGCGAGATACTTCGGTATTACGCTCCACGAGATTTGATGTTCGCAGCCGAAGACGCTACTGCCTCGCACCCCGACCCCGAGCCAGCCGCGGAAGCATACTGGATTAAGGCCGCACTCCAGGTCGCTGACACTGCTGCAGCCAATCTGTGCGCCGCTGCCCCCCTGAGAGATAAGCCATTCGTTGACACTGATAGTGAAGCGGCGTGGCACGCGCGAGTCAGCACGGCCTACTCACACATCACTGCAGATCAGGCTCGGGAGCTCCTCCTGCATTCGGCAGAGATGGAATCTGAACCGGGCCGCTCGCCTGCAATGAGCTTCACCGGCCATTTTCGCAGTACGGCTAAGTGAGATTTGGCACCATCCCGTGCATGAATTGGGCTGGTACCGTGGTTCATGCGGACTGATAGATCTTGCTCCGCCCCGTAAGACGCCCCGGCCCTGCGACGCACAGATACCGCCGTCGCCACACGCAGCCGAGGGCCGTGACGCTGTCCGATCTCGATGGGCGTCCGAAATCTCAGCAGCAATGGAGTTCCCGCATGTCTAATCGCACCGGCCTCATCCTCGATTTCGGGGGCGTGCTCACGACCCCCCTGCTCCCCGCCGTGCTGGCTTTCGAGCAGCGCGAGGGGCTCCCCCAGGGTGCCTGCCTCACAGCCCTGTACAAGGACGAGCGCGGCGTCCGGATCACTAGCGATCTTGAGCGCGGAGCGGTCTCCCAGGTCGAGTGGAACGAGTTCGGTGGCGAGCTGCTGGGCGTGTCCCCCGACAACCTGATGGGCCGCATCTTCGGCGATCTTCGCCCCGAGCCGCTGCTGATCAACGCAGCCGCTGCGGCACGCCGGGCCGGCATCAAGGTGGGCATCCTGTCCAACAGCGTGGGCCTGGCCCCGTGGGACCTGTACGACGGCTATGACCTGGAGCGGCTGTACGACGCCGTGGTGATCTCCGAGCACCACCTGATGCGCAAGCCCGACCCCGAGCTCTTCGAGATCACGCTCAAGCTCATGGACCTGCCCGCCGAGGAGTGCATCTTCGTCGATGACACCGAAGCGTACGTGCAGGCAGCAGAGCAGCTCGGTCTCGCCGGGGTACACAACCAGGACCCCTCGGAGACGGTCGCCACGCTCTCTGAGCTGCTCGGTGTGGACCTCACCGCGTCCTAGCCCGGCGCCGTCCAACAGAGAAGGACTCCGGCGTTGCCCCGCAATGGGGCAAGGCCGGAGTCCTTCTCTCGTTGTCGGGCAGCAGCCGGGAAGCATGTACCGGCCTGGGGCCCACGCGGCGAAGGCCCGCGTCAGACGACGATCCTGCAGGGTTGGGAGCGGCCTCGCGCCAAGCCCGCGAGGACCGCCGGCCGACGGGTTACGCCCCGTCCTCCGGCACCTCCGGCACCTCCGGCACCTCGGGCAGCTTGTGCTTCAGCTCTCCGACGAGGCCGTTGATGTGGGCCATCATCTCGGCGGACAAGCCCGCAGAATTGCCGCGGGCGGCCAGGCCGAGAATCTGTCCTCGGTGAATCGAGCCGAGAAATCGGATCGCCTCAAGGAGTTCGCGGGCCGCTGGGTCGACCTGGGCGTCGTCTTGGAACAGGCCGACATCGACCTGGAGGGCCTGGGCTAGCCCAGCACGCACGATGTCGGAAGCCTCGGCTGTGACACCCGAGCGAAGGGCGACGATGCCGTCAACTGTGATGACTGCCGCCCCCGCGTGCTCATTGACGAGCCTTGCGATCTCCTCGTTAGAGGGCGCCTCCTGGTCGACGTACCCATACCGGAGGAGGTAGTTGATTTTTTCTCCGACGCTGCGGGGCGCGGCTTCCTGTTCGCTACGAGAGACGCTGGTGCGAATCCCGAACGAACAGTCCTGGGCGGCCAGCAGCTCCCGTTCGGTCACGCCGTACGCCCGCGCGAGCGGTTGGACGTAAGCATCGTTGAGCCTGCGTCGGCCGGATTCGGCGTTGCTCACCGGTACTCGGGTCGTTTCGATGACCTCAGCGGCCTGCGCGATGCTGAGGCCGGCGTCACAGCGTAGGAGTTGCAGGTCCGGTGGGCCGTCGTGAGGGAAAAGGACGTCGAGCGGCTGATCGAGAGCCGCGGCAATGGCGGGGAGCCGCTCACCCTTAGGGAACTCTTTGCCGCTCTCCCATCCCGCGACCCTGGGAGCGCTGACGCCCACACGCGCGGCGAGCTCCCTCTGATGGAGATCCAGGCCCCGCCGAACAGCCCGAACGCGACGGCCGTCGAACTGACGTGGCACATGAACTCCTGGGTGATCTGGCCGCTGGGGGCGTCCTCTAGAGGAACTGTACCCCAAGGTTGATACATCCACGGAACTGGCGTACGTTTCCGTACCGCACCTGCTTCCGGGCTCCAGCCCTCCATGGTGCCAGCTTCAGGAAGGACCCCCATGCATGTTGCGTCGTCGCTACTTGCGCGACGCCCGCCGGATTCGACGCCCAGTCGTTGTCGACGTTCCGGGAGCGCGCCTTCCCTATACCGGCCGTCGCCAGTCCTGTGCGATCTGTAAACGATCTTCAGAGTCAGGGGTGGACTTGTCCGAAGGGGTCTACGTATGTTCGTCGTCCCCCGCCGGGCAGCGCCCCGGAGAGGGGCGGAACGAGGAGATGGAAGGCACGAACTGACTAGGCCGTAAAAAAGCACCGGCGCCCGGGAGCTACCAACTCCCAAGCGCCGGGCCGGCACCCCAAGGGATGCCGATTCACATCTCGCGGGCGGCTGGGCTTTCTGCACGAGAACCGCCGCACCGCGCTCCTACGAACAACGGAGTATCGCATGCTCGCCATGCCGAGCGGAACCCTGGCCTGCCCGGACACCGGCCGCCAGAACCGCCTCGCTGCCCAGCTCGCCGACATGATCCCGGGCGCGGCCACGATCCGGGTCAGCTTCAGCGACCCGACGCAGACGTGGCCTCACCTGCACGCTGTGGTCAAGGACGAGACCGGGAAGACCATGGAGCTGTCCCGCACGACCGGCAGGGTCGCGGGCCGCTGGATACTGCGGGTCTGGCCGGAGGTGGACTGGACGCGACCGCACACGTTCGACCTCGCCGACGCCACCCTCACCCGCAGCGACCTGATCGCCGCCGGTCGGGGCCGCTGACATGGCGAGGATACGAACCATCAAGCCGGAGGCGTTCTTCTCCGAGTCGCTCGCCGAAGTGACCGTGGAAGCCGAGAGGACCTTCTTCGGACTGCTCACTCAGTCGGACGACCACGGCCGCCACCGCGACAACGCCGCGATCATCGCCGGGCTCCTCTGGCCCCTCCGCGCCGAGCACACCTCGGTCCACGTCGAAGACGACCTCCATCAGCTTGCGACCGCCGACCTGATCTGCCGGTACACCGGCTGTGACGGCCGCCGGTACCTCCACATCGTGACTTGGTCCGACCACCAGAAGATCGACAAGGCGAGCCAGTCGCGACTGCCTGCCTGCCCGCAGCACCAGGCCGCCGACCGGTGCGCTCCTTGCAAGGGCGCCTGCACCAAGCGGACCGAGGGCTCGTCCACTGCTCCCCAAGGGCACGGGGAGACCTCGCCGAACGTTCCCCGAACCCTCGATCTGCCCGCCAAGACCACCTCGGCGTCTCCCGGACACACGGGCGCGACTCCTTCCGGTGGGCGGGAAGCCGCCGACTGCATGGCCGACGCTCCCGGCCGCCCTGGAGCGAAAAGCGCAGGTCAGAGTGCATTCTCCGAAGAGTCCCCGAACCATCCCCGAAGCGTCGGAGAGGGCTCGGCGCCTGGATCTAGGATCTTGGATCCTGGATCTTTTGTCCCTACGGGGCGCACAGCGCCCGCAGTCAGCGTCTCGACCAGCCACCTCGTCGGCGAGTACGTCGCCGCCTGCGACGAGCGCCCGCCCAGCGACGTGCTCGGACACCTCGGGCGGATCACCAAGAAGCTTCTTGCCGAAGGCGTCGCTCCGGAGCACATCCGTGCCGGGCTGGCGAATTTCGCGGCCAACCCGAAGCACCCGAGCGTGCTGACCAGCATGGTCAACGAGGCGATGAACGCCCGCCCCGGGGGTTTGGCGCGGCCGGGAATCCGGCCTAACGTGCCCGCCCATCAGGCGTGGACCAACCCGGCCAACGCTGCCGCCGCCTACGCCGAGGAGCTGTGATGCGCACTCGTAACCGCGAGCCGCAGCCCCTCGGCGAGGACACCCTGGACCGCATGGCCCGGATCCTGGCCGCCCGCAACATCGACCAGTCCGCCGTCTCGGCGCTCCCCGCCGAGCCCGAGCCGTTCTCCCCGCTGGACGCCCTGCTGGCCGGAACGCCCCCGCGCTACCAGTCCGCTGTCACCGACCACCCGCAGGTCCTGGCCTGGGCGCGAGAGGTCGTAGAGGCGGCCGTCGCCCCCAGCCGGGGAGCGAGGCGGCAGGTCACCACCGGTCCCAGCCTGCTGATGGCCGGGGTCGTCGGAGCGGGCAAGACCTACCAGGCGTACGGCGCGGTCCGGCGACTGGTGCAGAGCGGAGTCGGCGTGCGCTGGCGCGCGACCACCGCCGCCGACCTGTACGCCGAACTGCGCCCTCGGCCCGGGGCCGACAGCGAGCGGGAGCTGGCGGCCGTCAGCCGCTGCCCGTTGCTGATCATCGACGACCTCGGTGCGGCCAAGTCCAGCGAGTGGGTCGAGGAAGTGACGTACCGGCTGATCAACCGCCGGTACAACTACGAACTCCCGACCCTGATCACCACCAACCTGGCGATCAAGGATCTCCGGTCCTATCTCGGTGACCGCGTCACCAGCAGGCTCGCGCAGATGACCACGCGGGTCGAGTTCGAGCCGGTCGACCGCAGACGTCGCCACGCCGCCTGACCTGCCGCAGGCCGACACGCCAGGCCGCGCCCGCTGCGCGCCGCCCGAATACCTTCCCGACCAGCGCACCTCTCTGCCGACGCCCCTGCGCGCGGAGAGCGATCGGAGCAATCCGCATGACCACCAGGACGATCAGCCCTGACCGCCACCGGTCGCTCGGCGACCAGACCTGGCAGGCCGATGCCGTCTGCCAGAGCACCGAGTACAACCCGGTGGACCCCGAGACCTTCTTCCCGGAGCCCGACGAGACCGACAAGATCGCCGCCGCGAAGTCGCTGTGCGGCCAGTGCCCGGTCCGCCGCACGTGCCTGGACGCCGCACTGGAAGGTGGTGACACCGACGGCATCCGAGGCGGACTGACCGAGGAGGAGCGCGGCTCGCTGCACGAGAAGCTCGCCCACCGCCTCGACTACAGCCGCGTCAACGACACGATCGGCGGCCGGGACGTCCACCTCACCAAGGCCGAACGCCGCGCGGTCGTCCACGCCGCCTACCGCCACGGAGTGACTGAGCAACGCCTGGCCTGGCTCCTGAAGATCACCGAGGAGCACGCCCAGAAGCTGTACCGCGAACTTCGCCGCGCCTTGCGTAACCGGGACCTCGACCAGCCCTCGGAGACCGCCCTGCCACCCGAGACCGACGATGAGCACCTGGGCCGCGACGACTTCGGGACGGCGGCATGACCACCACGAGCACGCCGAAGGCGGCGCACATATCCGGATGGGACCGCGCGGCCGTCGTCGCCCTGGGTGGTGCGGGATGCGCTCTGTCGTACGACGCCCTCCAGCAGATGGCCGTCGCTATCCACATCCGGGGCCTCCTGACCTACCTCTTCCCTCTGGTGATCGACGGGTTCATCGCCTACGGCATCCGAGCGCTCCTGGTCCTGCGCAACGCGCCCCTGAGGGCCCGGCTCTATGTCTGGACGCTGTT
Organism: Streptomyces boluensis; assembly: GCF_009908195.1. Taxonomy (GTDB): domain Bacteria; phylum Actinomycetota; class Actinomycetes; order Streptomycetales; family Streptomycetaceae; genus Streptomyces; species Streptomyces boluensis. The sequence goes on along the minus strand of NZ_JAAAHS010000048.1, from coordinate 16,832 downwards.
CGGCACGGCCACCGCCGCCAGCATCTGGGCCAACGCGCTCCACGCGGTGCGGCTCAACGTGGACGCGGTCGCCAGTACCGGTCTCCGGCTCGGGGACATGGTGGTCGCGGTGCTGTCCACCATCGCCCCGCTCGCCCTGGCCGGAGCGGTCCACCTCTACATCCTCATCGCCCGAGGGCCGGTCAAGGGCAGTGACCGTGAGGACCTCGGTCAGGCGGACCGGCGTGATGGCATCGAGGTCACCCGGCCCGACCGGGTCGGTCAGCAGCAGCCGGAGGCCGGTCAGGTCAAGGCCGGTCAGCCGGTCACTGCCCTGACCGACCGGCCGCCGCTGCCCCTGGCCAAGCCGATCCCCGCCGCCCGGTCACTGACCGGGGACAGGGCCCCGGCGGACAGCAGCAAGCCGGTCACCGGTGACCGTGGTCAGCCGCACGAGGCCGCTGACCTGCCCGGACAGTCGGGCACGGCGGGGCCGGTCACTGACCGCCCCGACGGCACAGCGCCGGTCACTGGTGACCAGGGCAGCCCGGTGGCGGTCCCCACCTCGCCGGTCACCCCTGCGCCGGTCACTGACCGAGAGGCGCGGACCCCCGGTGACCGGCGGCCCGACACGGACACCGAGGAACTGCTGAAGATCGCCCGGTCAGCGGTCAGGGCGGAGGACAAGCTGACCCGCAAGGTGGTCGCCCAGGCGATCCGAGGCCAGCAGATCCCGCTGTCCAGCGACACCTTGACCGCACTGATGGGCCAGCTCCGCGCCCAGCACGGACAGCCGGTCACCTCCGCCCGGACCTGACCGGACACCACGGAGCGGGTGACCGAGCCGGTCACCTCGGTCGGTCACCTGCTCCGGATGCCCGTCCCGTACCCCTCCACCGCAGAAGCGGAGACACTCGATGCGTACCCTCCCGGCCACGCCTGCCGAAGTCGACTCCTGGCTGACCGTCCTGCACCAACGCGGCCACCTCCACCGTGCCCAGTCCGGCCCCGACACCACCTGGGTCGTGCAACGAGAGCGGCGCAGCCGCCCCTGGACCCTGCACCACCCGGTCCTGGCCATGGACTGGATCGAGGAACTCGTCCGCGAAATCCAGCAGCAGGATCCGGAGACGAGCCGGTGACCACGGCCGGACAGCAGCCTGACCCCACGACGGCTCCTGGCGGAGCAAGCTATCGCGTACGACGGTCCTACGGCCCGTCGCACGCACTTGCCCCCGCCCAGGAGGGCGGGGGAAGCCCGGCTGGTTCCCGAGCGAGGGCGCTCGGGAACCAGCCGGGCAACCGGCACCAGGGGGCGCCGGTCACCGGGGGAGAAGCCGACCGCGCCGACCACCGCGAGCAGCCGAGCCCGAGCACGCCCGCCTTCCCCGACCGCAAACCGCGACGCCGCAGCCGCAACCCGAGCGAGCGCACCCGCAAGACGACCACCCGCCTCTCCGACGACGAGAAAGCCGAGATCGTCGCCGCCGCCGTAGAACGCGGCGTCACCGTCGCCCGCTTCCTCGCCGCCGCAGGCCTGACCGCCGCCCGCGGTTCGATCACCCTGCACTCCAACGAACAACTCGACACGGCCATCGACGAACTCGCCGCCCTGCGTACCGCGCTGGCCCGGATCGGCAACAACATCAATCAGATCGCCTACATCCACAACGCCGGAGGCCAGCCCCGCCCCGGCGAACTCGACCACGCACTGAACGTTCTGACCCAGTCGCTCGGCCGCCTCGACGACGCCGCGAACAACCTGGTGACCAGGAGGCTTTGATGGTTCCCGACATCGGACGCGGCTCCCGCACCCACGGACTCCTCGTCTACCTCTACGGCCCCGGCAAGCGAGAGGAGCACACCGACGCGCACCTCGTCGGTTCATGGGACGGCTTCGCCCCCGACCCCGGCCGCGACACCGACCCGCAAGTCGCTCTCGCCCGCCTCACCGCCGCCCTCGACCTCCGGGTCAAGCAGGCCGGTGACCGCGCGCCCGCCCAGCACGTGTGGCACTGCTCGGTCCGGACCGCCCCCGGCGACCGACGGCTCTCCGACGACGAGTGGAACGCCGTCGCCCAGCGCATCGTCCACGCCACCGACATCGCCCCGGACGGTGATCCCGACGGCTGCCGGTGGATCGCCGTCCGCCACGCAGAAGACCACATCCACATCGTCGCCACCCTGGTCCGCGGAGACTTGCGCAATCCCCGCCTCAACTACGACTTCAACAAGGCCCAGGCCGAAGCCCGACGCATCGAGAAGGAAATGGGCCTGCGCCGTCTCAACGCAGGCGACGGCACCGCAGCCCAGAACCCCACCAGCGCCGAGAAGTTCAAGGCCGAACGGACCGGCCGCCCCGAGACCTCCCGCGAGACACTCCGCGAAGCCGTCCGCCAGGCCGCCGCGGGAGCGGACGACGAGAAGGAGTTCTTCACCCGGCTCCACGAGGCGGGCCTGCGCGTGAAGATGCGCCATGCCCCGTCCGGTGACGCGCTCGGCTACAACGTGGCCCTGCCCGGCGACCGCAACCGCAACGGTGAACCGGTTTGGTACCCCGGCTCCAAGTTGGCCCCCGACCTGTCCCTCCCGAAGATCCGTCAGCGGTTGGTCGACGGCATCGAAGGGGCGCCGTCCCCGGCCGCCCCCAGCAGCCGACCGGAGTGGTCCCCACCTGCCCGAGAGCGACGGAGCGCCACCGGGGTCGCGGAACGTGCCGCCGTACTCCTCGACGCCGACGACGACGCCGCAGCCCAACTCGTCGGAGTCGGTGAACTCCTGGACGCGGTCGCCCAGACCTCCCCGGCCGCCACCCGTGCCGAGTTGGGCGCAGCCGCCCGAGCCTTCGAGCGGGCGACCCGCAGCCACGTCCGAGCAGAACGCGCCGACACCCGCGCTCTCCGCTCGGCAGCCCGAGGCATCGTCCAGGCCGGCGGCGCTCTCGGCCGGGGCGAGGACGGTGGCACCACCGCCATGCTCGTCTCCACCTTGGTCCTGGTCGCCCTCGCCGCCGCCCGCTGGCACTCCGCCCGCGGTCACGCCCAGCAAGCCCACGCCTCCCGACAGGCCGCCGAGCACCTGCGAGCCGCGTACCGGCAGGCCGCCGCCACGCCGATGCGAGTACTGCACGACCAAGGCCGTGCCCTCCCGGAGGCCGAACGCCGGACACACGAGACCACCATCCGCGCAGCTCTGCCGGAGCAGGGACCGCGAGCAGACAGCCAGTCGACGAAGACCGACGCCCTGGTCGCGACCCTTGCCCAGGTCGAGCAGGCTGGCCACGACCCCGTGGGCCTCCTGCAGCAGGCCATCGACATGCGCGAACTCGACACCGCCGCGGACGTGAACGACGTCCTGGTCTGGCGCCTTCGCCGAATCGCCCAACTCCCCGCCCACCCCGGCGAAGCCGACCGTCGCCCGCAGCCCGGCGCTCGCCCGAGTAGGACCTCGGCCAACCGCACCAACGAACGGAACACCCCTGCACCGGCGGTCCGCCCTGCCGTCTCCGAGCCGCGCACCCGTCCACCGCGCCGCTGATCAGAGTCCAGAAGGCCGCTCGCCGACCGGCCGGACACCATCAATCGCCTGGACAGCCGGTTCTACCGGCTGTTACGGATGGAAACAGGAAGCCCTCGACCGGGAGATGACGCTCGTGCTCAGAACCACCGACCGCACCACGGAGCCGGCACCCGCGCTGCCCGTCCTTCCCGCTGGCACCGACCCCCTGCTGCAACTCCAGTACGAGACCCGACCGGCCGACGGCCCCGGCGCGACCCGCTGTGTCAGCCACCCACACGAACTGGCCCTCGGCGGCATCCCAGTGATGTGCTCGGCCTGCCGGGCCCGACGCGACTGGCTGCTCATCAACCACGGACGCAACGTCTGGATCCGCTGCCGCTGCAGCAACCAGTGGCTCGAGCCCGAGATCAGCCGCGCCGACTTCGACGCCCTGATCGACGGCCCGGACGGGACGACCTACCCGAGCGTCGAGGAGGGGCTGGTCGCGCTCGGGTTCGACGGCGTCTTCGCTGGCATCTACCTGGAGTAGGCGAGCAAGGGATGAAATGCCGAGGAGCGCCACCGACGAATCGGTGGCGCTCCTCGGCATTTTGGGGTGGTCAGCCGCGGTTGCTGTTCTTCGGCAGCCAGCCCCGGAAGTCGCACCCAGGGCACTCGTCCTCACCCTGAATGTGGCCCTCGTACCAGCCGTGCACCGCCGCGTGCAGGATGGCCTCCTCCACGGAGGCCCCACCGCTGCGGACCGATTCGACGGCGTTGTCGACGATCACACGGAGCACCGCGTTCTCGGGCGAGGGGAACGGCGGGGACGGCATCGGCGAATCGGACGTCATGGCCGCAGCCTACGGGCGGGTTCGGGCACCGGTCAGGCAGACGGAGTGATCTCCCGCCGAGCGGAGCCGTGCAGTTCGCTGCGGAGCCCTCGGCCGACTGGCTTCCAGCCCTCGGGCACACACAACGCCCGGCTGGGCGCACGGCAAGGCCGCCCCTGCCTGTTCGGCGCGGGGCGGCCTTATGCGGTTCTCGCTCAAACCTCGGCGAGGCGATTCGACAGGTCGAGGGCGTCGGTCGCGAACGCGAGGGCGGCGCAGAGGCCGATCACCTCGTGGACCGTCGGACGAACCAGGCGCGGCCAGTCGTCCGGGGCGCCGGGCCAGGAGCCGAGGTGTACCTCGGCGGTGGCCAGGCCCAGTTGGGCGGTGACGTCCCAGCCCATGAGGGAGGCGGGCTCCCAGTACAGGAGGACGCGGCCGAGGGGGAGCCGTGGAGTTCCGGCGGCGAGCCACGTGATGTCGAGCGGGCCGTCGGGCTGGGGGGAGACGCGCCGGACCAGCGCGCCGCGTACGCCGTCAGGCATGGGGTGTACGGCGAGATCGTCCAGCGGGAGGACGGACGAAGGATGGGGTCGCGGCGAGATGGAAGCCTCCGTGGTGTTGATGGGACGGTCAGGCCCAGGCGAGGGCATCGCCCACCGCCGTCGGGAGGTAGTCCTCCTGGCCGTCGTCGGCGATGAACGCCGTGCCGTCCCGGACGACGACATCGGCCCCCACGTAGTGGGCGAAGGGGAAGTCGGGGTTGATGGCGAGGCGAATCGGCAGGTTGGGGTCGAGCCCCTGGAGCTGGCGGAGCAGGTGGCCGACGGTCAGGTACTGGGGCAAAGGAACCTCCGAGAACGGAACGGGAAAAGAGGACAGGGTTGGTGGTGGTGCGTCAGGAGGCGTCGAGGCCAGGCAAGTCACGAAGGACTTTCGGCCTCTCGGCGTGGTCGGCGAGGTGCCGACGGCGGCACTCGTTGACGTAGCCCTTGGCACGACCCGTCATCTCCCACTCGCCGCACGAGCAGACGGCCTGCGTGTATGCGCGTCCGGGGCAGTCGGCGCGGAGCGGCTTGCCGGAGCTGGTGTGTCTGTGGGCCGCCGGGCAGGGCGTGGCGTCAGCATGGTGGTTGGTGAGCGGGGCGCGAAAAGGAATGGGGACAGCTCCTCGTGGATGGGGTGGGGGCAGCAGATGTCCGGGTGTTCATGCGGGACGAAACCTTCGTTGACCTGCGGTTCTTTCCGACACCCGTACGTTGGCATGCGTCATGCCGAAGCACGTAGTGCTTTCCAGGGGAGTGACGTCTGCCGTGGGCGAACTGAAGCCGTCAGCAGGTAGCCAGCGGTACGGGAATGGATCGGCGAACGCGGTTGTCGTACCTGGGTTGCGGCGACGGGCCGCGCGGGAGCGAAGGGGGACAGGGGTGGCCGAGGCGAGCAGACACTGGGACGGAGCCGGGCTGGAGCGCAAGATCCGGGCTGCTGGGCGGCCGTGGACCGTGGGCGACATCGCGATGGTCGCCGACGGGCAGTGGGGCGTCGGCGTGCAGCCCGGCAGGTGGCCGGACGAGGAGGCAGTCCTGGAGCACCGGGTAGCGGACGGGCGACGCGTCGAGCTGACGGTGGAGCAGTTGGCCCACGTGGTGGGCCCCCACACCGAGGACGCCCACCACGGCGAGGATCTCGCCTGACCGTTCAGCGACGTGGCCCCGCAGCGGGCGCCGACGGCCCGACGACGGCCGAAGGAACGGACAGGTCCGCCACCTGACCGGAAGCGTGCGGCGCGTGCCCGGAACGGGCGACAGCGGCCTGGGCCAGGCGGACCGCCGGGGCCCGGTCTGCGGGCACGGCTGCTTCGCGGGCTTCGACCACGCGCCTGATCGATTGCAAGTACGTCTGGCTCTCCGCATGGGCAACGCGAAGATCGGCTGCCGAGCTGGTGATCCGCTCCAGTTCGAAGAAGGCCGGCACGTACCCGGGCCGGGAGAGGGCGTGCAGACGGTTCTGGTGTGCGGCCGCCGCGTTGTCGGTGATGGCCAGAGCTGAGCGGACGTGCATGGCCGCGCGCAGGAGCGGATCGGTGCTTGGCCGTTGGACCGTGAGGGTCTCCAGAATCTCGATGGGCTGGCCCCAGGTCTTCTCGATCATGGCTGTGGCCTGGTCGAGCGCGGTGGCGGTGGGCATGACGGAGCTCCCGTGGTTCAGGGGTAGTTGTTGGGCCGGAGTCGGCGGAAGGCCAGTGCGGGGATCAGCGGCTGCGCCGTGGAGTCGACGCGCTGATGGGCGGTGTGGCTGCGGCGGGAGCGAAGTTGCTCGACCGGTTCTGTACCGCGCCCGCAGTGCGGCTCTGGGCGGCCATCACCCGGAGGTCGGCTGCGGTGCGCGGGGCCCGCGCGGCGCGGTGGACGGCCTGGGCGACAGCGGTGTGGCGTACGTCGAGAGGGGTTGGAGCGCGAGGAACCTGTGGATCGGTGACCTGGCCGACCGGGGTCAAGGTGACCAGGTGCTCCATCCTTCGGTCGATCTGGTGCCGTTCACGGATCACCGGGGCCGCGTTCGCCATGACCGCTGCCGTCGCGGCGATCAGGTGGGTCGGGGTGCGGGCCGTGAACACTGCCTCCGCGCGTGTACCCCAGCCCGGTGGACCGGCCCACAACGTGACGCTCTCGTCGTCCCAGCCGGAGAGACGGTTGTCGATCAGAACGCCTGCCTGCCCGTCGGGGGCGACGAGCTCGACGGTGCCGCGCTCAGCGGCCTCACGACGCCAGCCGGCGTCGGTCAGCGGCCGGACGGCATCGGCCCAGTGGATCGACGGGTTCGCCAGGAAGCGTCCGTTGCCGTCGTAGGCATCGGCCTCGGCGTAGTCGTGGGCCAGCGCCGCGGTGAGGCCGGCGACGATCTCGGCCGGGGTGACGTGGTTGAAGGTGGCCGTCCAGCGGGGCGCGGAGACGGCCTCTGCGGCTGCGGTGATCTTCCACAGTTCGAAGTCGTCGCCGAACCAGCCGATCCGAATTCGTTGGTCGGGCGAGGTGACGACGAGCTGGCAGGGGCCCTCGTCGAGGTAGTGGTGCGGCCAGTGAGCGACCGGGGCGAAACCGGCGTCTCCGGTTCCGTTGGAACCGGCCAGGTACATAGGGCTGACCCGTACCTCCTCGTAGCGGTACGGGTCATCAGTGCTGGGCATGGTCGAAGCTCCGGGCGTAGAAGGGGAACGCGCCCGCGTGCGCAGCAGGGCGATCGGCTGAAGCGCACGCGGACGCCGTGGCGACGGCGGGACAGCTCTGGCTCTCACCATCCGGGTCACCGGGCCCGACCTGGGGCCGACAGAGCGGTCACGGCCGCTGGCACCCGCGGTTGCGGCTGCGGCGCATGGCTGAACAGGGCGTTCGGCGCGGCAGCACTCCGCCGCAGGGCCGCTGCGGTCCGGACACCGTCCGCCCCCAGGGGGACGCTGGCGTTGGCGCGGGTGGCTGCCGGGACAGGGCGCGGCGCCGACGAGGTCCTCCGCTCGGCGAGGGGGCTGCTCCAGTGCTCGACGCTTGCGTAGACGGCCCCCAGCGCCTGACCGGCGTCGGTCAGTACGTAGGGGGCGCCGTGGCGCGGGTCGGTGCGGGCGACCAGTCCGTCGGCTTGGAGCCGGAGGAGCCGCTGCCGAGCGAAGCCGTTGTCCAGACCGGCCTCCTCGGCGATGTGGACGAACCGCAGCGGGCCACCCGCGTCGAGGACCTGGATCACGGAGGTCGAGCGCCGAAGTTGCAGTCGGCGCAGGGCGTCCTCGACGCGTGCGGCTTCGGGCATTTTGCCGACCGACAAGTGGGCATGGGACCAGTCCGACAAGGTGCGGTACACGGGAGACAGCGACTCGCCGAGCATGCTGAGCCGGTAGGGAGCACCGCGATGGTCGTCGTCCCGGGTGACCAGTCCGTCAGCGTGCATCGTGGCAAGCCGCTTGCCGACGAACTGCTCGCTGACGAAGGGGAGCCGGGCGGCGACGTCGCGCACTCGCATCGGGCGGCCCTTCTGGGCGGCCAAGGTCATCGCCGACCAGGCAGTCCACTTCGGCCCGATCCGGGCCAGCGCGTCCTCGACACGCTGAGCATCGACCGAGCCGATGGAGAAGGCGGGAGGCTGTGCGGAGGTACGCATGGTGGTCCTGTCGGTATGGGGTCAGCGGGAGCGGGAGGACGTGGGGGACGTCCTGGCGACGGGCACGTCGGCTGAGTCGGCGAGGGCGCGGGAGTTGGCCGGGGTGGTGCTGCGGCCGAGGGCTGCGGACACACGTGTCGACGTTGAGCGAGCATCACGCAGGGCGGCTTCGCCCTGCGGCGTGAGTGAGAGGAGCTGGCCGGGCCGGTACACGTTCGCGCTGGTGTCCTGGTGCAACAGCCCCTCGGCGACCAGCCGTTGCGCGGTCTGGGGCCAGATCGCCGGGGCCCGTTTCTGTGGTTTCTCCTGTGAGACGTAGGGGTCATCGCCTATCCCTGTCCGACGGAACTGGACGCCGCCGGCCTCAACGGCTTCGAGAGCCATGAGAGGGCGTTTCCCCGCGACGGCCCAGTCGTCATCCGCCGAATCTGGCTCGGGCAGAAGACGTTGGTAGGCGGAGACGGACTCGACGAGGTGGTCGTAGGCCCGGCCCTGCTGCGCAAGAAGGTCTCCGAGTTCCGGGACCGCGGTCCGCAGCAGCGCGTACGACACCCGCGCGCTGCCTGGCTCAGCGCGACTGACGGGTTCGAGTAGTTGGAGAGCATCCTTGGCCGCGTGCGTCACCCGGCTGTGCAACTCGTCCAACTCGTATGCCGCCCCGATCACCTGCGTCGCAGCCCGGTACAGCGGTTCACCAGGCCGGGACGTGGTGTTGAGTGTGGTGACTTGGGTGACGTCGAGCGTCTCGGCGACGAGGTGGGTTCCGGGGTGCGTGTTCGCGTCGTACGGGTTCACTCCGCCGCCTCCATCCGGGCGAGCAGGGAGCGGACCAGGGTGGGGAGGCCCTTGGGGCCGTCACCGAGCCAGATCTGGTCGCTTGCCTCGTCGAGCACGTACGCGGCGTCTTCGAGCAGACCGCTGGAGATCTCCATGCAGGCGTCGGAGATCCGGGCGGCAGCGAGCAGAGATTGCGACAGCACCTCGACGTAGTTGCCCGATGCGAGGCCGGCGGCCTCGGCCGCGGTACGGATTGCCGCCAGCTCCAGTGCGCTGAACGCGAAGTCGAACTCGTCGTCCAGCTCGGTGCCACCGGATGCGGCGACGGCCGGGTTGCTGGGCTCAGCGGGAGTGCCCACGCGGGCACAGATCTCGTCGACCGACACGGTCAGCTCGGCGAAGGACTCGGTGAGCCACCCCAATGCGGAGGCGTAGGAGGCCAGGGCGAACAAGACCGCCGGTGTGGCCGGGCGCGGCTCGGAGGCCACGAACACTTCGAACTGGTCATTCAGCTCGCCGACCACCCGGGGCCCGGCGGACAGCGCGCCCAGCACGGGGTGCAGGTAGGAGCGGCCGTCGGCCGTCGGGTACTCGGCGGTGAGAATGCCGGAGACGCTCTGCGCGGCATCGGTGAGGAGGTCCGCCAGTTCGGTACGAGACAGCGGGGTGCGATCGGTCGTCATCGCTGGGAAACCTTTCGAGGAGCAGCAGCTGGGGGCGATGCCGTTGTCGGAGGAGCTGAGTGGCCTGCCGCTGGCCGGTCGACGGCGAGCGGCGACCGGGACCTGGCGGCCTGCACACGGGCCTGAATGGCGGGATCCGCCTCGACGTTCTGTTGGGGCCCGGTGCGCAGGTGGGCCGAGCGGTAGACCGCGTAGTCCTTCCGGCTCCCGGCGGCGACGAGATAGATCTCGCGCTGGTGGGTCGAAGTCGGCGGCGCCGGGCGGAACTGGATGACCATTCGGTAGGCGACTGAGGGGTCGACATAGACCTTGTGAAAGCCGGAGAGGCGGCCCTGCAGCGGCAGGCAGTCGTTACTTCCGTGGACCAGGTTCTGCAGCTCCAGCAGCGCCAAATCGCGTATCTCGTCAGGAAGTTGACGCAGGTCGGAGATGGCGTCGGGGTGCGCGGCGAAGGCGAAGCAGGCGCGGCTCACAGCAGCCTCCCCTGCACCGGACGCTGTACCGGTCCCGCCGGGGCCGGGCGCGGTGTGTCGACGCTGGCCTTCGGCGTCGTGGACGCACCGGTCGACCGGGCGAGGGCGATGCGGGCGATGCGAGCCCGGACGACAGCACCGTTGCTATCGCTGTACTCCGGCGGTTCCGGCAGCGGGCCGCTGCGGTCGTCGAGCCAGGAGCGGGCAGCATCCACATCGGCGAATGCGCCCTCGCGCATCGTGTAGGTGCCGGCGTCGTGGTCCCACTCTTCGTGGAAGACACGAATCGGTTCCTGACCGGCGCTGGAGTCGCGGGTCAGCGTCCAGGTCTCGCTCGGGTCGAAGTCCGAGGTGTGGGTGTCGAGGACCTCGTAGCGAGTGCCCGACTCCCGGATCTGCTGTTCAACCTGAACAGTGAGGTCGTCGGCGGGCTTGACGTAGTCGCCGCCGACGAGAGCGATCCGTTCGGGCGGGCAGCCGCGTTCGACGAGCCAGCTCTGCGCGAAGGACGCCGTGGCGTGGTGGCTCGTCTCCAGCGTGAACGTGGACCGGCTGAGGTCCCGCGCGACCGTGATTGCAACGAGCTGCGGCGAACCGGGGATTCCCCACGTGACCGACTGGTCGTGGGCGAGGACGAAGCTGTGGGAGCCGATTGGCGTGGTGTGGTGCTGAGACAGCACCGTCAGGTCGTCGGCCCAGAACGTCTCCATCGCCTCTGCGGAGTCGTCGTCGGCTGGCGTGAGTTCGTCGAGGTCGAGGTCGAAGTCGAAGGCGTCGTTCATGCCGACGCTCCCGACTGCTTGGGTGCCGGGGTGGCCAGTACGCGATGGTTGGGGCGGGTCGTGCTCGTTGTGCAGGCCGCGAAGGGCCCGTCGGGGGCGCGCAGGTGCACGAGCGTCTGGTCCAGGTGGTCGCGGTGCCAGGTCGAAGGTCCGGAGAGTCCGGCCTCGGTATCGGTGAACTGCTGCCAGGCGAGCCAGAGCGCGTGGAGTCGGGCGACGGCCTCCGGGTGTTCGTGCCACTGTGCGCACCACGGACGCGTCGTGCTGATCTCGCGGCCGTAGACCGGGAGGAAGAGGTGGTTCACCCAGGCGCTGAGGGCGGCGAGTTCGACGGCGTACGCCTCGCCGCCCAGGGCGAGGATGAACACCGAGGCGGGGCCGACTGTCTGCTTGGGGTCGGCCGCCCCGGCTGCCGAAGCGCCGTCCGCCTGCTGGTCGGCAGAGGGTGCGGGATCGGGTTCGGAGCCGAGGCGGTCGAGGATGACGCCGTGCTGTTTGACCTCGGCCATGGTCTTGGCGAGGGTGCTGGCGAGGTCGTCGAGGTCCCCGTCGGAAACGCGGAACGGCTCAGGGCCGGCGGCGGGGGTGGTCGGGCTGGTGTCGGACATGGGGGCGTGCTCCATCTGTGAGACGGCGACATGCCCGAGAGGATCCGGAGAACCCGCGGTTTGGTCCTGCCGGGAAGACCCGGTAGTGGGGTGCTACCCGCCCGCGCAGTGAGGGCAGTGAGGGCAGTGAGGGCAGTGCGGGAATGGTGGTGCCAGCAACTGCAGGGCGCGAGCGGCTTGTTGGGGGACGACGCCGTTGCCGAGCGCGGTGAGCTGCGCCGGTCGTCCGAGCCCTGGGGTGGCGGTGACCCATCCGGCGTCGAGGCCTTGCATCCACTCGACGAAGTCGGCGCGGAGCCGACCGGCCGCGTCGGTGGGGGCCGGTGCGGGGCGGGTGAGCCTCTCCCATCGGGTGATGGCGGCTGCGTACGCTCCCCATCGCCGGTCTGTTCCTCGGCTTCCGGGGTCGACTCCGTCCAGAGCGGGAGGACCACCGCCGACAAGGGTGGCCGCCACCCCTTGCCGGGGCGGCGGCCCGGGGTGCCAGTGTCGCTGGCCCTCGGCGTGGGCAGCAGCGACGCCGCCGCACTGGGCAGGGTCATGTCCCCGTTGCCGTGCCGCTGGTTGGGCGAGCCCTTGATCCCGTCCGACGCCTTGGGGGTGGGCAGCAGGAGCCACTCGACCTCGTCGGCCAGGTTCGGGCCGTGGCCCCCGCTCTTCCTCTTGGACGGGTGTTGGGAGCCGCCGTTCTTGCCGATGTTGCTGGTCGGCGTCTTGAGCAGGGTGTCCGGCGGGCCAGGCGGCGAGGAAGGTCCGCTCGCGGCGGTGCGGGGCCCCGATATCGGAGGCGCGAAGCACGAGCCACTTCGCGTCGTACCGGAGGTCGGCCAGGGATCCGAGTACGGCACCGAGTGCCCGCAGAGGAGGCTGACCTGTGGTGTCTCCCAGACACCACGGACAGGGTTCCACGTCGCCAGGGGAACCGGCGGGGGAGGTGAGGAGGCCGCGCACATTCTCGATCACAACCAGGCAGGGTCGGAGGGCCTCGACCGCACGAGCGACGTGCAGCCAGAGCCCGGAACGGGTCTGGGCGTTGAGTCCGGCCCGGCGGCCGGCGACCGAGACGTCTTTGACAGGGGAAGCCCGCCGTCAAGACGCACACCCGGGGAACGGTGGACCAGTCGACGGTCGTGATGTCGCCCAGGTTGGGCACGCCCGGCCAGTGGCGAGCCAGGATGCGCGAGGCGTTCGGATCGACCTCCGCGTGCCAGGCGAGCGAGCCGCCGAAGGCGGACTGCACTCCCAGGTCGAGGCCGCCGTACCCCGAGCAGAGCGAACCGATGGTGAGCGACATCAGCGTCGTCCGAGAAGTCGGCGGAGAGGGGCGAAAGACGTCTGCGGGGGTGACGAGGGGGCGGGAGGCTGCGGCAGCCGTGGCGTGGTGCGCAGCAGTGCGGCGTCAGCCCGGACGTGCCCTTGATCGTCAGAGGGAGCTGCGGACCGCAGGCCGGACGCGGCGTCGTGGAGATTCGTGCGGGCGTAGCGGAGCGACGAGCGAAGCCCTTGGGATGCGATCTCGCGGAAGCCGGGATCGACTCCCTCCGGGTCGGTGAGCTGGATGAGCAGGTGACCGGCGCTACCGAGGGCGGACAGCGCCTCACCTGCCTGCTCCAGCGCCGCCGCGACACTCTCCGGCGCGCGGCTCCTGTCGTGCGGCATCTGCTGCGCGAGGGTGCTGATGCCCTGGGCCTCTTGCGCGACGTGGCCGGCGAGGCGGAGGACCGCGTGGGGGTCGGGCTGCTGGAGCTGATGGGCCGCATCGGAAACCTGACCGGCGAGGTCGTCCAGGCGGTGTGCCGTGCGATGCAGGGCGTCGGCACCGGAAGCAGAGGTGTCAGGCAAGGCGAACTCCAAGCAATAGAAGGGGACATAAAGGGTCAGGGGCGGCTGCGCGAATGTGACCGGGCACTGGCCGACGCGGGGACAGCACCTGTCCGGGCCGGGGGTGAAGGGGCCGGGTGTGGCGTGCTGCGGGCGCGGGCGGCCTGCACCCGGGCCGGAGGCGGCCCGCTCGCCATCGGGTCGGTCGGCGGCTTCGGAGTCGCGCTGCCGTTCATGGTCTGCCATCGGGCTCGGACCTCGTCGAGCGGGCCGAGTGCGTGCAGGGCGTGGTTGATCAGCCGACCGGGGCCCAGGGCTTCGTCCTCGGCCAGAGCCCGGACGGTACGCGCGGAGGCGGCTGCGGTACGCGTGAGCGAGGAGCGCATGACCCGTTCCCCGAGCCATTCGGCGCTGCCGGGGACCCCGCCGTCGCAGATGGCGGTGAGCTGCTCGCCGGACAGCGTGCCGTCGGCGAGGAGGCCGCGCCGCTGGGCCTCCCAGAGCAGGGTGATCCGGTCGATGGGCTCGCCCCGGTGGTGCAGCGCGCCTAGGCACCGGTAGAGCTGCCCGTGGGCCGGGTCGGCGAAGTCACCCGGCCGCAGCCAGTCCACCACCTCGTCCATGGCCCTCGGCTGCTCGGCGAGGACGGCCAGGAGGAACCGCTCGTCCTCGGCGACCTGGTCGGCCCGAACCGGCGGCGAGGCGGCCGGGGCGGTGACCGGCGACGTGGCGGGCGCGACTGGGCGCGGTTCGGTTCCCCAGCGCCGTGCAAGGTCGGTGAGCACCCCGGTCAGGACGTCCGCGGAGCGCAGCGCTCCCTCGACCGCACCCTGCAGGGCGTCGGCCCGAGCCGCCTGGTGAAGGCGGATCGCGTGCTGGGCGACGGTGCGGTGGATCGCCCCCTCCAGCACCATGCGGCCGTACACCGGAGCGTGTTCGGGGCGGGGACATGCCTGGATCAGGGTGTGGGCGTACACCGCGGTCAGCCCCCGGACGTAACGACTGGCCTCGTCGACCGTGTCGGTCACCCACGACAGAGGCACCGGCCCGTCGGATCCGACGGCGGGGTGGCCGTCGCTGCGCAGCTTGCGGAGCGCGGCGAACAGCGCCTGGTGGACCGGCCGGTAGAAGTGATCCGGCGCGAGCCAGTCCAGGTGCGAGAGCTGGTCCGGGTCGAGCAATACGGAGCCGAGGACCGCCTGCTCCGCACTCAGCAGCGGGTTCATCGCCGACCCCCTGGGCCCGGAGCGGAAGACCCGCTCTGCCGGGTACGGAGAGTGGCGACCGCCCGGTCGGCAGCGGCCATCGCCTGGGCGAAGTCGTCCAACACGACGGTGAACGCGGGATCGGAGGTAGGGATCGAGCCTGCCCTGCCGACCAGCCACCACTGGCCGTCGCGCAGAACAACTGGCGCGCGCGGCAGCCGCCCGGGACGCGGCCTGGGCGCGCTCACGCCGACAGCCCGAAGTCGTCGTGGCCGATGTTCTTCGCGCGGGCCCGCTCGGTGATCGCCTTAGTGGCGCGGGCGGAGGCGGGCGCGACCACCTTGGCGGAGGGCTCCTTGTACCAGGGCTTGAGGTTGAGCATGGCGACCCGGATGCCGGTGGCCAGCAGCAGCACCTTCCCCTTGGGTAGTGCGCGGATCGCGTCGGGCGGCAGGATCCGCTCGGTGCGCATGCTCACTGAGGTGGACTTGCCGCCCTCGCTGCTGGACACCGAAGTCGTCTGGACATCGTGGTCGCCGACCTGCCGACTGAGGCGGTCGGCGAAGTCCGCGTCGTCGATGCCCGATCCGATGATTTTGATGGTGGCGGCGGAGTAGAGGGCGTCCATGCCTGCCTCGCCCCAGCACCGCTGGCCCTGCCGGTAGGACTGCAGAATCGTCATGGGGATGACGCCCCGGCTGCCCAAGTGGCTGTAGAGGTCCGGGAGATCTGAGATGCGGCAGACGTTCGCTGCCTCGTCGAGGACGCACAGGGCGGGCGGGTCGAGCCGTCCGCCGGAGCGCTCGGCGACGATCACGGCCGCGCGCATCACGGCATCGGCCGCCGCCGCGATGATCGCGCTCGCGGAGCCGCCGCCGTCCTTGCTGAGCAGGTACAGCGTGTCGCGGGAGGTGGCGAAGGCGAAGGGCTTGAACTCGGGGAGGTCTTCGTTCGGCGTGACCCAGGCGGCGACGTCCGAGTCGAGCAGGCAGCTTGCGTACTGCCTCGCCGTTTCGAAGATGCCGTCGCGGGTCTCGGTCGCGCCGGAGACGGTGCCCTGGAGCTGGGCGGCGACCGCGTCGTGTCCGGCGTCGGTCAGCAGGTCCACCGGGGTGCGGTCGGCCGGGGTGGCGAGCCAGGCCAGTACGTCGGTGATCGGCCGCCGGTGGCTGGCGGCGGCCAGGAACAGGGCGCCGAGGGTGTTGCTCGCGGCGGTGGACCAGAAGTCGGAGCCGCTCGACTCGTCCACGCTCGCGGCGACGAAGTGCCCGGCGAGCCGCTTCGCCCCGGCCAGGTCGCGGGCGTCGGCGAGGATGTCCCACCACATCTCGCGCGGGTGGTGGGCGATTTGCTGGGGGTCGAGGGTCCAGATCGTGCCGACCTCGGTGCGGGCGTCCACCGTCGTGGTGAAGGCGTCGTTCGCGGCCTTGTTGCTGGTGAGCAGGACCGGGCCGGGCGCTGAGAGGATCGCGGGGATCGCCAGTCCGGAGGTCTTCCCGCTTCGGGGAGCCATGATCGCGACGATCACGTCCTCCCAGGAAGCGCGGACCTCGGCGCGTCCCGGGGTGAGGGTGCCGAGCAGGATTCCGCGGTCAGCGGGAGCGACCTCTTTTACGCTCCCGGTCGTTGAGGGACGGCCGCAGGCTCTTCGACTTGGCGGTGATCTCCTTGTCCAGCAGCGGCGCCAGGTCGGCCTTCCGGGCGAGGCCGTTCTTCGAGCCGGAGTGCCAGCGCATCCACAGCACCACGCCGGTGGTGGCCAGGGCCACGGTGAACAGGCCGGGGATGATGCGGGCGCCGATCAGCAGCGCGGTGGTGCTCAGGGACGGCCACATCACCTCGGGGCGCAGCAGGGCGTCGGAGGCACGGAACGGGGCCCATGTTCCGCTGCCGACAAGGGAGTTGGTGACATTGCCGGTCAGCCAGGCGAGCGCGCCGAAGGCTATGGCGGCGCCGAGGACGCCGAACAGGAGGTAGAGGAGCGCGTCCGACCCGGTGGTGGTCGAGGGCGCGCTGGTGCGCGG
>NZ_JAAAHS010000479.1 GCF_009908195.1 Streptomyces boluensis | reverse complement strand
GCATGCTCGACCAGAGGGCTGGGGCGGAGGTGTCCGAGGGTGGGCATGGGGCAAGCCTTCCAGGGGCTGACACACGTAGCGCGACGAGAGCGGAAACGGGCGGTCACGGAGCGCTACTTGTCTGAGGAGCTGAGGTGTGTCTAGTGTAGCGGCCATGTTCTTCTGCGGAGCGCTTCTTCTCGGCTGCCGCGGCGGGGTCTGACACGACCGGCACCCCGCCGCGGGGTGCCGTGCTGCCGGTCGCCGACCGTGAGGGACGACCGAGAGAAGAACGATCACCGTGACACCACCCGCCACGTCACCCGCCACACCACCCGCCACATCGCCGGCCACCTCCTCCGCGTACGCCGCCTCCCCCGCGTACGACTGGAATCCGCAGGCCCCGAGCCCTATGCCGTACCACCGCTACCGGCCCGCGCACGAGCGGGTGTCGCTGCCCGGCGGGGGCGCGCGGAGCTGGCCGTCGGCGCGGATCGAGCGGGCGCCGCTGTGGGTGCCGGTCGACCTGCGGGACGGCAACCAGGCGCTGGCCGAGCCGATGGGCACGGACCGGAAACGGCGCCTGTTCGATCTCCAAGTGGCCCTGGGATTCAAGGAGATCGAGGTCGCGTACCCCTCGGCGAGCCGTACCGACTTCGAGTTCGTACGGCATCTGGCCGGGGCCGTGCAGCGGGGTGAGGTGCCCGAGGACGTGACCGTCGTGGTGTTCACCCCGGCCCGGCGCGATCTGATCGAGCGCACCTTCGCGGCGATCGAAGGGCTGCCGCGCGCGGTGGTCCACCTGTACGCGGCGACGGCGCCCGTCTGGCGTGACGTGGTCCTCGGCCGGAGCCGGGACGAGGTGCGGGCGATGGTCGAGGACGCGGCGCGGCTGATGGTGAAGCTGGGCGGGGACCGGGAGGGGCTGCGGTTCCAGTTCTCGCCGGAGGTGTTCAACCTGACCGAGCCGGACTTCGTCCTGGAGCTGTGTGACGCGCTGACCGGCCTGTGGGACGCCTCCCCCGACCGTCCGGTGACGCTCAACCTGCCCGCCACCGTCGAGATCGCGACGCCGAACGTCTACGCGGACCAGATCGAGTACAT
The DNA here is from genome assembly GCF_009908195.1 of Streptomyces boluensis. Classification (GTDB taxonomy): domain Bacteria; phylum Actinomycetota; class Actinomycetes; order Streptomycetales; family Streptomycetaceae; genus Streptomyces; species Streptomyces boluensis. The sequence continues at coordinate 4,020 of NZ_JAAAHS010000479.1, read as the reverse complement.
GCACCGAAACCTGGCCCGGCGCGATGCGGTGATCCTCTCCGTGCATCCGCACAACGACCGCGGTACGGGGGTGGCCTGCGCCGAACTCGCCGTGCTCGCGGGCGCCCAGCGGGTGGAGGGCTGCCTGTTCGGCAACGGTGAGCGGACCGGCAACGTGGACCTGGTGACGCTCGCGCTGAACCTGTACACCCAGGGCGTGGACCCGATGGTCGACTTCTCCGACATCGACGAGGTGCGCCGCACGGTGGAGCACTGCAACCGGCTGCCGGTGCATGAACGGCACCCGTACGGCGGCGAGTTGGTGCACACCGCGTTCTCGGGCACGCACCAGGACGCGATCAGCAAGGGCCTGGACGCGCATGCGCGGCGGGCGCGGGAGCTTGGGGTGCCGGAGCGTGAGGCGCCGTGGGACGTGCCGTATCTGCCGGTCGACCCGGCGGATCTGGGGCGGTCGTACGAGGCGGTGATCCGGGTCAACAGCCAGTCGGGCAAGGGCGGTGTGGCGCATCTGCTGCGCGCGCACCGCGGCCTCGACCTGCCGCGTGAGCTGCGGGCGGAGTTCGCGCGGGTGGTGCAGACGGCGACGGACGACAGCGGCGGCGAGGCGGACGCGGAGCTGCTTTGGTCGCTGTTCGAGTCGGCGTATCTGGCACCGGGCACGGACGGGGAGTCGGTACGGCTCGCGGACTGGCGGGCGGACCAGGTAGACGGGGCGGCCGGGGGCGAGTACCGCTTCGTGGGCGCGCTGACCGTGCACGACCGGCCGGGCGACTACGAGGGCACGGGCCCCGGCCCGGTGTCGGCGTTCACGCGGGCCCTCGCGGCGGCCGGTGTGGAGGTCACGGTCCTGGACTACGCGGAGCACGCCACGTCGACGGGCGCGGACGCACCGGCGGCGGCGTACGTGAAGTGCCGGGTGGGCGAGCGGGTGGTGTGGGGCGCGGGCCTGGCCCCCGCGACCCTGACGGCCTCGGTGCGGGCGGTCCTGTCGGCCGTCAACAGGGCGCTGTGATGGGCGAGTTGGAGACAGGGGCGGACATCGGCACCGTACTGAGTGTGACGGACGTGTCGGTCGTACGGGACGGGCGTACGTTGCTCGACTCGGTGTCGCTGACCGTGCGTGCCGGGGAGCACTGGGCGTTGCTCGGTGCGAACGGTGCGGGCAAGTCGACGCTGCTGCGGCTGCTCGGCGCTTCGGCGCATCCGACGCGGGGTGCGGTGGAGTTGCTCGGTCACCGGATCGGGCGGGTGGACCTGCGGGAGTTGCGGGCGCTTGTGGGGCACGTCGACCCGCGGCATCCGCTGCGCTCGCCGCTGCGGGTGCGGGATGTCGTGCTGACCGGGCTCACGGGCAGCGTGGAGCCGGTGCCGCGCCGTTCGGCGTCGGCGGAGCAACTCGCTCACGCGGACGAGCTGTTGGGCCTGCTCGGGGTGGCGGGTCTTGCCGAGGCGCGCTGGCCGCAGTTGTCGCAGGGTGAGCGGGGCCGGGTGCTGATCGCGCGGGCGTTGCTGCCCAGGCCTCGGCTGCTGCTGCTCGACGAGCCGGCCACGGGTCTGGACGTACCGGGCCGGGAGCAGTTGCTCGAAGGCCTCGACGCGTTGCGGTCGGCGGATCCAGGGCTTGCCACGGTTCTGGTGACACATCACCTGGAGGAGCTGCCGGAGGGCACCTCGCACGCCCTGCTGCTGCGGGGCGGCCGGAGTATGGCGCGGGGGCCGGTGGAGCGGGTGCTGACGAGCGAGCGGGTCAGCGCGTGCTTCGACCATCCGGTGGTGCTGACCCGTACGGAGGGCCGCTGGCAGGTACGGGCCCGGCGGCGGGCACCGGTCGCGGCGGGCTGAGACGGAACCGCGGGCCCGCACCACCGTTGTGGTGCGGGCCCGCGGTGCGCCGTGGCCGACGGGTCGAGGCGGGTCAGGCCTCGCTGACCGGATCAGGCCTTGCTGAGGTGGGCCCAGAACTCGTCGAAGGACAGGGTCTTGTCCTGGTCGGTGTCCCGGGCGGCGATGATGGCTTCCGCCACGGAGTCGGTCACGTTCCAGTCACCGCCCTGCGCGAGGGCCTTCTTGAACTCGGCGGCGGTGATGAATCCGTCACCGTCCGTGTCGATCCGCTGGAACTGCGCGCGCGCTTCCTCGATGTCCGCCACTGGTCCACCCCTTCTTGGTGCATGCATTTGCCGGGGGTCAGATTAACGGCCCGCGGTGCGCGCGCGGCGCGGTGGTCAGCGGAAGACGCCGGTGTGGCCGAGGGAGTAGCGGCCGGGCTGCGGGTAGACGGCGAGTCCGTGGGGGCCGCCGCCGACCGGGATACGGGCGAGCTGGACGCCGGTGCGGGTGTCGATGGCGTACACCTCGGAGTCGTAACGCCCGGACAGCCAGAGGACCTTGCCGTCCGCGGAGACGCCGCCCATGTCGGGGCTGCCGCCGTCGGGGAGCCACCACTTCTTGGTGAGCTTGTTCTTCGGGAAGTCGAAGACGGAGATGGAGCCCTCGCCCCGGTTGGGGATGTACATCTCCTTGGAGTCGCGGCTGACGTAGAGGCCGTGGGCGCCCTTGCCGGTGGGCATCAGCTGGGGCCTGGTGAACTTCTCGCCGTCCAGGACCCACACGCCGTGCGCCATCATGTCGGCGATGTAGAAGGTCTTGCCGTCCGGGGAGACCTTCACGTCCTGCGGCATCGCGCCCTCGAAGGGCAGCTTCTGCTGGCCGACGACCTTCATCTTCTCGGTGTCGACCTTGAGGAGTTCGGCGGAGAACTCGCAGGACACGATGAAGTAGCGGCCGTCGCGGGAGAAGTCGGCGTGGTTCACGCCGCGGCAGCTGACGGGTTCGGTGTGCTGACGCTTCATCGTGTGCGGGTCGCGGAAGACCAGCTCACGGTCGAGCGAGGCCATCACGACGGCGTGCTTGCCGTTCGGGGTGAAGTAGAGGTTGTACGGGTCGTGCACCTCCACGTCCGGTCCGCGGCGCTTGGCGGTGGCGGGGTCGACGGGGGTGAGGGTGTGCCCGCGGTTGTTGTTGACCCAGAGCGTCTTCAGGTCCCAGGACGGTACGACGTGCTGGGGCTGGGTGCCGACCTCGATGGTGTCGACGACCTCGAACTTCTTGGGGTCGATCACGGAGACGGTGTTGGAGTTGGTGTTGGGGACGTACACCCGCTGCGGGAAGTTCTTGACCACCGGGGACAGTTGGTTCGGCTTGTCGGCGGCGTACACGTCATTGGGGTCGAGGACCGCGGGCATGCCGGGGAGCCCCTTGATCGCCCCGGGCTTGGCGGGCTTCTTGGCGAGGGCCGCCTGCGAGGTGTCGTCGGCCGGGGAGCCGCAGGCGGCGAGCGCGGCGCCGGTGGTGAGCAGCGCGGCGCACATCAGCAGGCGGGTGCGTCGGGTGAGGGGGGTGCGTCGGGTCATGGTGTCAGCAGCTCCGTGGTGGTCACCGCGCTGAGGCCGCGGCGGTCGATCTCTTCGAGGACGGCGGGCAGCGCGGCGACCGTGTCCGCGTACCCGAAGTGCAGGCTCACCACGGATCCCTTCCTGATCCGGCCGGTGACGGTGCGGACGACGGTCGGTGCGCCCGGCGAGGTGAAGTCCAGGGAGTCCGTGTCGTACGACAGGACGTGCGGGTAGCCGGCGCGGTGGGCGAGCCGGCGCACCAGCGGGGCGGCATCCTTGGCGCGCGAGGGCCTGAACCAGGTGCCGATGGAGCCGGTGAGGCGCTTCAGGCGGTCGGCGCAGCCGGTGATCTCCGCGTACGCCTCGGCCTCCGGCATGGAGTTGATGTCGAGGTGGCGCAGGGTGTGGTTGCCGAGTTCGTGGCCGCCGTCGAGGATCCGGTGGGCCATCGTGGGGTGTTCGTCGAGCCAGCGGCCGACGGCGAGCACGGTGACGCGGGCCTCGGCGCGTTCGGCCTCGGCGAGCAGGGCCTTGGCGGTCTTCGGGTCGCCCTGGCCGTGGAAGGTGAGGGCGACGCGGGGGCGGTCGCGCGGTCCGTGGTCGATCTGCTCGGGCAGTCCGGGGA
>NZ_JAAAHS010000478.1 GCF_009908195.1 Streptomyces boluensis | reverse complement strand
GGCGTTAGACGGTGTGACGTTTCCTCTTCGCTTCCTCTTCGCTCTGGAGCTCCCGTGCTGCCGCGCCGTATCGCCTGTACCGCCGTCGCGTCCTTCGCCGCGCTGTCCGCCGCCCCCGCCGTCGCGCAGGAGGCCCCGCCCGCGCCGCGGTTATCGCCGGCCGGGCAGGACCACCTGACCGTGACCGTCTCCGGGACCGGCGCCGAGGACGGGACGTACCGGCTCGAGTGCGGGAGTGACGGGAGCTTCGGCGGTACGCACCCGCGGGCCGAGGAGGCGTGCGACCGGCTCGGGCAGCTCGCGGCGAGTGGCGAGGACCCGTTCGCGCCGGTGTCCGCTGACGCGCTCTGCACCATGCAGCACGGCGGCCCGGGGACCGCGCGGGTCACCGGTGTCTGGCACGGCCGGCCGGTGGGCGCGACGTACGACCGCAGCGATGGATGCGAGATCGGGCGCTGGAACGCGATGGTGCCGGTGCTGCCCGAGCCGGGCGCGGGCGGTCCGATCACCACGCGGTGAGCGCGTGCGCCTCGTGCGCGGCGCGTGGGCGGGATCGGTGCGCTCCCGTCACGGCGCGCGCGCGAGGCGCTCACACCTCCTCCGTGCGACCTCCCTCTCATCCGGCTCCACGCGCACAACAGGTGCCCGTAGACTCCTGCCGTGACACGCCAAGGGCCGCGGGACCAGGGGGTCCCGGAGGCCGGCAAAAGGCAGTAAAGGGAGGATCCGTCGTCGTGAGCAGCAGGCCATCCCGAGGCGCTGCTCGCCTCGCAGCCATACTCGATGCCCTGCCGGACGCGTTGTTGCTCGTCAACGCCAACGGCACGGTCGTCAACGCCAACACCATCGCGCTCGGCACCTTCGAGACGTCCGGCTGGGCGCTTGTCGGGCGCGGGTTGCTCGATCTGCTGCCGGAGTTCGACTCCCGGCTGATCCCCGGCTCCATGCGGCGGCCCGACTCCGTCGACGAGGACAGCCAAGGCCGCACCAAGCCGCGGCGGATGACGGCACGGCGCACGGACGGCAGCGAGTTCCCGGTCGAGGTCACCAGTGCCAATCTGGAGGACTCCCGGGACGCGTACGAGAGTCACGGTACGTACGGATATTCCGGTGACGAGCTGTTGATGCTCGTCGTGCGGGATCTCTCCGGCACCGTGGACACCGAGGCGGAGCTGGCCCGTTCACAGCGGCAGACCGAGATGATCCTGCGGGCCGCCGCCGAGGGCGTCGTGGGCACGGACACCGAGGGCCGGGTCGTCCTCGTGAATCCGGCCGCCGCTCAGATCCTCGGCTACCGCGCGAGTGATCTCGGTGGCAAGGACCTGCACGAGCTCGTGCAGCCCTCGCGGCCGGACGGCGAGCCGTTCCCGTACGACGAGAGTCCGCTCGCTGACACGCTCCGCTCGGGGCGCAAGCACCGGGTGCGCGGGCAGGTGTTGTGGGCCAAGGACGGCAGCCGCGTGCGGGTCGACCTGACGACCGCGCCGGTGCGGGACGGGGACCAGCTGGTCGGCGCCGTCCTCGCGTTCACGGACCGCCGGGCGTACGACGAACTGGTCGAGCAGCACGCGGAGGAGACCGCCCGCGCGGAGGAGCGGTACACGGCGCTCGCGGAGCGCGAGAAGGACCGGTACGCGGCGCTCGCCGAGCGCGAGAAGGACCGCTACGAAGCCCTGGCCGAGCAGGAGAGCGAGCGGTACGAAGCGCTCTCGGCGCGGCACGCCCAACTGCTCGCGGTGCTCGGTGATTCGCTGCGCGGCCCGCTGGACGAGCTGCGCCGGCAGCTCGGCACGCTCGCCGCCGACCCGGCCGGACAGCTGTGGCCCGAGGCCAACCAGGTCCTTCACCACCTGGCCGCCGGGTACGCCCGGATGACCACGCTCGTCGACAACGTCCTCGCGTACCAGCAGCTCGACACCGGCACGGCCGAGCTGAACAAGGAACTCGTGCTGCTCGACGGCGTGGTGGCCGCGGGTGTCGAGGGCGCGGTCGAGCTGATCGGGCCGGGGCGCGCCCAGTTCGCGGTGCACGCGCCGTCGTTGCAGGCGGAGGTGGACGGGCCGCGGCTCGCCACCGCGCTCGCGCACCTGATCGCGGACGTCGCCGGTATCGACGCCACCGGCAGCGCGCGTGTGCCCGCGCCCACCGGTCCCGGCGCCGGTGGCCAGGTCGACTCCACGATCGTGGTCGCGGCCGCGCAGCGCGGTGAGGTCGTACGCATCGAGGTGCGGGGGCCGTACGCGGGCGGCGATCCGGTGCACAGTCCGGTCGTACGGGGCATCGTGCGCGCGCACGGCGGTGTGCTGCAGACGCACGAGGTGCCGGGCATGAGCGGCAGCGCGTACGTCCTTGAGGTGCCGCTCGGGGCCGGGACCGGGGCCGTCGCGGCGCCGGACGAGACCGCGCCGGACAAGGCCGCGCCGGTCGAGGCCGCGCCCGAGGCGCCTTCGGCTCCGGAGGCGGCGGAACTGCCCGCGCAGCAGCAGACCGAGGGCGGCGGACGGCGACGGGCCCGGCGCGGGCCTTCGGTGGACGCGTTCCTCGACGACGGTTCAGGCTCCGATTCCGGTTCCGGTTCCGCCGAGGGCAACGAGGCGCAGGCCGCGGGGACTTCGGAGGTCGCGGAGGCCGCGGAGACGGCTGGGGCTTCGGAGGTCGAGGAGCCGCGCGGTCGGCGTCGGCGGCGGGCCGCTGCTCCGGCCGGACAGCCGGGCCCGGGTGCCGAACTGGTGCCCGCGCAGAACTCCGGCGAGACGCCTTCCGACGACCCCGAGGCCAGTACGGGTTCGGGTGGTACGGGGCGCAGGCGGCGGCGTCCCGCTGCCGCCGAGGGTTCCGTGGTGACCGCCGCCGAGCACGCCGCTGGTGCCTCGTCCGGTCAGTCCGGTACGGCGCAGGGGCTCGGCCAGACCGTGCCGCCGCAGGGCATGCCGGTACCGGCCGAGTCGGCCGGGGTGGCGCCGAGCGGGCGCAGGGCGCGCCGCAGCGTGGAGGCCGGGCCGCAGGCGCTGCCCGCGCTGCCCGCCGCGGCTTCGGACACGCCGAGCGACACGACGAGCAGTACTACGGGCAGCACGACAGGCAGCACCGCGAGCCCCACCGGCGCTCCCGCCGCCGCGAGTTCGGCCGAGGTCGAGGTGGCGCCCAGGGGGCGCCGGGCGCGACGTGCGCTGGCCGCCGCGCAGGAGCGTGCCGCCGCTGCCGAACGGACCGGTCCCCGTACCGCGTTCGCGCTGCCGCCCGCCGAGGCCGACCGGGTCCCGCAGGCTCCGGACGCCGTGCAGCCCGTACCGGCTGAGGTGGCCGAGCCGACCGAGGCCGCCGCGCCGCAGGGGGCCGAAGTGCCCGCCGCCGCAGCCGACTTGGGCGGTGCGCAGGAGGCCGAGGGCGGCCACGGGTACAACGCGCCCGCCGGTCCCGACGCAGATCACACGCCGCCGCAGCCGCACCCGGCGCAGGCCCCCACGGGGCGCCGCCGGGCCCGGCCCGCGCCCGCGCAGCCGCCCGTCGAGCCGGTCCCGGACGAGGCACCCGCCGTACCTGCCGTACCTGCCGCGCTCCCGCCCGAGCAGGTTCCCGCTGAGCCGGAGGTCGCTGAGGCTGAAGTCCCGGGCGCCGAGCCGCAGCAGCCGGTCGGGCAGGACGCCGCGGCCGAACCGGAACCCGCCCCGCAGGACCCGCACGACCCGCAGAACCCGCAGGCGGAGGACGAGGCGGACGCGCAGCGCGCCCGGCTCGCTCAGCCGCTGCCCGCGGAAGCGGAGGCTCCTGCCGCCGCGTCGAGCACCTCGACGCAGGGCCGGGCGATCAGCGTGCGCACCCTCGGCCAGGGCGTGCCGTTCGCGCAGCACATCGCCGAGCAGCAGCGCCCGCTCCCGGCACGGGCGCCGGGGCAGCCGCAGAACCCCACGCAGTCCCAGACCGGCAGCTTCCACACCGCCGGAGGACAGACCTCCGGTGGCTCGGGGCGGCGCCGCAAGCTGTCCACACCGCCCGAGGGCGGACACGGCTCCGACGAGCGCGGTACGCAGAGCGGTGCACAGGCAGGTACGGCGGGCGGGCCGGGTGCTCAGCCCGGTCCGATGCCGCCCGCCGGTTCGGGCTCACTGCCCGGTACGGGACCGCTGCCGGGGACCGGTTCGCTCGCCGGGACGGGTTCGCTCGCCGGGGCCGGGCCGCTGCCCGGTGAGGGCCAGCACCGTACCGAGGGCCGGTCCTACGCCATCGGCGCGCCGGACGAGGGTGCCGAGGGGCCCGAGCCGCTCGACGGTCCCGGCGGTGCGGTCGAGGTGGCGAACAGCCCGCAGCCGCAGCCCATGGACGACGAGCTGCCGCCCGAGCCGCTGGACAACCCGCGCCGGCTCCTGGTGTGGCCCGCGCCCGATGTGTCCACGCAGCAGGCGCTGAGCGACCGTGGCTACCGGCCGGTGATCGTGAACTCCCGTGACGAGGTGGACGCCCAGATCGCCGCGTTCCCCGCCGCGCTGTTCGTCGACCCGCTGACCGGCCCGATCACGCGTACCGCGCTCCAGTCGCTGCGTCAGGCGGCCGTCGCGGCGGAGGTGCCCGTCCTGGTGACGGCCGGGCTCGGACAGGCCTCGCGCGAGGCGGCGTACGGAGCCGACCCCGCCATACTCCTGAAGGCGCTCGCGCCCCGGGACAGCGAGCAGCACCCCTCGCGGGTCCTGCTGATCGAGGAGCACGACGAGATCGCGCGGGCGCTCACCGCCACCCTCGAGCGCCGCGGCATGCAGGTGGCGCGGGCGGTCACCGACGCGGACGCGGTGACCCTCGCGACGCAGATGCGGCCGAACCTGGTCGTGATGGACCTGCTGCAGGTGCGCCGCCGCCGCGCCGGAATCGTCGACTGGCTGCGCGCCAACGGGCAGTTGAACCGCACCCCGCTGGTCGTCTACACGGCCGCCGTCGACCCCTCGGACCTGCCGAGCCTGGGCTCCGGCGAGACGGTGCTGTTCCTCGCGGAGCGGTCCACCAGTGCCGAGGTGCAGGCCCGGATCGTCGACCTGCTTGCGAAGATCGGCACCAACTGACGGGTTCCGCCCGGTACTTGCTCATACGTCGGGGGCGGGCGCTGTTTCACGTGAAAC
>NZ_JAAAHS010000477.1 GCF_009908195.1 Streptomyces boluensis | reverse complement strand
CGCCCCCCGTGCGCCTGCCGGGATCCGGCCCGCACCCCGCGTCGGCCGCGGCCCTCGACCCCGGCGAACGGCCCGCCCTGCTCCAGGTGTTCCGCTGCTGAAGCCGGATCCCGCAGGGTCCCGCCGCCGTTCCACGGCGCCGGACGCACCCACCCAGTGATCCCGTACGCAGTGCACCGCCCGACCACGTTCCCCCACCGGACGACCGGCCGCGCGGCCGACCGAGGCACCCTCGTCGCCCGTCACCGCGCCCTGCCCGGACCGACCGGTGCGGAACGCCCGGAGGAACCCCCATGCATTCGTTCATCGACCACGCCCGCAGCTTCCCCGGCCGGATCGCGGCCCAGGGGGAGGAGCGCGAAGCCTTCGGCAGGCTCGCCGAAGGCCAGTCGCCCGAAGCCCTCTTCATCACCTGCTCCGACTCGCGGGTGATCCCGTCCCTGTTCACCGGCGCCCGCCCCGGCCAACTCTTCGAACTGCGCACCGCGGGCAACGCCGTACCCGAGTACGGCGGCGCCGAGACCACCAGCGGCGAGGCCGCCACCGTCGAGTACGCCGTCAGCGTGCTCCAGGTCCCCGACATCGTGGTGTGCGGCCACTCGCACTGCGGCGCCGTGCGCGCCCGCGTGCACGGCGAGGACCTCGCCGCCGTGCCCGCCGTCGCGGGCTGGCTGGAGCGCCAGCTCCCGCACCTCCCGGTCCGCGACCCGGAGGCGGGCGTCGACGACGACGCCCAGGTGGCCGGACATGTGCAGCGCCACGTCAAGGCCCAGCTCGACCGGCTGCGCCAATACCCGTGCGTACGCGACGGGTTGGCGGCCGGACGGCTGCGCCTGCACGGCTGGTACTACGCGATCGACACCGGCCTGGTCATGGAGCACGACGCTTCGGCCGACGCCTTCCTGCCGCTGTGAAGGGAACGAACAGCATGCCTTCCCCCGCGCCGGACACCCCCCGCGCCCGCACCTTCCGGTACGACCTGACCGCCTCCCTCGTCGTCTTCCTCGTCGCCGTGCCGCTGTGCGTCGGCGTCGCCGTCGCCTCCGGCGTGCCCGCCGAACTCGGCATCGTCACCGGCATCGTCGGCGGCCTCCTCACCGGCTTCCTGCCGGGCAGCTCCCTCCAGGTCAGCGGCCCCGCCGCCGGACTGACCGTGCTCGTGTACGAGGCCGTGCAGACGTACGGCCTGGCCGCGCTCGGCGTGCTCGTGCTCGCCGCAGGGCTGCTCCAACTCGCCATGGGCGCCCTGAAGTTGGGCCGCTGGTTCCGCGCCATCTCGGTCGCCGTCGTGCAGGGCATGCTCGCCGGTATCGGCCTGGTCCTGATCGCCGGCCAGGTGTACGCGCTCGCCGACCTGGAGGCGCCCGGCAGCGGCCTGGCCAAGCTGGCGGGCATCCCCGGACTCGTCCTCGACGTCGCCGCCTCGCCCGAGGCGCTCGCCGCGGTCTGTGTCGGCGTCGGCACCGTCGTGCTGCTCGTCGTCTGGCCCCGCTGGAAGGCCGCCGCCCGTGTCCTGCCCGCCCCCCTGGTCGCCGTCGCCGCCGCCACGCTCGCCGTCGCCGTGTTCGGCCTGCCGGTCGCCCGGGTCGAGGTCAAGGGCCTGCTCGACGCCGTACAGCCGCCCGGCGGCGCCGAGTTCGCCGCGCTCGCCGATGTCGCGATGCTCGGCACGGTGCTCGCCTTCGCGCTGATCGCCTCCGCCGAGTCGCTGTTCAGCGCGGCCGCCGTGGACCGGCTGCACAACGGCGCCCGCACCGACTACGACAAGGAGCTCATGGCGCAGGGCGCGGGCAACGCGGTCTGCGGTGCCCTCGGCGCGCTCCCGATGACCGCGGTGATCGTCCGCAGCGCGGCCAACGTCCAGGCGGGCGCCCGTACCAAGGCCTCCCGGGTCCTGCACGGCGTCTGGCTGCTCGTCTTCGCCGCGGCCTTCCCGGCGGCGCTCGGCGTCATCCCGGTCGCCGCGCTCGCGGGTGTCCTGGTGCACGCCGGGTTCAAGCTGATCCCCTGGAAGGACCTCGGCCCGCTGTGGCGCGAGCACCGGGGCGAGCTGGCGATCCTGGTGACCACCGCGGTCGCGATCGTCGTCGGCAACCTCTTCGAGGGCGTACTCATCGGCCTGCTCCTCGCGGTCGCCAAGACCGCCTGGCAGGTCTCGCACGTCCACATCGATGTCACCGAGGAGCCCGTGGCCGAGGAGGGCACGCAACCCGCCCTGAAGATAAGGGTGTTGGGCAACGCGACCTTCCTGCGGCTGCCCAAGCTGCTCGACGCCCTGGAGGCGCTGCCCGCCGACCGTGAGCTGCACCTCGACCTCAGCGGCCTGCGCCATGTCGATCACGCCTGCGCGATGGCCCTGGCGACCTGGCAGGAGCGGCACAACGCCCTCGCGGGTGCCGCGCCGCCCGTGAAGGTCACCCCCCTGGCCGGGGCGGAGGCCTGACCCTCGCGGTACAGCGAGGCGGTACGTACGCAGAGGCCCGGCGGTGCACCCACCGCCGGGCCTCTGCGTATGCCCGTACGTCCGTACATTGCACCCGGGGGATGCACGGTGACCCTGGCGCCCAAAAACTAACGGCGCTAGTTTAGAGCGACGACCACGGAAACAGGCTCGGAAGGAGTGCCATGAAGGCGCACGACGGCATGTACATCGACGGCGCGTGGCGACCCGCCGCCGGCGCGGACACCATCGCGGTGGTCGATCCGGTCGACGAACAGGTGATCGCCCACGTCCCGGCCGGTACCGCCGAGGACATCGACGCCGCGGTGCGCGCCGCCCGAGCCGCCCTGCCCGGCTGGGCCGCGACCCCGCCCGCCGAGCGCGCGGCCGTGATCGGCGCCCTGCGCGACGTGCTGGTCGCCCGCAAGGACGAGATCGCCGAGACCGTCACCGCCGAACTGGGCTCCCCGCTGCCGTTCTCGCAGGCGGTGCACGCGGGCGTGCCGATCGCCGTGGCCGGTTCGTACGCCGAACTCGCCGCCTCGTACGCCTTCGAGGAGCAGATCGGCAACTCCACCGTGCTGCTCGAACCGGTCGGGGTCGTCGGCGCGATCACGCCCTGGAACTACCCGCTCCACCAGATCGTCGCCAAGGCGGCGCCCGCGCTCGCCGCCGGCTGCACCGTGGTGCTCAAGCCCGCCGAGGACACCCCGCTGGTGGCGCAGCTGTTCGCGGAGGCCGCGCACGAGGCGGGCGTACCCGCCGGGGTGTTCAACCTGGTGACCGGCCTGGGCCCGGTGGCCGGGCAGGCGCTCGCCGAGCACGAGGGCGTCGACCTGGTGTCCTTCACCGGTTCCACCGCCGTCGGCAAGCAGATCGGCGCCACCGCGGGCGCCGCCGTGAAGCCGGTCGCCCTTGAGCTCGGCGGCAAGTCCGCCAACGTCATCCTGCCCGGCGCCGACCTGGCCAAGGCCGTCGCCGTCGGCGTCGCCAACGTGATGTCCAACTCCGGCCAGACCTGCAGCGCCTGGACCCGGATGCTGGTCCCCGCCGACCGGTACGAGGAGGCGGTCGAGCTCGCCGCCGCGGCCGCCGCGAAGTACGGCGACCGCATCGGCCCGGTCGTCAACGCCAAGCAGCGGGCGCGGGTGCGCGGCTACATCGAGCAGGGCGTGGCCGAGGGCGCCCGCCTGGTCGCAGGCGGCCCCGAAGCGCCGCGCGAGAAGGGGTACTTCATCACCCCCACCGTCTTCGCCGACGTGCGCGCGGACATGACCATCGCCCAGGAGGAGATCTTCGGCCCGGTCCTGTCGATCCTGAAGTACGAGAACGAGGACGAGGCCCTGGCCATCGCCAACGGCACCGTCTACGGCCTCGCGGGCGCCGTCTGGTCCGACGACGAGGACGCGGCGGTCGCCTTCGCCTCCCGGATGCACACCGGCCAGGTCGACATCAACGGCGGCCGCTTCAACCCCCTTGCGCCGTTCGGCGGTTACAAGCAGTCGGGCGTCGGCCGCGAGCTGGGCCCGCACGGCCTGGGCGAGTACCTCCAGACCAAGTCCCTGCAGTTCTGAGCCCAGAGGAGGACGCGACCGTGGTCCGCGCCGCCGTACTGCCCGCCGTCAACGCCCCGCTGGAGCTCACCGAGATCCAGCTGCCCGAGCCCGGCCCCGGCCAGGTGCGGGTCCGCCTCGCCGCCGCCGGGGTCTGTCACTCCGACCTGTCCCTGTCCAACGGCACCATGCGGGTGCCGACGCCCTGTGTGCTCGGCCACGAGGGCGCGGGCACCGTGGTATCCGTCGGGGAGGGCGTCACCGACGTGGCCCCCGGCGCCGGGGTCGTCCTCAACTGGGCGCCCTCCTGCGGCAGTTGCCACGCCTGCGCGCTCGGCGAGGTGTGGCTCTGCGGCAACGCGCTCGCCGGGGCCGCCGACGTGTACGCGCACCGCGCCGACGGCACCCCGCTGCACCCCGGCCTGAACGTCGCGGCGTTCGCCGAGGAGACCGTCGTACCGGCGAACTGTGTGCTGCCCGCCCCGGACGGCGTCCCGCTCGCCGACGCGGCCCTGCTCGGCTGCGCCGTCCTCACCGGGTACGGCGCCGTGCACCACTCCGCGCGCGTCCAACAGGGCGAGTCCGTCGTCGTGTTCGGGGTCGGCGGGGTCGGCCTGGCCACGCTCCAGGCGGCCCGGATCGCCGGGGCGGGCCCGATCGTCGCCGTGGACGTCTCCCCGGAGAAGGAGGAACTGGCGCGCGCGGCCGGCGCCACCGAGTACGTCATCGCCTCCGACACCACCGCGCGCGAGATCCGCAAGCTGACCGGCGGTCAGGGCGCCGACGTGGCCGTGGAGTGCGTCGGCCGGGCCGCGACCATCCGTACCGCCTGGGAGTCCACCCGGCGCGGCGGCCGCACCACGGTCGTCGGCATCGGCGGCAAGGACCAGCAGGTCAGCTTCAACGCCCTGGAGATCTTCCACTGGGGCCGCACCCTGTCCGGCTGCGTCTACGGCAACACGGTCCCCGAGCGCGACCTGCCGGTCCTGGCGGAGCACGTCCGGGAGGGGCGGCTCGACCTGAGCTCCCTCGTCACCGAACGCATCGGTCTGGACGGAATCCCGGCGGCGTTCGACAACATGCTGGCGGGCAAGGGGGGCCGGGCGTTGGTGGTCTTCGACTAGCCCGTTATTTCGCCGGAGGGGCTGG
>NZ_JAAAHS010000476.1 GCF_009908195.1 Streptomyces boluensis | reverse complement strand
CGCCGGTACGCATCGCGCGGAGTACCTGCTGCGTCGTACCCTCCAGCACGCCGAGGACGCGGGCCTCGCCCTGCCCCGGCTCCGGCCGCCCCCGCGGCTCCGGCTGCCCCGGCTCCGGTCGCCGCTCCGGCCGCGCCCGTCGCCCCGGCCGCGCCGGCTCCGGTCGCGCCTGCCGCTCCGGCCCCGGCCGCGCCGGCCGCCGTGTCCTCCGTGGACGACGGTGCCTACGTGACCCCGCTGGTCCGCAAGCTGGCCGGTGAGAACGGCGTCGACCTGGCGACCGTCAAGGGCACCGGCGTCGGTGGCCGTATCCGCAAGCAGGACGTCATCGCCGCCGCCGAGGCCGCCAAGGCCGCGGCTCCGGCCGCTGCCGCCGCCCCGGCTGCCGCTGCCGCGCCGAAGACCCCGGCCCTGGAGGTCTCTCCCCTCCGCGGCCAGACGGTCAAGCTGCCGCGTATCCGCAAGGCCATCGCGGACAACATGCACAAGGCACTGCAGGAGCAGGCGCAGCTGTCCTCGGTCATCGAGGTCGACATCACGAAGCTGATGAAGCTCCGTGGCAAGGCCAAGGACGGCTTCGCCGCCCGCGAGGGCGTCAAGCTCTCCCCGATGCCGTTCTTCGTCAAGGCCGCTGTCCAGGCGCTGAAGGCCCACCCGGTCATCAACGCCCGCCTGAACTACGACGAGGGCACGATCACCTACTTCGACTCCGAGAACGTCGGCATCGCCGTCGACTCGGAGAAGGGCCTGATGACCCCGGTCATCAAGGGCGCGGGTGACCTCAACATCGCGGGCATCGCCAAGAAGACCGCGGAGCTGGCCGGCAAGGTCCGCACCAACAAGATCGCCCCGGACGACCTGTCGGGCGCCACCTTCACGATCTCCAACACGGGTTCGCGCGGTGCGCTGTTCGACACGGTCATCGTCCCGCCGAACCAGGTCGCCATCCTGGGCATCGGTGCCACCGTGAAGCGCCCCGTCGTCATCAACCACCCGGACCTGGGCGAGACCATCGCCGTCCGCGACATGACGTACGTGACGCTCTCCTACGACCACCGTCTGGTGGACGGCGCCGACGCCGCCCGCTACCTGACCACGGTCAAGCAGATCCTGGAGGCGGGCGAGTTCGAGGTCGAGCTCGGCCTCTGACCTCGGGTTCCCGTAGTACGACAGCGCCCCCGTCCGGAGTTTCCGGGCGGGGGCGCCGCCGTGTACGGGTGCGTCCGCGCGGCAGCCGCGCGTGACGGATCCCGCACCCCCCGCACATCCCACGGACGTGAGGTACGCCGTATCGTCGTCCCATCGCATCTCGCGTGAAGGAGCCACCACCCATGAGTTCGAGCCCCGGGGCGGCCGTGTCCGCGCCCGTAGTCCACTCGCTGCGCGACCAGATCCGCGAGCACATCGTGGAGGGGATCGTCAGCGGCCGCTGGAAGCCGGGCGAGCGCATCGTGGAGCGACGGATCGCGGTCGAGCTGGAAGTCAGCCAGACGCCCGTACGAGAGGCCCTGCGCGAGCTGGAGTCGCTCCGCCTGATCGAGTCGGCGCCGAACAAGGGCGTACGCGTACGGAATCTGACCGCGGCCGACCTGGAGGAGAGCTACCCGGTACGGGCCGGTCTCGAGCAGATCGCCGCCGAGCTGGCCGCCGAGCGCCTCGCCGAGGACTGCTCGGCCCTCGAGGCGCACGTGGCGCCGCTGTACGACGCCGACCGGGACGCCGACGGCACCGCGCAGGTGCGGCACACCGTCGGCTTCCACCGCGAACTGGTGCGCGCCGCCGACAACTCTGTGCTGCTGCACACCTGGGAGGGCCTGGGCATCGAGGTGTTCACGGCCCTGTCGATCCGCTGGCTCGGCACGGTGCAGCAGTCGTACGCGGAGGAGCACGAGGCGCTTGTCGCGGCTTTCCGGCGACGGGATCCGCAGATCGGTGCGCTGGTCAAGGAGCACGTTCTGGGGTGCGCACCGCGTGCCTGATCGGTCTACGGTCGGCAAATTCAGCCCGTCCGGCGATTGAGGACGAGCGCGGAGCGCGATCGAGGGTGCGAGGGCCGACATCCAGACGGGGTGTGACCTGCGCTCATATGCTCA
This sequence comes from Streptomyces boluensis, assembly GCF_009908195.1. Classification (GTDB taxonomy): domain Bacteria; phylum Actinomycetota; class Actinomycetes; order Streptomycetales; family Streptomycetaceae; genus Streptomyces; species Streptomyces boluensis. Next base: position 3,064 of record NZ_JAAAHS010000476.1, on the reverse strand, counting down.
GCGGCCGCACCAGAATAGCGCCCAGCTTGCCCCGATTTAGGCGGCACCCTGTGCCCAAACCAAAGGCACCGGGTGCCGACTTCTCCGCCTAGAGAAAAATCTCCCCCTCAACCTTTGATCGATCATCGATCAGCCGCTTACAGTCGACGGCGGGCTGCACCCAGCCCGCCGCCCTGTCCTGCCAGATAGGGCCATCTCCACCCCCTCTTCCGCGGAGTTGCGGAAGAACCTGTCCGGAAGGCGTCGATCATGACCGACCCCGTAGGCAAGCTTCCGAGCCAGCTGGACCAGCTGCCGGACCGCGACCCGGAGGAGACCGCCGAGTGGGCGGCTTCCGTGGACGCCGTGAATGAGCACGCCGGTACGCATCGCGCGGAGTACCTGCTGCGTCGTACCCTCCAGCACGCCGAGGACGCGGGCCTCGCCCTGCCCCGGCTCCTGGAGACGGATCACGTCAACACCATCCCCACCTCCGCCGAACCCGTCATCGACGGCGACGAGGAGATGGAGCGGAAGATCACCGCGTGGAACCGCTGGAACGCGGCCGCCATGGTGACCCGCGGCTCCAAGCACGGCGTCGGCGGCCACATCGCCACCTTCGCCTCCGCGGCCTGGCTCTACGAGACGGGCTTCAACCACTTCTTCCGCGGCAAGGAGCAGGACGGCTCCGGCGACCAGCTCTACATCCAGGGCCACGCGTCGCCCGGCATCTACGCCCGCGCCTTCCTGGACGGCCGCATCGTAGAGCAGCAGCTCGACAACTTCCGCCAGGAGTCCGGCGGCAACGGACTCCCGTCGTACCCGCACCCGCGCCGCCTGCCGTGGCTGTGGGAGTTCCCGACGGTCTCCATGGGCCTCGGCCCGCTCTCCGCGATCTACCAGGCGCGGTTCAACCGCTACCTGACGAACCGCGGCATCAAGGATGTCTCGAACTCCCACGTGTGGGCGTTCCTCGGTGACGGCGAGATGGACGAGCCCGAGTCGACGGCGGCCCTCGCACTTGCCTCGCGTGAGGGTCTGGACAACCTGACCTTCGTGATCAACTGCAACCTGCAGCGTCTCGACGGCCCGGTGCGCGCCAACTTCAAGATCGTGCAGGAGCTGGAGGCCCAGTTCCGCGGCGCCGGCTGGAATGTCGTCAAGTCGCTCTGGGGCAACGCCTGGGACGAGGTCTTCCAGCTCGACACCAACGGCGCCCTGGTCCGCCGCATCCGTGAGGTTCCGGACGCGCAGATCCAGACGTACCAGACGCGTGACGCCGCCTATATCCGCGATCACTTCTTCGCGGGCGACCCGGCGCTCGTCCAGCTCGGCAAGTCGCTCAGCGACGACAAGATCATCGAGTGCTTCCAGCTGTCGCGCGGTGGCCACGAGCCGCGCAAGGTGTACGCCGCGTACAAGGCCGCCCTCGCGCACAAGGGCGCGCCGACCGTGATCCTGGCCCAGACGGTCAAGGGCTTCACGCTCGGTGAGGGCTTCGCGTCGAAGAACGCCAACCACCAGATGAAGAAGCTGACTACGGATGAGTTCAAGGGCATGCGTGACCTGCTCGAACTCCCCATCAAGGACAGCGACTTCATCGACGGCCAGGTGCCTTACGGCCACCCGGGCGCCGACTCCCCCGAGGTCCGCTACCTGCAGGAGCGCCGCGCCGCGCTCGGCGGTCCGGCCCCGGCCCGTCGTACGCAGCCGCTCCCGGCGCTGCCGGCCGCCGCGGACAAGACCTTCGCGGCCTTCGACAAGGGCTCCGGCTCGCAGTCGATGGCGACCACGATGGCGTTCGTACGGCTCGCCAAGGACCTGATGCGGGACAAGACCTCCGGCAAGCGCTGGGTGCCGATCGTCCCCGACGAGGCCCGCACCTTCGGTATGGAGAGCCTCTTCCCGTCCCTCGGCATCTACTCGCCGAAGGGCCAGACGTACGAGCCGGTCGACCGCGACCAGCTGATGTACTACCGCGAGGCCAAGGACGGCCAGATCCTCAACGAGGGGATCACCGAGGCCGGCTCCATGGCCGACTTCATCGCTGCCGCGTCGGCGTACTCGACGCACGGCGAGACGATGATCCCGTTCTACATCTTCTACTCGATGTTCGGCTGGCAGCGCACGGCCGACCAGATGTGGCAGCTCGGCGACCAGCTCGGCAAGGGCTTCCTGGTCGGCGCCACGGCCGGTCGTACGACGCTGACCGGTGAGGGCCTGCAGCACGCGGACGGCCACTCCCCCGTCATCGCGGCCACCAACCCGGCGGCGCTGAGCTACGACCCGGCGTTCGCGTACGAGGTCGCGGCCATCGTCAAGGACGGTCTGCGCCGGATGTACGGGGAGGCCGCGCCCGGCGAGGACTCCGACGTCTTCTACTACCTGACGGTCTACAACGAGCCGATGCCGCAGCCGGCGAAGCCCGAGGGCATCGACGAGGGCATCGTCAAGGGCCTGTACCGCTTCAACACCGCCGAGTCCGCGGGCCTTTCGGTCTCCGCCGACGCTCCGCGCACCCAGCTGCTCTCCTCCGGTACGGCCATCCACTGGGCGCTCAAGGCCCAGCGGATGCTGTCCGAGGAGTGGGGTGTCGGCGCCGACGTGTGGTCCGCGACCTCGTGGACCGAGCTGCGCCGGGACGCGCTGGACGCCGACGCGGCGCTGCTGCGCGGTGAGGAGCGCACGCCGTACATCCGTCAGGCCCTGGAGGGCATCACCACGCCGGTGCTCGCGGTCAGCGACTACATGCGGCAGGTGCCGGACCAGATCGCGCAGTGGGTCGAGCAGGACTGGACCTCGCTCGGCGCGGACGGGTTCGGCCTGTCCGACACGCGTGACGCGGCGCGTCGTCACTTCGGTGTCGATGCCGAGTCGATCGTGGTTGCTGCGCTTGCGCAGTTGGCTCGTCGCGGTGAGGTGTCCGCTGCCGCGGTCAAGGAGGCTCGGGAGAAGTACGGGCTGTAGCCCGTCGGCCCTCGGCTGTTCGGCCCCCGTCACGTTTCGTCGTGGCGGGGGCCGGTTCCTTTTCCCCTCCCCGCCCCTTCCCGAAAGTCCTGCGGACAGCCACGGGGCTCCGCCCCGG
>NZ_JAAAHS010000475.1 GCF_009908195.1 Streptomyces boluensis | reverse complement strand
GGCCCGCCCCCTCGTTCGAGGGTGCGGGCCTGCTGCGTCGTGCCGAGGAGCGGTGCTACTCCGAGCGCTTGGGGCGCCAGACGACCAGGGCACTCGGCGGGTGCGCCTCCTGGTAGGGCACCAGGTCGCGGCGGTACGAGGCATGTACCTGGGCCTCGCGCTGCTGCATCGCGGCCGCGGCGCCCTCGACCGCCGCCGACAGCTCGGCGACCCGGGACTGCAGCGCGGCAACCTGGTTCTCCAGCTCGATGATGCGCTTGATCCCGGCGAGGTTGATGCCCTCCTCCTGCGACAACTGCTGGACGGTGCGCAGCAGTTCGATGTCGCGGGCGGAGTAACGCCGACCGCGCCCGGCCGTACGGTCCGGGGAGACCAGGCCGAGGCGGTCGTACTGCCGCAGGGTCTGCGGGTGGAGTCCGGAGAGCTGGGCCGCCACCGAGATGACGTACACCGGTGTCTCTTCAGTGAGTTGGTACGGGTTACGCCGACGGCCGTCCATCTCTCAAGCTCCCTTCGCGGCCTGGAACAGTTCTGCCCGCGGATCGTCCTCCGCAGTCGCCTTGCGGTACGTTTCGAGCGCTTCCTGGGCCTCGGGGCTCAGTTCCGTGGGAACCGCCACCTCGACCGTGACCAGAAGGTCGCCCCGAGTGCCGTCCTTACGGACCGCACCCTTGCCGCGGGCGCGCATCGTACGACCGTTGGGTGTTCCGGCGGGCAGCTTCAGCGTGACCGAAGGGCCGCCGAGTGTCGGCACCTTCACCTCGCCGCCGAGCGCCGCCTCCGCGAAGGAGACCGGCACGGTGACGGTGAGGTTGTCGCCCTTGCGGCCGAAGACCGGGTGGGCATCGACATGCACCACCACGTACAAGTCGCCTGCGGGGCCGCCGCGTTCGCCGGGGGCGCCCTTGCCGCGCAGCCGGATGCGCTGCCCGTCCGAGACACCCGCCGGGATACGGACCTGCATCGTCCGCGAGGACTTCGCCCGGCCCGAGCCCTTGCAGACCTCGCAGGGCGTCTCGGCGATCAGGCCGCGGCCCTTGCAGTCCATGCACGGGTCGGTGAGCGAGAAGCCACCGCCGCCGCCGCGCGAGACCTGCCCGGTGCCGACGCAGGTCGGGCACACGCGCGGTGTGCCGTTCTTGTCGCCGGTGCCCGAACACGCCTTGCAGGGCGCCTGCGAGGACATCCGGAGCGGGACCGTGGCCCCGTCCACCGCTTCCGTGAAGCTCAGCGTGACCTCGGACTCGATGTCCTGGCCGCGGCGGGGCTGCGTACGCGTACCCGCGCCCGCGCCGCCGCGGTTGAACAGGCCGCCGAAGACGTCCCCGATGCCACCGCCGCCGAAGCCACCGGCCCCGCCGCCCGCGCCCTGGCCGCCGCCTCCGAAGAGGTCGCCCAGGTCGAAGTTGAAGTTCCCGCCCCCGCCGGCGCCCGGACCGGGCCGGAACCCGCCGTTGCCGAAGAGGGCGCGCGCCTCGTCGTACTCCTTGCGCTTCTTGGGGTCGCCGAGGATGTCGTTCGCCTCGGAGATCTCCTTGAACCGCTCCTCCGCCTTGGGGTTGCCCTTGTTGGCGTCGGGGTGGTTCTCGCGCGCGAGCTTGCGGTACGCCTTCTTGACCTCGGCGTCCGTCGCGTCCTTGGGGACGCCGAGGACCTTGTAGTAGTCCTTCTCGATGAAGTCCTTGGTGCTCATCCCCGACGTCCCTCCTTCCTGCTGCCGGTCACGTCAGCCCTCGTCCGGGCCACCGCTGTCCTTGTCGTCCGCCGCTTCGGCGGTCTCGGCCTTGCTGTTGCTGTCGCCGTCGCTCTCGCCCTTGACAGGCTGCGCGCCGGGCTGCGGCTCGGCCACGGCCACCCGCGCGGGGCGGATGGTGCGCTCGCCGATGCGATACCCCGGCTGCAGGATCGCGACGCAGGTCGTCTCGGTGACGTCCGGTGCGTACGAGTGCATCAGGGCCTCGTGGATCGTCGGGTCGAAGGGCTCGCCCTCCTTGCCGAACTGCTGCAGGCCCATCTTCGCGGCGACCGTCTCCAGGGACTCGGCCACCGACTTGAAGCCACCGACCAGCTCGCCGTGCTCGCGGGCCCGGCCGATGTCGTCGAGCGTGGGCAGGAGTTCGGTCAGCAGGTTCGCCACGGCGACCTCCTTGACCGCGACCCGGTCCCGCTCGACCCTGCGGCGGTAGTTCTGGAACTCGGCCTGGAGCCGCTGGAGGTCGGCGGTGCGCTCGTTGAGCGCGGACCGCGCCTGGTCCAGCTGCGCCGTCAGGCCGACGCTCGCTGCTGCATCGTCCCCGGCCGGGGCCGCCCCCTCCTCGTCGGAGGAGGGAGCGGCCTGCGGCTCGGCGGCCTCAGGGGTGTCGCCGGAGGAGACGTCAGCGGGCTCGTTCTCGTCGAAGCCCGGGGTCTCCTCCGTCATGCGGCGCCGCCCTTCGGCTTCTCGTCGTCGACGATCTCGGCGTCGACGACGTCGTCGTCGGCCTTGGCCTCGGCGCCCGGAGCGTCAGCGCCCGGGGCGTCGCCGCCCGCGGCCTGCGCGGCCTGGGCGTCGGCGTACATCGCCTGGCCCAGCTTCTGCGCGACGGCCTGGACCTTCTCGGTGGCGGTGCGGATCTCGGCGGAGTCGTCGCCCTTGAGCTTCTCCTTCAGCTCGGTGAGCGACTCCTCGACCTCGGTCTTCACCTCGCCGGGGACCTTGTCCTCGTTGTCCTTGAGGAACTTCTCCGTCTGGTAGACGAGCTGCTCGCCCTGGTTACGGGACTCGGCGGCCTCGCGGCGCTTGGTGTCCTCGTCCGCGTACTGCTCCGCCTCCTGGCGCATGCGGTCGACCTCGTCCTTCGGCAGCGAGGAGCCGCCGGTGACGGTCATCTTCTGCTCCTTGCCCGTGCCCAGGTCCTTCGCGGTCACGTGCATGATGCCGTTGGCGTCGATGTCGAAGGAGACCTCGATCTGCGGGACGCCACGCGGGGCCGGCGGCAGACCGGTCAGCTCGAACATCCCGAGCTTCTTGTTGTACGCCGCGATCTCGCGCTCGCCCTGGTAGACCTGGATCTGCACGGACGGCTGGTTGTCCTCGGCCGTCGTGAAGATCTCGGAACGCTTGGTCGGGATCGTGGTGTTGCGCTCGATGAGCTTCGTCATGATCCCTCCCTTGGTCTCGATACCGAGGGACAGCGGGGTCACGTCGAGGAGCAGGACGTCCTTGACCTCACCCTTGAGCACACCGGCCTGCAGGGCGGCGCCGATGGCGACGACCTCGTCCGGGTTGACGCCCTTGTTGGCCTCCTTGCCGCCGGTCAGCTCCTTGACGAGCTCGGCGACGGCCGGCATACGGGTCGAACCGCCGACCAGGACCACGTGGTCGATCTCGGACAGCTGGATGCCGGCGTCCTTGATGACGTTGTGGAACGGGGTCTTGCAGCGGTCGATCAGGTCCTGCGTGAGCTGCTGGAACTGGGCGCGCGTGAGCTTCTCGTCCAGGTGCAGCGGGCCCTCGGCGGACGCCGTGATGTACGGCAGGTTGATCGTGGTCTCGGTCGAGGACGAGAGCTCGATCTTCGCCTTCTCGGCGGCCTCGCGCAGGCGCTGGAGCGCCATCTTGTCCTTGGAGAGGTCCACGCCGTGGCCGTTGTTGAACTGCTTCACCAGGTAGTCGACGACGCGCTGGTCCCAGTCGTCGCCACCGAGGTGGTTGTCGCCGTTCGTGGCCTTCACCTCGACGACGCCGTCACCGATCTCCAGGAGGGACACGTCGAACGTGCCGCCACCGAGGTCGAAGACGAGGATCGTCTGGTCGTCCTTGTCCAGGCCGTAGGCCAGGGCGGCGGACGTGGGCTCGTTGACGATGCGCAGGACGTTCAGGCCCGCGATCTCGCCGGCCTCCTTCGTCGCCTGACGCTCGGAGTCGTTGAAGTACGCCGGGACGGTGATGACCGCGTCGACAACCTTCTCGCCCAGGTAGGACTCGGCGTCCCGCTTGAGCTTCTGCAGGATGAAGGCGCTCATCTGCTGCGGGTTGAAGTCCTTGTCATCGATGGTGACCTTCCAGTCAGTGCCCATGTGGCGCTTGACCGACCGGATGGTCCTGTCGACGTTGGTGACCGCCTGACGCTTCGCGACCTCGCCGACGAGCACCTCACCGTTCTTCGCGAAAGCGACGACGGACGGCGTGGTCCTGGCGCCTTCGGCGTTGGTGATGACGGTGGGCTCGCCGCCCTCCAGAACGCTGACGACGGAGTTAGTCGTGCCCAGGTCGATGCCGACCGCACGTGCCATTTCAATTCCTCCATGACTTGAGTGGAACAGGCTCAAGGATGCATGACGGATCCGAGCGCGTCAACAGAGCTGAGTCGAGCCGACTCAACTTTTATCCCGCCCTTACGGGCAACACTGATGCGCCTGCTCCCTGAGTGGCGCCCCGACCGCCCCCGCAGCCCCTCGAACCAGGGCCTTCCGGACACCCGTCCCAGACTCCTCCCGGCCCCCACCGACTGCAACCGACGCCCTCCGCCCTACAAGGCGTCCTTGCGGAACAGCACCAGGTCGCACCGGAGCAGCCGCCCCGAGGACGGGTCGGCCGGGCCGGGCACCAGTGACATCAGGGACATGCCGAGGGTGCCCCGCGCGAGCGTCAGCGCCTCGTCGAAAAGCAGCCCGTCGGCCTGCGGCCCCGCGAACGAGGTCCGCACCTGCAGTCCGGTGAGCTCGTCGGCGTGCTCGCCCGCGCCGCGCAGCACCCGGGACGCGTGGTCGCGGACGTCCAGCTTGAGGAAGGCCCGCTCGCCGGGCGCCACCACCTGCTCCCACAGCTCGTCGAGGCGGCGCGCCTCGCCCGTACCGTCGCCCAGCGCGTACGGCAGCACGCTCCAGGCGTCGTCCTGTGCGGCGGCCCGTTCGAGGTGGCGGCGGGGTACGTCGAGCGGCTCGAAGGAGGCGATCCGGCCCCGGTACCCGGCCCGCCGCAGCTCACCCCCGAAGCGACCGGCACGCGCGCCCACGTCCACGACCAGGTCGGCCTCGAACGCGTCGAGCAGCCGCACGAGCCGGGCCGCGGGCGGATCCCCATCGGCCCCCCGCTCGAACCCGAAGTGCGCCGCGGCCCCCCGCACCCGACCGCGCACCGTCTCCGTCAGCCGGGGGAAGGAGGGGACGGGGAGGGAGGAGAGG
>NZ_JAAAHS010000474.1 GCF_009908195.1 Streptomyces boluensis | reverse complement strand
GGTGCGGGGCGGCGGACCTAGACTCCGGCCATGGCAGCTCCACGCCGTGACGCCAAAGGGATCGTCGACGCCACCGAGCTTTTCTCCCGGGTACGGTTCCGCCGCCGCGAGCCCGCCGAGCCGCTGCGGCCCTACCTGGAGCACTACTGGCTGATCGACTGGGACCTGCCCGAGCCGTACCTCACGCACGTCGTCCCGCACCCGTCCGTGAACGTCGTCTTCCAGCACTCCGGAACCGGCGACTCCGGCGAAGTCGCGGGCATCGGCCTTGAGTTGTTCGCGCAGAAACTCGAAGGTGCGGGGCGCGTCTGCGGCGTGCAGTTCCGGCCCGGCGGCTTCCGGCCCTTCGCGGCCGCGCACCCGGTGAGCGAGTGGACGGGGCGACGGCTCGCGCTGGACGCGGTGTTTCCGGCCACCGCCGTCGAGGGCACGGCCGCGCGCGTACTCGAACCGGACGACGAGCACGCGCGCGTGGCGGCGCTCGACGCGTTCCTGCTGTCGCTGGCGCCCGCCCCCGACCCGCAGGCCGACCTCGCGATGTCCCTGGTGGAGCGCGTCCGCTCGGACCGTTCGGTACGCCGGGTCGGTGAACTCGCCCGTACGGAGGGCCTGTCGACGCGTTCCCTGCAGCGGCTGTTCTCGGCGTATGTCGGCGTCGGCCCGAAGTGGGTCATCCTGCGGTACCGCATCCACGAGGCCCTGGAACGCGCCGAGTCCGACGCCGCCGTCGACTGGCCGGCCCTCGCGGCCGACCTCGGCTACGCCGACCAGGCCCACCTGATCCGCGACTTCACGGCCACCGTGGGGGTGCCGCCGACGGCTTACGGGAGCGGGAACGGTGGTGGCGGCAGCAAGGGCGTGGGGTGAGCCGTACGGTTCGGCCGGTTGTCAGTGGGGCGTCGTACGGTTCGGGCATGGAGATGTCGACGCGGCCCGTGATGCGGCTCAAGTCCTGGTCGGAGGACGACTTCTGGCTGCTCGTGCGACAGAACTCCCCTGAGATGACACGGCACTTGGGCGGCCCGGAGACGGAGGAGAAACTCCGCGACCGACACCGCCGCTATCTCCGGCCGGGGCAGCGGGACCGGATGTTCCGCATCGTCGTGGACGGAGAGGGCTCGGACGGAGAGGGCTCGGCGGGGGCCGTCAGCTCTGTCGGTTCGGCCGGTCGCGACGAGACTGCGGGCTCGATCGGTTACTGGGAGCAGTCGTGGCGCGGCGGCACGGTCTGGGAGACCGGCTGGGCCGTCCTGCCCGAGTTCCAGGGCCGTGGCATCGCCGTGGCGGCCGCCCGCCTCGTCTGCGAGCGCGCCCACGCGGAGCACCGCCACCGCTACGTGCACGCCTTCCCGTCCGTGGCGAACGCAAGCTCCAACTCCCTGTGCGGCAGAGCCGGCTTCGAGCTGCTCGGGGACGCGGACATGGAGTACCCGAAGGGCCACTGGTCACGGCATAACGACTGGCAGTTCGACCTGCGGACGCTGGACGGGGCGCGGGACGGGGCGCGGGACTGACCAGGGTGCAGCGCTCACGGCTGCGGAGCCGTCAAGTACCGCTGCACGGTCGGCCCCAGCCAGGCGATCACCTCGTCGCGGCTCATCTCGACAGCAGGCGGGAAGCGCAGGACGTACCGCGCGAGGGCCATGCCGAGGATCTGTGACGCGGCGAGCGCGGCGCGGCGCGGAACGGCTTCCGGATCAGGGCAGTAACGGGCCGCGACCGGGACCAACTGCTGCTTGAGGATCTCCTGCATGCGCTCCGCGCCGGACGCGTTCGTCACGCCGACGCGCAGCAGCGCCGTCAGCACCTCGTCCGATTCCCAACGCTCCAGGAAGTGCGCGACAAGCACGGCCCCGATGCGCTCACCCTTCGCGTACTCCTGCTGCCCGTGCTCGTACTCCACGCCGACCGTCGGCTCCGCGTCCTCGGGCCAGCTCAGCTCCGGCAGGTGGAGGTCGATCTCGGCTGCGGCGGCGAAGAGTCCCTCCTTGTTGCCGTAGTAGCGCATCACCATCGAGGGGTCGATGCCCGCGTCCCGGGCAATGGCGCGGATCGTCGCGCGCTCGTACCCATCGGCCGCGAAGCGCTCGCGGGCCGCCGCGAGGATCGCGGCACGCGTGGCATCGGAGCGGCGCGGAGCGCCGGACGGGGCCGGAACGGATCGGCTCGGCGCCTTCGCGGAGGCCGGACGGGGGGAATCCGTGGTGCCAGACATGCCGCCCAGCGTATGCCAACACTCGTTGGCCAACAACCGTTGACATCCGACAGCTCTCGGCCTAGATTTGCCAACAAGCGTTGACCAACAGCTGTTGACCACCGGTCGGCAGTCACGGGGCAGCGCTCCCACGTCCGGGCCGTTGACATCGAGGGGGCCGCAGATGAAAGGCAGCACGAGCACCAGCGCACACAGCGACACCAGCACCCGTTCCGACAGCAGCACCCGCTCCGACGCATCGGTGATCGTGGCCGGCGCGGGGCCCACCGGCCTGCTGCTCGCCGGGGACCTGGCCGCGGCCGGCATCCCCGTCACGGTCCTGGAGAAGCGCCCCGCCAAGGTCAGCAATCTGACCCGCGCCTTCGGTGTACACGCCCGCACCTTGGAGCAGCTGGACGCCAGGGGGCTGGCGGACGAGCTCGTGGAGACGGGGCGGCGCATCAAGGAGATCCGGCTGTTCGACGGTCTCGCACTCGACCTCACGGGCCTGAACTCCCGCTTCGCGTTCCTGCTCTCCACCCCGCAGTTCGAGGTGGAGAAGCTGCTCCGCCGCCGCGCCGCCGCGCACCACGTCACCTTCCGGCACGGCACCGAGGTCACCGGCGTCCGGCAGGACACGTCCGGCGTCGAGGTGGCGGTCCGCCACGAGGACGGCACGACCGGCACGCTCCGGGCCGCCTATCTGGTGGGCGCCGACGGTGTGCACAGCACCGTCCGCGGGGCGATCGGCCGGTCCTTCCCCGGCCGCTCCGTGATCAGCTCGATCGTCCTGGCCGACGTGAGGCTGTCCGGGGAACCCGATCCGACGGCGGCGGTGAACGGTTCGAAGGACGCCTTCGCCTTCGTCATCCCCTTCGGCGACGGGTACTGGCGGGTGGGCGGCTGGAACCGCGAGCGGGCCGACATCCCCGACTCCGCGCCCGCCTCGCTGGACGAGCTGAAGGACATCACGCGTCGCGCCTTCGGCTCCGACTTCGGTATGCATGACGCCCGTTGGATCTCCCGCTTCCACAGCGACGAGCGTCAAGTGCGGTCGTACCGCACGGGCCGGGTGTTCCTCGCCGGGGACGCCGCCCACACCCACAGCCCCGCCGGCGGGCAGGGCATGAACACCGGACTACAGGACGCGGCCAACCTCTCCTGGAAGCTCGCCGCCGTGCTGCGCGGCCGCTCCCCCGAGTCCCTGCTCGACACCTACCAGAGCGAGCGGCACCCGGTGGGCCGGGCCGTGCTGCGCAGCAGCGGTGCCATCGTCCGCCTCGCGATGGCACACAACACCGCGCAGTACGCGCTGCGTTCAGTGGTGACCGCCCTGCTCAAGCGGGTGCGCCGGGTGCGCGAGAAGGCCCTCGGCCAGATCACCGGTGTCGGGTACGCCTACGCCGCACCGCGCGGGGCCCACCCCCTCGTCGGCCACCGCGCCCCGGACATCGCGCTGGCCGAGGGCTCGGCCGGTACGCGTCTCCACGAGTCCCTGCGCGCAGGCGAGTTCGTCCTCGTCACCCCGGCCGAGCTGACGGTCGACGAGAAGGGGGAGCACGGCCGGCCGGTCCACGCCATACCCGTTCACTGGGCGAGCGAGCGCCGTACCTCGCTCCTGGTGCGCCCCGACGGGTACGTGGCCTGGGCTCAGGAGAACGCCCGTCCGGAGCAGGTGCGGGCCGCCCTCGCCGAGTGGACGGGGGCCTGACGAGAGAGGGCGGGGCCACGGGCGAACTCCGGTGCCCGCCCAGCGGGTTCAGCGGGTTCAGTCCACGATGTGCCGCAGATACACCTGGGGGTCGTTCATGTACCTACGCCAGTGGTCCACCAGCTCCAGTTCCTCCCAGCGCACCCGGCGCATGCCGTGCTCGCCGACCTCCACGATGTCCGCACCCGGCAGCGCGGTCAGCACCGGGGAGTGGGTCGCGCAGACGACCTGGGCACCGGTCTGCGCCAAGTGGTCGATATGGCCGATGAGTTCGAGGCACGCACCGAAGGAGAGCGCGGCCTCCGGCTCGTCCATCACGTACAGGCCGGGCACGAGGAACTTCCCGCGGAACGCCGCGAGGAACCCTTCGCCGTGGCTCTTGGCCTCGGGGGCGAACCCCTCCCGCTCCAGCGCGTCGAGCGCGGTCTCGGCCCGCAGGAAGAACCCCTTGCGAGCACTCCAGGACCGGGCCATGCGCCGCCCACCCGTCGCCGCGTCAAAGCGCAGGCGCTCGCCCAGTTCGGACTTGGCGCGGTGCGAGGCGTACTTCCAGTCGTGGGAGCCGCCGTACGAGTCGAGCCCGAACGCTTCGGCGAGCGCCTCGACGAGGGTCGACTTCCCGGAACCGTTCTCGCCGACGAGGAAGGTCACAGGTGCGGTGAAACGCAGACCGTCGACAACGAGGCGCCGCACACAGGGCACGGACCACGGCCACTCGTCCTCGCGGTACTCGCCGGCCTGGACGTACGCACGCTCGATGATCACAGCCCGAGTCTGCGCGAAGGGGGATGCGCGGGCAACGGAGGCACTGGAACGTCAGAAGGAGTAAGCGTCCCCGGTCTGCAGCACAAGGACCGTGTGGTGGTCGTTGGTGGGGTTGTGGTCGGTGGCGTTGCCGTTCCAGTGCGTGTCGATGCGGACCGTCGCCTCCGAGGGGCGGCCGCGCAGTTTCACCTCGACCGGGATCTCCTTGCCCCGACTGCCCGCCCGCAGCGCACCGGTCCGGCACAGGACGACCTGCTGATCGGCCCGCAGGCAGGCGTCGGGGAGCCGTTGCCCGGTGGTGAGGGGCACCGAGTAGCGCAGTCGTACCGTCGCCTCGGACACGTCGGACGGGCCGTGGTTCTCGGGCGTCAGCCGCACCCCGAGCCGACCGGGCGTCAGCTCGGCCCGCCCGTGGTACGCCAGGTCCACCTCGGGCACGCCCGCCCCCGCCTGCCCCACGACCCGCGCACCCGGCGCATCCGGTACACCCGGCACGACCGACC
>NZ_JAAAHS010000473.1 GCF_009908195.1 Streptomyces boluensis | reverse complement strand
GCCTCGTCCCACTCCCACCCGTCGGCCCCCATGCGCGCGGCTCCTTCCCGTCCTGCCGGGTATCCCCGGCCACGTAACTCCGTTGCGGCACCGGCACGTTGGGCGTCCCGCCCGCCCGCGCGGAAATACCCGCGCCCCGCGCCCCCGGCCGTGCCATCATCCCCGCATGTCACGTACCGATATGCCGTCCGCCTGGGACGAACGTTCCATGCTCACCACGTTCCTCGACTACGCGCGGGCCACCGCCGTCGCCAAGTGTGAAGGTCTGTCCGACGAGGGCGCCGCCCGCGCCCCGCTGTCGGGGTCGCCGCTGATGACGGCGGGCGGGGTCGTCAGTCATCTTCGGTGGGTGGAGCACTGGTGGATCGAGGTGATCTTCCTCGGCGAGGAGGACCGGGGGCCGTGGACGGAGGACGACCCCGACCGCGAGATGCGTATCGGCGCCGAGCTCCCGCTCGCTCAGGTGGTCGCGGAGTATGAGGAACAGACCGCCCGCTTCCGCGACATCGTGGCCGGGCACGACCTTCAGGCCCCGGCCAAGAGGCCCGTACGGGACGGTACCCATGTCACCCTCGGCTGGGTCCTCATGCACCTCATCGAGGAGACCTCGCGCCACAACGGCCACCTCGACATCCTGCGCGAACTGGTCGACGGCACGACCGGGTCCTGAGCGACGAGGGTCAACTCCGGTCAGGTCAGGTCGAGTTCACCCACCACCTGGTCGCCGCTCAGCTCGCCCGTCGCCCGGAAACCGAGCTTCGCGTAGAACCCCTCCGGGCCGTGCCCGCCCGGATGCCAGGTGACCGTCACCCGGGTGCCGCCGCGCCTGCGGACCTCGTCCGTCACGGCGGTGACCGCGTAACTCCCGTACCCACGGCCCTGTTCGGCGGCGGCGATGTTCAGACGCCACAGGCCCGAGCGGAGGTCAGGGGTGCCGCCCGCGCGGGTGGCCGGCGCCGCGAAGTCCGCGTCGAAGAACCCCATCAGGAAGCCGACGGGGCGTTCCCCGTCGACGATGAGACGGGGCCAGGCGATCTCGGGGTGTACGTACGCCTCGGCGAGCGACTTCACCACCGGGGCCACCAACTCCCGCTGATCCGGGCGCACTTCGATGGTGAGTGCCGCATCGATGTTGGACTCGGTGATCGGTTCGAGGTGGAGGTTCGACGTCATGGGGTGCTCCTGGTGGGGGGTGTGGGGGATGTTCATTCGTCGAGCGCCAGATGGACCAGCCACGCCCGGTCCGGCTCGTCCTCGCCCCCGGGCCACGAGTCGGCCAGGCCGTGCACGAACGCGCGGTGCTCCTCGATCAGATGGCCGCCGGTCAGGCCTAGCGCGCCCTCGACCTGCACCGGCAGCGCACCGGAGCGGGCCGCGCGCAGCAGCACCTCGGTGACCCGGGGCGACGGCAGGTCCGCGAGGGCGTTCACCGCGTGGGTGCGGTCGTCCATCGCGGCCTCCGGGTCGAACGCGAGCTCCTCCAACGCCGCCACAAGCCGCTCATCCGGCACGTCCCACCGCCCCAGGCTCAACTGCGCCGCGCACAAGGCCCGTTGCCGCACCAGCGGTGCCGCGTCCGGGCGCAGCAGCGCGGCGGCGAGCACCGGGGCGTCCTCGGGCCCGGCCACCTGCGCCAGTACGTCCAGGGCGCTGGCGTGACTCGCGCCCGCACCGGAACCGGGGCTCGACGCCGCCGGTGACGGTGAGAGGCGCAGCAGGTGGCGGGCCAGGGCGCGGACGGGCCGCTCGAACGGTTCCCGGTCCAGGCCGAAACGGGTGAGCCCGTCGGCGTCGCAGAAGTGGTCGAGCGCGATGCCGACCAGCGGGACGAGACCGCTGTACAGCATGGTCCGGAACGCCTGCCGGTGGGCGCGTTTGCTGCTCGGCGCGCGCAACTCGCGGTGTGCCCGGCGCAGCCCCTCACCCTCGGGGTCGGCCCCGTGCCAGTAAGTGCTGTGCGGGCCGAGGCCGAGCGCCGAGCGGACCTCACCCGCCTCGAAGCGCCGCTCGGCCTCGGGCCACTCGGCGTCCAGGCGTTCAAGGAGCGGGCGGTGCGCGTAGAACCGGCTCCCGAAGGTCAGCCCCCACGCCGCCTCCTGCTGAAGGTGCACGTCGTCCACGCCGGTGGCGCGGACAAGCAGCGCGGTGGCCTCGGCCCCACCCGCCTGCCGCAGCGCGCCGACGGCCATGCCGCGCTCGTCGACGTCCAGGCTCGTGTCGAACACCAACTCACCGACCAGCGCCACCAGTTGGGCGTCCGGCGTGCCGGGCCCGGCGAGCGCCGAACGGGTCACGCCCAGTGCGTTGTCCAGCAGATCGCCGTCCGGGCGCCGCAGCAGCACGGCCCGTACCGCCTCGGCGTCCTGCGGGCCCGCGTCGTTCTTGAGGGCGAGCAGCGCGCTCGCGTGGTCCGCGCCCTCGAAGGCGCGGGCGTCGCCGGGCCGGGGCGGGCCGGCGAGCAGTTCACGGGCGGTCGCGAGCACCTCCTCCCGGTATGGCTCGTACGGGCTCTCCTCCCCGAACCGGCTGGTGGCGCCCGCACGGTCGTAGAGGTCGAGCGCCGTGCCACGGGCGGCCACGTCGGTGCTGCGCAACAGCACGAGGAAGGCCCGCCGGAACTCCTCGGGCGTACCCGCCACGGCATGCGCGGCGAGCGCCTCCCGCGCCTCGGGGTCGTCGAAGTCGCCGCTCCAGTACCAGGACCGGAACTCGCGGAGGAAGCTCAACATGAACATCCGTGGATCAGATCACCCGGGGGTACCGTGCGGCACCTCAATTTCCCTGGCCGGACGGGGAGTTGCCGGAGTGGTCAGCGGCCCAGCGCCCGGCGCAGACCGATGCCGTGGCGGCGGAGCCTGCGTACCTCCCAGTAGGACAGGGCGGTCACGGTGAGCGGCGCGCCCATGATGAACACGGCCCTGGCGAGCGGCGGGACCTGCGAGTAGGCGTCGGTGACGACATCGAGGAGCGCCATCTCCCAGACCAGGGTGGTCGCCAGGGCGGGCGGCAGGAGTTCGTGGATGTCGGCCGTACGGAAGACATGCACGAGGGAGAGGCCGATCCCGTAGAGCGCGAAACCGACCGCCCACAGACAGCCGACGCCGATCGCGATCTTGCCCGGGAGCCCGATCCAGTCCCGGAACCCTTCGATCTCCGGGGCCATGGCCAGCGGGAACATGGCCATCGAGGCGATCAGCGCGGCGATCGCCCCCAACGGCCGCAGCGCGCGCCGCAGATACTGGCGCCGCAGGTCACCGCGCGCGGCGGCCACGAACGCGCCCACCACCACCGGGAACGTGCAGATCAGCACCAGGGCGCTGTTCCAGCTCTGGTCGGTGCGGTCGGAGATCGCCGCCTCCGCGTCCGACACGTCGCTGAACACGCCGTACGTCACCGTCAGCCACAGCCAGACCGCCAACCCGAGGAGGGTGCGCCACAGTTGGAGCCGCCCGACCGTCCGGTCCTCCACCCGGTCCGGCCGCGCGGGCCGGAACACCCGCTGGGCGGCGTGCAGCGGGTTACGCACACACCGCCACACACGCTGCCCCCGAGACGGCGCCGGACGCGGGTGCGGGTGCGGGTATGGGTACGGGTGTTGGTGGGGGTGCTGCTGCGGGTACGGGAACTGGCCGGGGTACCCCTGCGGTGCGACCGGCGGCTGCTGGTACGGGCCACCCGCACCGGGAGGCCCGCCGTTCGGCCCCTGCGGCCAGGTGCCGTGGCCATTGCTCCCGTACGTGCTCACGGTGTCCCCCGTCGTCAAGTGCTGCTGAGCGCGCCGTATCTTACGAGACGCCGGGCGTACGAGAACTGGGGAAGGCGCTGCGTGAGTTGGGGTGAACCCCAACTCACGCAGCGCCGCTCAGAGTTGACCGTGGAGAGAGAGCCTCAGGACCAGGGCAGAACCAGCGCCCCCCACGCCACCACCGGGCCGAGCGCGACGATGCCGCCGGTGTAGCCGATGACCTGCCGGTAGAAGCGGCGGCCGTCCACGCCGCGGGCGTTGCTCAGGACGAGCGCGCCGTTGGTGGAGAACGGGGACGTGTCCACGATCGTCGTGGAGACCGCGAGCGCCGCGATCAGACCGGCCGGGCTGAGATGGCTGGAGAGCAGCAGCGGTACGGCGATGGGGATGATCGCCGTCAGGATCGCCGTGGAGGAGGCGAAGGCCGACGTGATGGCGACCGTGAAGCAGAGCACGAGGGCGACCAGGAGCGGGGCGCCGAGACCGGCCGCGTGCTCCGAGATGCTCTCGATGATGCCCGCCTTCTCCAGCATCGCGATGTACGTCATCATGCCTGTGACAAGCAGCAACGTCGGCCAGCTGATGCCGTCCACGGCCCGTTCCTGCTGCTTCATGTCGACCAGCGCGAGCAACGCTCCGGCGACCAGGGCCAGGAAGCCGATCTCCAGCTGGAAGCCGAGCGCGCCGACCACCAGGCCGAGCAGACAGGCGACGGTCAGCCACTGCCGCCAGTCGGGCCGCCCGGCCAGATCCGTGGTTTCGGTCTCGTCCGTCGCCGCGGCCTCGTCCGTCAGCGGCGCCGGCCGCTTGGCGAGTAGCAGGTAAGTGAGCAGCGAGAGCAGCAGGTTGATGACGAAACTGGCGGTGAACAGGGTGACCGGGGAGACCTGGAGGCTGGTGTCGTCGACCAGGCCGAGCACCAGCGCGCCGGAGACGGCGAGCGGCGAGAAAGCGCCCGCGTGCCCGCCACTGATCACCATCATGCCGACGACGAGCGGGTTGAGCCGGTAGCGGTACGCGAAGTTCATGCCGATCGGTACCAGGATCGCGACGGCGGCGGGGGTGAACGTACCGAACGCCGTGAGCAGTGCCGCCACCAGGAACAGCACCCAGGGGATGAGCGCCACCTTGCCGCGGACGAGGCGCACTCCGGCGGCGACGAGGAGGTCGATGGTGCCGTTGCGGCGCGCCACGGAGAACAGATAGGTGACGCCGACGATGGTCAGGAACAACTTGACCGGGAAGCCCTCGAAGATCTCGTCCTCGGTGAGGCCGAGCGAAGCGGTGCCGACGGCGAAGGTGGCGCAGAACGCGAGGATGCCCAGGTTGATCGGCAGGACGGTACCGACCACGAACATCACCAGCAGCGCGCCTATGGAGACCAGTTCAGGAGACATCTTCGTCCTCTGTGCGCTAGGGGCAGGGGGGTGGAGGGATGGAGGGGG
>NZ_JAAAHS010000472.1 GCF_009908195.1 Streptomyces boluensis | reverse complement strand
GTGTTGGTGGGGGTGAGGCGGGGGGCGTGAAGTTGGTTGTTCCGTATGGCGAGTTGGGGTTCGCCGGTGGTGTGGAGTGCGGTGGGGAGCGGGCTGTCGTCGTCGGTGTCGATGAGGGTGATGCGGTCGGGGTTCTCGGTCTGTGCGGTGCGCAGGAGGCCCCAGAGCGCGGAGTGGGTGAGGTTGACGGGCTCATCGGGCTGGGTGGCGATGGCCCGGTGCGTGGTGACGACGAGGGTCGAGTGGGCGTAACGCTCGTCGGTGAGCCAGCCCTGCACAGTGGCCAGGGTGGAGTGCAGAACCTCGCGTACGGCATCCGGCACATCGGTGTCGTCGACAGGGCCGGTGGGTGCGGGAATGTCGAGGTGCAGGACGTCGGGTATCGGCCCGTCGGCAGGTACTGAACCGAGTGCCACGTACTCCGTGGCGCCCCCGACGGGAACCGGCACAGGAGCCGGCACAGGAACCCAAGCCGTACTGAACAACCCCTCCCGCGTGGTGGATCGGGCCTGTCGCAGTGCCTCCTTCGACAGTGGACGCAGCAGCAGCGACTCGACCGTCGCGACCGGCGCGCCCGTCCCGTCCGCCACCGTCAACGCGGCGGACTCGGCGCCGTCGAGCCGCAGACGTACACGCAACTGCGCGGCGCCCACGGCGTGGACGGTCACTCCTGACCAGGAGAACGGAAGCAGCGCGGGGCGGTCCTCGCCCAGGACACCCGGGAGCAGCGGATGCAGGGCCGCGTCGAGCAGCGCGGGGTGGAGCAGGAACCGTCCGGCCTCGCCCCGCTGCGACTCGGGCAGCGCGACCTCGGCGAACACCTCGCCCTCGACCGGCCCCCGCCACACGCGGCGCAACCCCTGAAACGCAGGGCCATACGTGTACTCCTGATCCGCCAACTCCGCGTAGAGGCCGCCGAGTTCGAGCTCCGTGGCCCCCGCCGGAGGCCACACCATCAGGGCGTCACCGGCAGGCGCGGCGGGCTCGGCGGGCGCCAGCACACCGTCGGCGTTCAGCGTCCACGGGCGGGTGTCGCCGTCGTCCGTACCGCTGTCGACGCGTGAGTACACGCTCAGGCTCCGCAGCCCGGCGTCGTCCGCCGCGCCCACGACCAGCTGTACCTGCACGCCGCCGTCTGCGGGCAGTACCAGCGGCGCGGCCAGGGTCAGTTCCTCGACGTGTCCGGCGCCGAGCTGCTCGCCCGCCCGTACCGCCAGCTCCACGAAACCGGTGCCGGGAAGCAGCGTCGTACCGGCCACGACGTGCTCGGCCAGCCACGGGTGCGTGCGCAGCGAGATCCGGCTCGTGAACAGGTACTCGTCCCGGTCCGCCATCCCCACCGAGGCGCCCAGGATGGGGTGCCCCACGGCGGTGAGCCCGAGCCCGGCCGCGTCTGCCGGCGCGTCGACGGCGTCCAGCCAGTACCGCTCGTGCTGGAAGGCGTACGTGGGCAGGGGAGCGGGCTGGGCCTGGGTGCCGTCGAAGTAGGCGTTCCAGTCGATGCGGGTGCCGTGGTTGTGGAGTGCGGCCAGGGCGCGGGTGGTGGCGTCGGCCTCGGCGTGCCGGGGACGGAGCAGGGACACGGCGACGGGCGCGTCCGTACGCGTGGTGCTGCCCGGCACGAGAGCCGTCAGCGTGGCGTCGGGCCCGATCTCGATGTACGTCGTCACGCCCTCGGCGTCGAGCGCGCGGACGGCGTCGGCGAAGCGGACGGTGCCCCGGAGCTGGTCGGTCCAGTAGTCGGCGGAGCCGAGCTGCTCCTCCGTGGCCAGGGCACCGGTGTACGTCGACACGATCGGCACCGCCGGTCGCCCGTACGCCAGCATGGCGGCCCGCGCGCGGAAGGTGTCGAGGACCGGGTCCATGTGGGGGGAGTGGAACGCGTGCGACACGGTGAGCCGCTTGACCTTCCGGCCCTGCTTCTCGAACTCCGCCTCGATCATCCGCACTTCACCCTCGTCACCGGACACGACGACTGAGTCGGGACGATTGATGGCGGCGAGCGAGACGCCGTCGGTGAGGTGCGGGGTGACCTCTTCCTCGGTGGCTTGGATGGCGGTCATGGTGCCGCCGTGGGGGGCGGTTTGCATGAGGTGGGCTCGGGTGGTGACGAGGGTTGCGGCGTCTTGGAGTGTGAGGACGCCTGCGAGGTGGGCGGCGGTGAGTTCGCCGATGGAGTGTCCGGTGAGGTAGTCGGGGGTGATGCCCCAGGATTCGATGAGTCGGTAGAGGGCGACTTCGAGGGCGAAGAGGGCGGGTTGGGTGTGTTCGGTGCGGTTCAGCAGGTCTGCATCGGTGCCCCAGATGATGTCGCGCAGCGACCGGTTCAGATGTGCGTCGAGGGCGTCGAGTACGGCGTCGAAGGCTTCGGCGAAGACGGGGTAGGTGTCGTACAAATCCCGTCCCATGCCGAGGCGTTGGGAGCCCTGGCCGGTGAACAGGAACGCGGTCTTGCCGCTCTTTCTGGTGCCGGTGGAGAGGGCGGGGTGCGAGGTGCCGTCGGCGAGGGCGCGTAGGGCGTCCCGCAGAGCGGCCGGGTCGTCGTCCGTGACGGTGATCGTGGCGCGGTGGTCGAACGGCGCGCGCTGGGTGGCGAGGCTGTACGCCGTGTCGAGTACGGGTGCGCCCGGGTGCTCGTCGAGGTGGGTCAGGAGGCGTTCCGCCTGCGCGGCGAGCGCCTGGGGCGACTTGGCGGAGAGCACGTACGGCAGCACCGGCAACGTACGAGCGGAGCCCTGCCCGGCCGGATCGGAACCAGTGGGCTCGGAACCGGCAGGCTCGGCAGACGACTCCGGGGCCGCCTCCTCCGCCGACGCCTCCTCAATGATCACGTGCGCGTTCGTCCCGCCGAAGCCGAACGACGACACACCCGCGCGGCGCGGCCGACCGTCCGCCTCCCAGGGGCGGGCCTCCGTCAGCAGTTCGAGGCCGCCGTCCGCCCAGTCGACATGGCGGGACGGCTCGTCGACGTGCAGGGTCCGGGGGAGTACGCCGTGGTGCAGGGCCTGGACCATCTTGATGATGCCGCCGACGCCCGCCGCCGCCTGCGCGTGGCCGATGTTGGACTTCAACGACCCGAGGTAGAGCGGCTGTTCGGCCGGGCGGTCTTTCCCGTACGTGGCGAGCAGCGCCTGCGCCTCGATGGGGTCACCGAGGGTCGTGCCGGTGCCGTGGGCCTCGACGGCGTCGACGTCGGCGGTCGTCAGGTTCGCCGAGGCCAGGGCCTGGCGGATGACCCGTTCCTGGGAGGGGCCGTTCGGGGCGGTGAGGCCGTTGGACGCGCCGTCCTGGTTGACGGCCGAACCCCGCACCACCGCAAGGACGTTGTGCCCGTTGCGCCGCGCGTCCGAAAGTCGCTCGACCAGGAGCAGACCCACACCCTCGGCCCACCCCGTACCGTCCGCGTCCTGCGAGAACGACTTGCAGCGGCCGTCCGGCGCCAGGCCGCGCAGCCGCGAGAACTCGATGAACGCGCCCGGAGTGGACATCACCGCCGCGCCGCCCGCGAGGGCGAGGTCGCACTCGCCGGAGCGCAGTGCGTTCGCCGCCATGTGCAGCGCGACCAGGGACGAGGAGCACGCCGTGTCCACCGTCACGGTCGGCCCCTCCAGGCCGAAGGTGTACGCGAGCCGGCCCGAGGCGATGCTGCCCGCGCTGCCGCTGAACAGATACCCCTCGTTGCCGTCGGCGGGCAGATGGGGGCGGGAGCCGTAGTCGTTGTACATGAGCCCCGTGAACACGCCCGTGCGGCTGCCGCGCAGCTCCGCCGGGTCGAGCCCGGCCCGCTCGAACGTCTCCCACGTGGTCTCCAGGAGCAGCCGCTGCTGCGGGTCCACCGCGAGCGCTTCGCGCGGCGACATCCCGAAGAACTCCGGGTCGAACCGGTCCGCGTCGTGCAGGAACCCGCCCTCGCGGGTGTACGACGTACCGGGCGCGTCCGGGTCCGTGTCGTACAGCCGCTCCAGGTCCCAGCCGCGGTTCACGGGGAAGTCGCTGACCGCGTCCACGCCGTCCGCGACAAGTCGCCACAGGTCCTCGGGCGATGACACTCCGCCCGGGTAGCGGCAGGCCATGCCGACGATCGCGATCGGCTCCTGCGCCTTGTCCTGCACCTCCCGCAACTTCTTGCGGGCGTCCCGCGCGTCCGCGATGGCCTTCTTGAGGTAGTCCCGGAGTTCCTGCTCGTTCGCCACGGTGTGCTCAGCTCCCCGACATGGTGTGGCCAGTGATGAAAAGAGGTGATGGGTGGGCGCGGCGGAGCCGCCCGGCCGGACGCGACGCCGCGCCGTACCGGACGGACCCGAAGCCGCCCGTCAGTCGAGCCCGTTGATCAGGGCGAACAGCTCCTCGTCGCTCGCGTCGT
This sequence comes from Streptomyces boluensis, assembly GCF_009908195.1. Classification (GTDB taxonomy): domain Bacteria; phylum Actinomycetota; class Actinomycetes; order Streptomycetales; family Streptomycetaceae; genus Streptomyces; species Streptomyces boluensis. The sequence goes on along the minus strand of NZ_JAAAHS010000472.1, from coordinate 839 downwards.
CCAGGTCGTCGTCCAGGTCGTCGTCCGCGGCGTCAGCGCCCTCGGCGGCCTGCCTGGCGCCGCTCGCCGTCTCGGCGACGTCGAGCAGGTCCCGCAGCCGGGTGGTGATCAGGTCGTACGCCTCCGCGTCCGCCGACGCGTCCCTGACCGCGGCCTCCAACCGCCCCAGCTCGGCAAGCACGGGATCTGCGGCCGACGCCTCCTCCACGCTGATCTGCTGCCGCAGATACGTGGCGAGTGCGGTGGGGTTGGGGTGGTCGAAGACGAGGGTGGTGGGGAGTTTGAGGCCGGTTGCCTGGTTGAGCTGGTTGCGGAGTTCGACGGCGGTGAGGGAGTCGAAGCCGAGCTCCTGGAAGGCGCGGTCGGCGTCGATGGTGGTGCTGTCGCCGTGCCCGAGCACGGTCGCCACCTGCGTACGGACAAGGTCCGTCAGCGCACGCCCCCGCTCGGTCTCGGAGAGCATGGCGAGCCGCTGGGCCAGCGCCGGACCGCCGCCGGCCGACCCGTCGCCCGTCGCCGCGCTCGCCCGTCGCGGCACCGACGGCACCAGGCCGCGCAGGATCGGCAGCACCGCGTCGCCCTGCCTGCGCAGCGCGCCGGTGTCGAGCCGAGTGACGGCCAGAACCGCCTCATCGGTCTCCAACGCCGCGTCGAACAGGTCGAGTGCCTCGGCGGTGTCCAACGGCTGAAGCCCCAGGCGGGCGAGGCGGCGCAGGTCGGTGTCGTGGAGTTGGTTGCTGATGGTGCTGGTCTGGTTCCAGAGGCCCCAGGCGAGTGAGGTGGCGGGTTGGTTCTGTGTGTGGCGGTGGTGGGCGAGGGTGTCGAGGAAGGTGTTGGCG
>NZ_JAAAHS010000471.1 GCF_009908195.1 Streptomyces boluensis | reverse complement strand
GGCGCGGTTCGGGCGCGGGTGGTGCGCGGTTCGGGCGCGGGTGGTGCGCGAGGTTAACGCCGCGTTGGTTGCGCCGTCAGCCGGCCATGCTGTGCTGCTCCTCACCGGCACCGAGCCCGGAGGGAGCCGCGCATGGAGCCTTGGATGGCGCCACAGAGGGCGCCGCGGACCGTCGACGAGCTGATGGAACTCCTGTACTCCGGCCAGGGCGCACAGCGCGCCCCCGACCGGCCCGAACACCCCGGCCACCTCGACCCGCCCGACCTGCACCAGCACGCCCTGCAGATCGCCGCGCTGCTGCGCCGCTCCCGGCCCAGCGACAAGGAGTTGCAGGTCGCGGGCCTGGTGCAGGACATCGGGCTGCTGCTCCACCCGGACGGCTCGCGCGCCTCGGTGACCGACGACGCCGCGACCCGTACGGATGCCGTCGCCGACTGCATACAGCTGCTGCTCGGCGGGCGGGTCGCGCGGCTCGTACGGCTGCACACGCCCGCCGAGCGGTTCCTCGCCACGCGGGAGCCGGGCCGGGAACTCTCCCCCTGGGCCTCGCGCACCGCCGGGGCGCGAGGCCGGGTCATGGCGGCGGCGGAGGCCGAAGCGTTCGCCCGTGACCCGCTGGCCGAGGACGCGGTGACGCTGCGCCAGGCCGCCGAGGCCGCTCTCGTGCCGGGTCTCGACGCGGGGGTCCTAGAGGACTGGCGGCCCGTGCTCGCCCTGGTGGCGGCGGACCGCGCGGCGCCCCCGCCGAGGCCGGCGCCGGGGCGTGCGTATCCGGTGCGGCACTGATCCGTTCACGCCGTCGGGGTTCTCCCTGACGGACCGTCATGAGACGGTGCGCACATGGCTGTTCAGGGTGAGCTCGCGGGGCGGGTCGCGCTCGTCACCGGTGCTTCGCGGGGCATCGGGCTCGCCGTGGCGGAGGCGCTCGGCGGGGCCGGTGCGGCGGTGTGTGTCACGGCGCGGGACCCGGAGGGCGTGGACCGGGCGGTCGCGGGGCTGCGGGACGGCGGGGTGCGGGCGATCGGGGTCGCGGGGTCCGTCGCGGACCCCGCCCACCTGCGGGAGTGCGTCGCGGGCACGGTGCGCGCGTTCGGCCGCCTCGACGTACTGGTCAACAACGCCGCGACCAACGAACCGCGCGGCCCCCTGATGGACATCGACCCCGAGCGGTGGCGGGCGGCGTTCGCGGTAAATGTGGAAGCACCGCTGCGGCTCGTACGGGAGGCCTGGCGGGCCGGGATGCGGGAGCACGGCGGCTGCGTCGTGAACGTCTGCACGGAGGCCGCCACCCATGTCGCCCCGCACCTGGGCGCGTACACCACCAGCAAGGCCGCGCTGCTCCACCTGACCCGTCAACTCGCCGGTGAACTGGGCCCGTTGGTGCGGGTGAACGCGGTCTCGCCCGGTCTCGTGCGTACCGAGATGGCGCGCTTCGCCTGGTCCGGAGGGTCCGGGGAGGCAGGGTCCGGGGACGCCGGAGGGTCCGGGGAGGAGCGCGCGGCGGGGCTGCCGCTCGGCCGGATCGGGGAGCCCGCCGACGTGGCGCGGGCGGTGCTGTGGCTGGTGTCCGACGCCGCCCAGTGGGTCACGGGTACCGACCTGGTGGTGGACGGCGGCACGGGCGTGCGCCGCGCGCAGGTCCCGTAACTCCCCTCCCTCGCTTACCTGTTGGTGCGTGCCCACCTTTTTGTGCGTACTTGTCGGGGGTCGGTGGTGGCGGTGAGGCTGGCTGTGCCGGGAGTCGCCCGGCACCCCACTGATCCTCCGATCCTCTGATCCTCGAAGACAGGAGCTGCTGTGAGCAGTCATGAACCGGTGACCGTGATCGGCCTCGGCGTGATGGGGCAGGCGCTCGCCGGCGCCCTGCTCGCCGTCGGTCACCCCACCACCGTGTGGAACCGCACGGCCGCCAAGGGCGACGCGCTGGTCGAGGCGGGCGCCGTACGGGCCGCGAGTGTCGCCGACGCGGTGGCCGCGAGCCCGCTCGTCGTGCTCTGCACCCTGGACTACCCCACCGTGCGCGGCACCCTCGAACCGGCCGTCGGGCAGTTGCGCGGCCGTACCGTCGTCAACCTCACCAACGGCAGCCCCGCGCAGGCCGACGAGATGGCCGCGTGGGTGACCGGGCACGGCGCGGAGTATGTGGACGGCGGCATCATGGCCGTACCGCCGACCATCGCCACCGACGAGGCGTTCCTCCTGTACAGCGGCCCGGAACGGGTGTTCGCGGCGCACCGCGAGACGTTGGAGGTGTTCGGGGAGGCGCGGTACGTGGGCGCGGAGATCGGTCTCGCCTCGCTGTACGACCTGGCGCTCCTGGACGGCATGGGCTTCCTGTTCGACGGCTTCCACCACTCGGTGGCGATGGCGCTGTCCCACGAGGGCGCCGGAGCCGAGGAGTTCACCGGACTGCTTGTGCGCTGGCTTGCGAACATGGCGAAGCTGCTGCCCGCGCTCGCCGCGGACATCGACGCCGACCGCGCGGACGGCACCGCACCGCAGTACACCCAGGGCCTGGACGTGCAGTTGGCCGGGCAGGTCAACATCCTGCGGGCGGCGCGGGACGCCGGGGTCGTCGACACCGTCGGCCTTGAGCACGGCAAGGCCAAGCTCGAGGCGCTGATCGCCTCGGGCCTGACGGAGTGGAGCTCCCCGGTGTCCGTACGGCAGTTGCGGGCGGGCCCGGGGAACTGAGCCGAGCACGCCCGCCCCGGACGCCAACTACCCTGCGGGAACTACCACTTGGAGACGGCGTAGTCCTTCAGGAAGACGCCGTACAGGTCCTCGCCCGACTCGCCGCGCACCACCGGGTCGTACACCCGGGCGGCGCCGTCGATCAGGTCGAGGGGGGCGTGGAAGCCCTCGTCGGCGAGGCGCAGCTTGTCGTAGTGCGGGCGCTCGTCGGTGATCCAGCCGGTGTCCACGGAGGTCATCAGGATCTGGTCGGCCTGGAACATCTCCTGGCCGCTGGTCCGCGTCACCATGTTCATCGCTGCCTTCGCCGCGTTGGTGTTGGGGTGCCCGGCGCCCTTGTAGCCGCGGCTGAACACGCCCTCCATCGCGGAGACGTTGACGACGTACGCACGGCCGCTGGACGCGCGCCTGGCGGCCTCGGCCATCGCCGGGCGGAGCTTGCTGATGAGGATGAACGGCGCGGTGTAGTTGCAGAGTTGGGTTTCGAGGAGCTCCACCGGGGAGATCTGCTCGATGGTCTGCACCCAGGTGTTGGTGTCGACGACGTCCGGGACGAGGCCGCCCGCGTCGATCGCGGTGCCGTCGCGGTGCCGGACGACGCTGGCGTTGCCCGCGACCAGGGCGAGGTCGGCCACCTGCTGGGCCTCGAGTCCGCTGGTGCCGAGCGGCAGCGCGGCCAGGCCGTCGACGGCGCCGGAGTTGAACGCGCCGATGACCTGGACGGCGGGCAGCTCACCGGCCGGCAGCGGTGCGCTCTCGCCGTCGACCAGGGCGGCGTACGCGGAGGGCAGCCTGCGCACCGTCTGGGTGGCGTTGTTGATCAGGATGTCGAGGGGTCCCTGCTCGGCGACCTGGTCGGCGAGGGCCACGGCCTGCGCCGGGTCGCGCAGGTCGATGCCGACGACCTCCAGGCGGTGCATCCAGTCCGCCGAGTCGTCCATGGCCTTGAAGCGGCGGATGGCGTCCTTCGGGAACCGGGTGGTGATCGTGGTGTGCGCGCCGTCGCGAAGGAGGCGCAGCGCGATGTACATGCCGATCTTGGCGCGGCCACCGGTGAGCAGGGCGCGCTTGCCGCTGAGGTCGGCGCGGGCGTCGCGGCGGGCGCGGTTCTCGGCGGCGCACTCCTGGCAGAGCTGGTGGTAGAAGGAGTCGACCTCCACGTACCGCGTCTTGCAGATGTAGCAGGAGCGGGGGCGCTGGAGTATCCCGGCGATCTCCCCGACCGTCGACGAGGAAGGCAGCAGGCCCTGCGTCTCGTCGTCGATGCGCTCGGCGGAGCCGGTGGCAGTGGCCTCGGTGACGGACTTGTCGTGCGCGGTCTTGGCGGCCCGGCGCTCCTGGCGGCGGCGCTGCTTCACGGTGCGGTAGATGCCCGCGGTGGCCCGGCGCACGGCGATCGCGTCGGGGTGGTCGACCTCCAGCTTGTCGAGCTCGTCGAGCACGCCGAGGCAGACGGCCAGGCGCTCCGGGTCGATCCCCGGTCCGTACGTCTGGCTGCTGTCCGCCGCCTCAGGGGCAACCGTCATCGCCGTGTCCTCGTGCTCACTCGGGCCCCACGCGCGCGTGCGTGGGGTCGCGGGAAGTTTCCAAAGAGGGAATTTTACGTAAGCACGGCACCGGAATCCAAACCGCGTGGGGGCAGGTGGGAGCTACTTCACGTTTCCCGCGCCTGCGTTGTCGTACGCGGTCCGGCCGTCAGGCCCCCGCCGCCTCCCCCAGTACGGCGATCTCCGTGCGCAGCGCATCCGCGAGCCGGTCCAGGTCGGGGACGGCCTCCGCGTCGGCGACCAGGCCGTAGTGGACGCGGCCGCGGTACGTGGAGACGGCGACGGCGAGGGACTGGCCCTGGGCGAGCGGGGCGAAGGGGTAGACGGCGGTGAGGGGGCAGCCGGCCAGGCGCAGGCCGAGTGACGGCAGCGGGACGCTGGTGACGAGGATGTCGAAGAGGAGCCGGGCGGCCTGGGCTACGACAGGGCCGCCGAGCCGGTGGCCGAGGGGCGGCACATGGTCGGCGAGCAGGGCGACGGCGCCCGCGCCGCGCTGCGGGCCCGCCTCCTTGTTGCGGTCCATCGCCGCGCGGACGGTACGCAGCCGCTCCAGCGGGTCGGGTTCCGCGACGGGCAGCCGCAGCAGGTAGCCGGAGAGCCGGTTGCCCGCGGGTCTGGCGTCGCGCGGGCGGCGCCGGGACACGGGGATGAGGGCCCGCGGGCGTACGCCGTCGCCGGATTCGCCGCGCTCGGTGAGCCAGCGGCGCAGGGCGCCCGCGACCGCCGCGATCAGGACGTCGTTGACGGTGCCGCCCGCCTGCTTGCGGATGCGGTGCACGTCGTCGAGGTCGATGACGACCCCGGCGGTACGGCGCGTTCCGGTGCCGTTCGCGGTGAGGGCGGGGGCGGCGCCGCGCAGGCCCCAGGTGGCGCGGGCCACGGACGCGCCGATGTCGAGGGCCTGGCCGACCTCGCCGACCCGGCGGCGGACCACGTCGAGGGCGCCGGGCAGGTCCGCGAGGGTGGGC
>NZ_JAAAHS010000470.1 GCF_009908195.1 Streptomyces boluensis | reverse complement strand
GGGCGGGGGGTCTCGGGCATCCGCTGCTCGACGCGAAGCTCGAACTCGCGGGCGGGCAGGGCGTGTTGTTCACCGGGCAGATCTCGCTGCGCGGCCAGCCGTGGCTGGCCGGGCACGCGGTCCTGGAGAGCCCGGTGCTTCCGGTCGCCGGTCTGGTCGAGCTGGTCGTACGGGCCGGGGACGAGCTGGACGGCACCGGGATCGGCGAACTCACCCTGCACACGCCGGTGGTGCTGCCGCGCGGCGGTGCCCTGGAGGTGCAGCTCGCCGTTGCCCCGGTGGACGACGCGGAGCGGCGGTCGTTCGCGCTGCACACGCGTGCCGTGGGCGCGGACGGGCCGTGGGTGACGCACGCCGAAGGGTTCCTGACCTCGGACGACCCGGTGGCCCTCGGCGACTCGGCCGCGGAGCCCCTGGCGGGTACGGCCGCGCAGGTGGAGCTGCCGGAGGAGTGGCAGCCGGAGGCGGCACAGTACGGGCTGCACCCGGAGCTGCTCGACCTGGCCGTGCGGGCGCCCGACGTGGTGGCGGCGGTGGGTGCCGCGCAGCCGGGGACGGTGCGGGTGCCCGCCGAGTGGCACGACGTCCGGCTGCGGGCCGGCGGTGCCACGGCGGTGGCGGTGCGCGCCGCGGAGCTCGGCGACGGTGCCGTCCGGGTGCAGTTGACCGACCCTTCGGGGCAGCCCGTGCTCACCGTGGGGCGCCTTGTGTTCCATGACGTTCCGGACAGCGGGTTCGTCACCACGGGCAGTTCGGTGCTGCCGCTGTTCCGCCTCGAATGGGGTGCGGGCGCGCTGCCGGAGCCGGAGCGGGCGCCGCGCTGGGGTGTGCTCGGCGCTGCGGGCGCCGACGTGCCGGGTCCCGCGTTCGCCGATGTCGCCGCCGCGGGTGCCGCGGTGGCGGCCGGTGCGCCGGTCGACGCCGTACGGCTGTGGGCGCTGCCCGACGCCGGGCCGGACGGCGATGTGGTGGGCGGTCTGCACGGCCGTACGCACCGGATGCTGACGCTGGTGCAGGAGTGGCTGGCCGACGAGCGGCTCGCCGGGCTGCCCCTGGTGGTGCTCACCCGGGGTGCCGTGAGTACCGGCATCGAGGACGTGCCGGACCCGGCGGGTGCCGGGGTGTGGGGGCTGCTGCGGTCGGCGCAGGCGGAGGCGCCCGGCCGGATCGTCATCGTCGACCTGGAGCCGCTGTCCGAAGGCCCCGGCTCGGGTGCAGGTGGCGAACCGGCGCCCTGGGAGGGCCAGTTGGCCTCGATCGTGGCCGCCGGTGAGCCGCAGGCCGCCCTGCGCGGTGCGCGCGTCCGGCTGCCGCGGCTGCAGCGCAGCTCCGCCGGGGCGTTGACGGCGGAGTCGACGGTGGCCTGGGACCCGGACGGCACCGTCCTGGTCACGGGCGGCACCGGCGCCCTCGGCCGGATCGTCGCCCGCCGCCTGGTGGCCGAGCACGGCGTACGGCATCTGCTGCTGCTCAGCCGGCGCGGCCCCGACGCCCCCGGCGCCGACGAGCTACGCGCCCAACTCGCCGCCCACGGAGCCACGGTGACCCTGGTGGCCTGCGACGCCGCCGACCGCGACGCCCTCGCCGCCGTACTGCGCGACATCCCCGCCGAACACCCGCTGACCGGCATCGTGCACACCGCGGGGGTCCTCGACAACGGTCTGGTGGCCGACCTGACGCCGCAGCGCCTCGACGCGGTCCTTCGGCCCAAGGCCGACGCCGCCTGGCACCTGCACGAACTCACCCGCGACCTGGACCTGACAGCGTTCGTACTGTTCTCGTCCAGCGTCGGCGTCGTCGGCGGCCCCGGTCAGGCCGACTACGCGGCCGCCAACGCCTTCCTCGACGGGCTCGCCGCCCATCGCGCGGCGGCCGGGCTCGCGGCGACGGCCATCGCCTGGGGGCTGTGGGAGGTCGACGACGGCATCAACGCGGGCCTGGGCGAGGCGGGCCTCAAGCGCTACGAACGGGAGGGCTTCCGGCGGCTCGCCCCGGCCGAGGCGACGGACCTGCTGCGGGCCGCGCTCACCGACGGCGAGGCCCAGCTCGTGGCGCTGCCCGTGGACCTTGCGGCGATGCGGGCGCACGGTCAGGTGCCGCCCGTGTTCCAGGGCCTGGTGCGCACACCGCAGCGGCCCACGGCACGGTCCGGGGGCGGCGCCGGTGACGCGCTGGGCGCCCGGCTCGCCGCGCTGCCCGACGCGGAGCGGCGTACGACGCTGCTCGACCTCGTACGGGCGGAGATCGCGGCGGTCCTCGCACACGCGGGCGGGCACGCCGTGGACGCCGAACGGCCCTTCCAGGAGCTCGGGTTCGACTCGATGACCGCCGTCGACCTGCGCAACCGGCTGGTCGCGCTGACCGGACTGCAGCTGCCGGCGACGCTGGTCTTCGACCACCCGAGCCCGGTGGCGCTCAGCGACTGGCTGCTCGGCCGGCTCGCCCCGGCCGACGCGGGGGCGCCCGCCCCGGCCCTTGCCGACCTCGACCGTCTGGAGGCGGCGTTGGCCGACGGCGGCGGGGGTGACGACGCGCTGCGGTCGACGGTGACCGTGCGGCTCCGGCAGCTGCTCGCACGGCTCGGTGAGGCCGCGCAGGAACCGGACGGGGGCGGCCCGGACGTGGCCGAGTCCCTGGAGGCCGCGTCGGCGTCGGAGATCTTCGACTTCATCGACAACCAGCTCGGCCGGTCCGCGCCGACGAACTGACCCCGCGTGCCGGCCGTACCGGCCGTACCGGCCCTTTTGGGCACCGCGCAGAGCGACACCCACACCGAACGACGCCCACACGAACGACGCCCGCACCGGACAAGGTCCGTACCGAACGAGGAGAGACGGAACCGGCATGTCGAACCAGTCCAACGAAGAGAAGCTGGTCGAGTACCTGAAGTGGGTGACCGCCGATCTGCACAAGGCACGTCAGCAGATCGCGGACCTGGAGTCGGGGCAGCAGGAGCCCGTCGCGGTGGTCGGCATGGCCTGCCGCTTCCCCGGCGGGGTGCGCTCGCCCGAGGACCTGTGGCGCCTTGTCCGTGACGAGGTCGACGGCACGTCCGAGTGGCCCACCGACCGCGGCTGGGACAACGAGGGCCTGTACGACCCGGAGCCGGGCACCGCGGGCAAGTCGTACACGCGCCGCGGCGGATTCCTGGACGGGGCGACGGACTTCGACGCCGCGTTCTTCGGGATCTCACCGCGCGAGGCGCTCGGGATGGACCCGCAGCAGCGGGTGCTCCTGGAGACCGCGTGGGAGGCGCTGGAGAGCGCGGGCCTCGACCCGGCCACCCTCAAGGGCAGCAGGACCGGTGTGTTCGCCGGGGTCGTCGAGCAGAGCTACCTGAACCGTGAGGGGCCCGAGGAGCTCGAGGGCTACCTGATGACGAGCAAGCTCAGCAGCGTCGCCTCGGGCCGGATCGCGTACACCTTCGGCTTCGAGGGCCCCGCGGTGTCCATGGACACGGCGTGCTCGTCGTCGCTTGTCGCGCTGCACATGGCGGTGCAGTCGCTGCGGTCGGGCGAGTCGACGCTCGCGCTCGCGGGCGGCGTCACCGTGTCGGGTTCGCCGAGCGGCTTCGTGGACTTCTCGCGGCAGCGCGGCCTGTCCGCCGACGGCCGCTGCAAGTCGTTCGCGGACACCGCGGACGGTACGGGCTGGAGCGAGGGCGTCGGCCTGCTGGTCGTGGAGCGCCTTTCGGACGCGCGGCGCAACGGGCACAACGTCCTTGCGGTCGTACGCGGTTCGGCCATCAACCAGGACGGCGCCTCCAACGGCCTCACCGCCCCGAACGGCCCCTCCCAGGAACGGGTCATCCGCCAGGCCCTGGCCTCGGCAAACCTGACGACCGCCGACGTCGACGCCGTCGAGGCCCACGGCACCGGCACCCGTCTCGGCGACCCCATCGAGGCCCAGGCCCTGCTCGCCACGTACGGGCAGGATCGCGCCGCTCAACGGCCCCTGTACTTGGGCTCGTTGAAGTCCAACATCGGGCACTCGGTCGCCGCCGCGGGTGTCGGCGGTGTCATCAAGATGATCGAGGCGATGCGGCACCGCGTCCTGCCGAAGACCCTGCACGTGGACCGGCCCACGCAGCACGTCGACTGGACGGCCGGCGCGGTCGAACTCCTCACCGAGGCCCGCCCCTGGACGGCCGAGGGCCGGCCGCGCCGCGCGGGTGTCTCCGCGTTCGGGGTGAGCGGGACGAACGCGCACGTGATCATCGAGGAGGCGCCGGCGGAGGAGGCGGCCCCGGAGTCGTCTTCCGGGCCCGCTGGTTCCGAGCCCGCTGGTTCCGATCCGGCCGGGCAGGGCTCCGCTCGTACGTTGCCGGTGCTGCCGTACGTGCTCTCCGCCAAGTCGCCGCAGGCGCTCGCCGCGCAGGCCGAGCGTCTCGTGACCCACCTCGACGAGCACCCGGACACGCCTGTACTGGACACGGCGTACAGCCTCGCCACGCAGCGCGCGCCGTTCGACCACCGCGCCACGATCACTGTGGCGGACGGGGACGCGGCCGCTCTGGGGGACGCCCTGCGCGCCCTCGCTGACGGCACCTCGCACCCCGCCCTCTCCACCGGCACCAGAAAGAGCGGCAAGACCGCGTTCCTGTTCACCGGCCAGGGCTCCCAACGCCTGGGCATGGGACGGGAGTTGTACGACACCTACCCCGTCTTCGCCGAAGCCTTCGACGTGGTCGTAGCGGCCCTCGACACCCACCTGTCGACACCGTTGCGGGACGTGATGTGGGGCACCGACCCCGACCTGCTCAACCGCACCGAGTACACCCAACCCGCACTCTTCGCCCTCGAAGTCGCCCAGTACCGCCTCATCGAATCCTGGGGCATCACCCCCGACTACCTCACCGGCCACTCCATCGGCGAACTCACCGCAGCCCACCTCGCCGGAATCCTCACCCTCAACGACGCCGCAACCCTCGTCACCACCCGAGCCCACCTCATGCAAACCGCCCCCCACGGCGGCACCATGACCGCCATCCAAGCCACCGAAGACGAAATCACCCCCCACCTCACCGACGGCGTCTCCCTCGCCGCCATCAACAGCCCCAACTCACTCGTCGTGTCCGGTGACGAGGCCGAAGTCCGCACCATCGAGGCGGAGTTCGAGAAGCAGGGCCGCAAGACCAAGCGGCTCACGGTGTCGCACGCCTTCCACTCCCCCCACATGGACCCGGTCCTCGACACCTTCCGCACCAAGGCCAAGGA
>NZ_JAAAHS010000047.1 GCF_009908195.1 Streptomyces boluensis | reverse complement strand
ATAAGAGACAGGTGCAGGGGTGCTCGGTACGGGAGCGGTAGGTACGGGAGTGCTCGGTACAGCCGGCGTCACGCTCACCGGCGGAGCCGCAGGCGGAGCCACCGGCGGAGTCACAGGCACGGGCGCACCCGCCTCACCGCCCCCCGGAGCATTCGGAGAATCGGGCACGCGGAACTCCCTTGCGTCGGAGCAAGCCGAAACCGATGAAGCGCGAAGCCAATGAAGCGCGAAACCGATGAAGCACCAAGCCCTTCAGTTTGGCATGTGCATGGACCTACAGGTGAGACAACGTCAGCCGAAACAACCGGAACCCATTGCCCCGTACGGCCCAGCCACCAAGACCCCTCCCCCCACCCTCGCCACGATGGACGCATGGCATCGAGGAGCGAACGTGCTCGCCGTCGACGTACCGCAGTCCTGAGCGCGGCAACCGCACTCGTGCTCGTCGGGACCGGCGCCCTCACCGGGTGTGCCGACGTCGAAGGCCTGCGCAGCGACGGGCGGCTCGACGGGGTGACCGCGCCGCTCACGCTGTGGAAAGACATCACGCCCTCGCCCGCCGCCCCCGGGACCTCGCTCGGGAAGGCCGCGGTCGTGCCGGGCGTGCCCGAAGTCGCGTCCGGTGACATGCGGGACGCCGACGCCACGGCCGTACTGAAGGCCGACATCGCCGACGCGGGCGCGCGCGACGGCGGCACCGGACGGCTCGTCGACCAGCGGGCGGTACGGCGGCTCGCGGACTGCGGGGACGGCTGCCCCGTACGGCCGCCGGTGCTGCACGATCTGACCGGCGACGGGCTGAGCGAGCTGATCACCGCCGTGGACGTCGACGGCCGCACCAGCGAACTGCGGGTCTACACGGTCGAGGACCGCCGGGTCACCCGGGTCCTGGCGCGGCGGGCCGTCCTGGAGGGCGTCGAGGTCGCCGCCGGACACCTGGCCGTACGCGAACCCACCAGCAACCCGGTCTATGTGAGCGTCTCGGACTACGTGTGGGACGGGAAGGGCGCCATGGCCCTTGACGACCTGAGCCTCGACGAGTGCCGGGACCGCGAGCCCGGCGCGAGCCCCTGCCCGCGGGCGGGCCGGTGAGCCTGCGCTGGAAGATCGCCCTCACCGTGACCGCGGTGTCCTGCGCGGTCGCGGCCGTGCTCGGCGTCCTGGTGCACAACGTGGTGGCCCGGCAGACCGTGAACGAGGTCCGCAAGGAGATCCACAAGCAGCTCGACGACGCCGTCGCGGGGTACGAGTACGGCACCTCCACCAGCGGCGACCGGATCGAGCTAGACCCGGCCGAACTCCCGGGCCCGCTGAAGGAGTTGGTGGCCGGAGGCGAGTGGGGCTCCATGGTGGGCAGCCGCCGCGGCGAGCCCGTGATGTGGGCGGCCGCGCCCGCCGACGGCCGCCCACTCGCGGTCTGGTCGGGGTACGGCGGCACCCGTGACCGGCTTGAGGCGATCGACACCGCGATCCTCGGCTCCGCGCTGCTCGCCGCCGGTCTGGTCACGCTCGCCGGGATCTTCCTGGCCACCGGGATCAGCCGTCGGCTCAGCGGTACGGCGCAGGTGGCGCGGCGGATCTCCGAGGGCGACCTGGACGCGCGGGTCGGGATGGCGCCGGGCCGCGGCGGGCGCGGCGGCCGGGACGAGGTGCGGGACGTGGCGGGCGCGCTCGACTCGATGGCGGCGTCGCTGCAGTCGCGCCTGGAGACGGAGAAGCGGTTCACCGCCGATGTGGCGCACGAGCTGCGCACCCCGCTGACCGGCATGGTCGCCGCGGCCGGGCTGCTGCCGGAGGGCCGGCCCAAGGAGATGATCAACGACCGGCTGCAAGCGCTGCGTTCACTGACCGAGGACCTGCTGGAGATCTCCCGCCTGGACGCGGGCGCCGAGCACGCCGAGCTCACCCGCTGCGAGCTCGGCCCGCTGGTGGAACGGGCGGTACGCGGCACGGGCCTGGCCGCCGACGTACACGTACGGCAGGACGCGGTGGTGGAGACGGACCGGCGCCGCCTCGACCGGATCCTCGCGAACCTGATCGCCAACGCGCACCGGCACGGCCGCCCGCCCGTCGAGGTGACTGTCGACGGGCCGCGGATCGAGGTGCGGGACCACGGTGACGGCTATCCGCGGGAGCTGATCGAGCAGGGGCCGCAGCGGTTCCGTACCGGCGATCCGGGACGGGGCCGCGGACACGGCCTGGGCCTGACCATCGCGCTCGGTCAGGCCCAGGTGCTCGGCGTGGATGTGCTGTTCACGAACGCGCCGGAGGGCGGGGCACGCACGATCCTGCGCCTGCCCTCCGGCTGAGCGAGCCGTACGGTCCGGGGGAGCGGTCCGTACGGGTGGGGGGTGGCTCGCTCGACATGGGGGTCGAACTATCTCGTCTCGGGGCCGTCCCCCGGTGGGGCGGGGAGCGGCGCGGCGGCCGGGTACCGGTGCGGCACCCGGGGTTCTGGTTCCAAGTACCTGTGCGGTACCCGGGATACGGGCGGGTATCTGTGCGCTACCCGGGGTCCTGGTGGCGTCAGTGCGCCTTGGCGAGTCCCGTCGTCAGGCCGTTCTGCCACAACTGCTCGACCTGGGCCGTCTCGTTGGCGTCGGGCTGCGAGTTGGTGCAGGACGGGCCGGGGCCGCCGCCGGACATCAGCTCGGTGCACGGGCCCTCGTAGTGGTCCGGCAGACCGAGCACGTGACCGGTCTCGTGCGCGGTGACGCGGGTGGAGTCGTACTCCTCGTTCTGCGCGTAGTCCAGGAAGATGTAGCCCTTCCCGTGCCCGTCCGTGGAGGCGTACGAGCCGCGCGGGTCGTTGCCCTCGCGGTACTCGAAGTCCCCGCCGGAGCCCTCCTGCAGCTGCACGTTCTTGACCGAGCTGTTCCAGATCTGGGTGCTCTTGTCTATCTGGGCCTTGAAGGTGGGCGCGTTCGCGGCGCTGTACGTGACGGTCACGGACTCCGCGCCGGGGTTCTTGGCCCGCTTCTCCGCCACCGCCTTCCGCACGGCCTCGAAGAACGCCTTGTTGGCGGCGGCGTTCTCACCGGACTTCTCGTACGCGACGTACGAGGGTACGGAGGAGGGCGCGGAGGGTACGTCGGTCACGGCGGACGCCGGCGCCGCGCCGAGTGCGGCAGTGGCCAGACCAAGGCCGATGGCGGCCGAGAGCGCCGACTTGGTGAGTCGCATGGGGGGCTCCTACTCGTGTGGGGCGAGCGGTCACCCGTGAGTTTCGGGTAGTTCGGAGCCCGCGGGATGATGGCAGTCGGCGATAACACCGGGCTATCACCGGTCGAACATCAGACCAACTTGGCCCTATCTATGGGGGTTTAAGAGTCTGGTGTGATCCCTGAGGCAGTCCTACGCTCACCGCATGGAGCTTGAGGTTCGACACCTCCGCGCCGTGTGCGCCATCGCCGACACCGGCAGCCTGCACAAGGCCGCTCGCCAACTCGGCATGAGCCAACCGTCGTTGACCACCCAGCTCCGCCGGATCGAGGACTCGCTCGGCGGCCGCCTCTTCGCCCGCGAACGCACCGGCTGCCGCCCCACGCCGCTCGGCCGGGTGCTGCTCAGCCGGGCCCGCCCGCTGGTCACCGAGATGCGGGAACTCGTGGCAGAGGCAAGGGCGGCGGCAGCGCGCGCGGACGACGGACCCGACCTGCGGATCGGCTCCACCGCGAGCCGCGCCATCCCCGGCTGGCTGCGCCGCCTGCGGGCCCGGCACGCGCAGGCCAGGCCGTCCATCCAGACGGACGTGTCGGCGGACGCGCTGGTCCGCCTGGTCGCCGACGGGCAGTTGGACGTGGCCTTCGTGCACGAGGTGGAGGGCAGCCCGCTGCACCTGCCGCCTGGGCTCGCCCACCGCGTCCTGATGGAACGCGAACCGCAGTTCGTCTCACTCGCCGCGGACCATCCGGCAGCCGCGCGCACCACGGTGCGGCTCGCCGACCTGGCGGGCGACCAGTGGATGATCGACCCGACCGTGGACGGCGAGCGCTCCGGACTGCTCAGGATGCTGCGCGAGGCCGGGCTCACCCCCCGGATCCTGCACGGGGACTACCTCACGGCGGCCACCCTGGTCGCGACCGGCGACGTGGTCACGGTCTGCCAGCCCACCTCACGCGGCCGCCCCGACATGGCGGTACGCCCGCTCGAAGGGGACCCCCTGGGCGTACGGCTGCTCCTGGTGGGCCGTACGGAGGCGGAGCTCGGCCGGGCGTACGCGGACCTGGAGGCGGCGTACTGGGAGGCGGCCGGGGAGTCCGCCGAGTACCGCGCATGGCTGCGCCGCCACCCCCAGGCCGCCTGACCTCCCCGACCCCCTGGCTGGTCTCAGACGCCGATGTCGGAGCCGTCCTCGCGCCAGACCGAGACGACCGACGGGCGCACGATCCTGCCCGGTCCGTCCGGCCACGACGAGGCGGGCTTCTCGACGGAGGCCCCGTCGATCTCGCCCGGGTGCTGCACGGCCACAAGCACGCGGCGGCCCTGCACCAGCGGGCCACAGGTCTCCGCACCGGTCGGCATGGTGAGGAACTGCTTCAGCTGACCGCGGTACGCACCGCTGGTGGCGACCCCGAACAGGCCGTCGTGCGAGCCGAGTTGGGCACCGTCGGTGGAGATCCACAGGTTGCCGTGCGGGTCGAACGTGACGTTGTCCGGGCAGGAGATCGGCGAGACCTGGTCCTTGGGGAAGCCGCCGAAGTACGTGGCCGGGTCCTTCGGGTCGCCCGCGACCAGGAACAGCAGCCAGCCGAAGCCGGTCGCCGCCGGGTTGTCGCCGTTCTCGGTGAGTTCGAGGACCGCGCCGTGCTTGTTGGCGTTGCGCGGGTTGGCCTCGTCGGCCGGGGCCTTGCCGTCCGTACCGCGCTCGGAGTTGTTGGTGAGCGCCAGGTACACCTTGCCGGTGCGCGGCGAGGGCTCGATGTCCTCGGGGCGGTCCATCTTGGTGGCGCCGGCCTTGTCGGCGGCGATCCGCGTGAAGACGAAGACCTCCTCCGCGGACATGCCCTCGACGTGCGACTCGGCTCCGTCCGCGGTGGCCGTGGCCAGCGGGATCCAGGTGCCGCTGCCGTCGAACTGCCCGTCCTGCGGGTGCTTCCCGCTGCCGTCGATCTCCGCGGCCGGGGAGTCACCGGTCACCTTGGCGACGTACAGCGTGCCCTCGTCGAGCAGCGTCATGTTGTGCTCGCGGTCCGCGGCGGACTTCCCCGTCCGCATCCGCTTGCTGCTGACGAACTTGTAGAAGTACTCGAACTTCGAGTCGTCACCGCTGTACGCGACCGGGCGGCCGTCCGGGGTCAGCGCGATCGAGGCGCCCTCGTGCTTGAAGCGGCCGAGCGCAGAGTGCTTCACCGGCGTCGACTCCGGGTCGTACGGGTCGAGTTCGACGACATAGCCGAAGCGGTGGATCTCGTTCGGCTCCTCGGCCACGTCGAAGCGCTGGTCGAACCGCTCCCACTTGCGCTCGGTGGCGCCGGGCTTGAGGCCGTAGCGCTTGTCGGTCGCGCGGGTGCCGTTGGCGAAGTACTGGTCGACGTTCTCCTCGCCGTGCAGCGTCGTGCCCCACGGGGTGGTGCCGCCGGAGCAGTTGTTGAGGGTGCCGAGGACCTTCGTGCCGGTCGGGTCGGCGGACGTCTTCACCAGGTCGGACCCGGCGGCCGGGCCCTGCAGCCGGAACTCGGTGGTCGCGGTGATCCGGCGGTTGAGCCCGTGCCGGGTGACGGCGGTGAGCTTGCCGGTACGGCGCTCCTCCTCGACCACGACGACGCCGAGACCGTGCGCGGCCCAGGCGATCTCCACCTGCTCACGGGTGGGGTTCTCCGGGTCGTACCCCCGGAACATCAGCACCTCGTCGGTGTACTCGTGGTTGGACACGAGCACCTGGCGGCCGTCACCGAGGGGCAGCAGCGACAGGAAGTCGTTGTTGTACCCGAACTGACCGGCCTGGGCCTTCGCGGTCTGGTTCTCCGGGTCGAAGTCCGGGGCGCCGCGCAGGATCGGCTCGCCCCAGCGGATCACCACGTTCTGGCGGTAACCCTCCGGCACGGTCACCTGGTCCGCGGTGTTGGGCGCGACGGCCCCGAAGCGGAGGCCGCGCGCGGACCTGCCGGTGCCCTTTGCCGGTACGGGTGCGCCCTGCCCGCCCTGCTCGGCCGCGACCGCCCGCGCTCCGCCGCCCTGGCCGGAAACGGTCGCCGCACCGGCGGCCCCCGCGACGGTCACCACGGCGGCCGCGCGGATCATCGAACGGCGGCTCAGCGCACCGGCGATCACATCGCCCACGTACGCGTTGTCGCTGGTGTTGGGGGTGGGGTGGAAGCAGGCGTCGCCGCAGCGGAAGCGGCAGGTGAGGGCGGAGCGGCCGCCGGGGTGCGAGCCTGCCTTCTGATTGGTGATGAGCGGCAGCAGTTTGCGCACGATTCCCTCCATATGGCCTTCTGGGCCCGTACTTCGGCGCGCCCCGCGCCGACACCGTGTCGGAATGATCGGAATGATTTCGGCCGTGACGTTAGGCGCGTAGACCAGCAGAGCGGCGGCTGAGGGGTGAACATGGGGTGAACCCCGGGCGCACGGAGGAAAGTTGACGCCGGGTGTGTGGTGGCGCGGTGCGCACACCCGACCCTCGCGAAGATCGCTTCCAGCGGCGGCTAACCTTACGTGTCCGCCCTGGCCAGGGGTTACGGAATCAACTCACGCGAAGGGTTGCGCACATGGGCCTTCTGGATCGCTTGCGGAATGCGTTCGGACGCCGGTCGCAAGACTCGGCACCCCCGGCCGAACCCGAGGTCACGGTGCCCGCACCGGCGACGGAGGCAGCGCCTCCGGTGGTCGAGGTGGCCATCCCGGAACCTTCCCGGGAACCGGAGCCCGAGCCGAAGCCGGAGCCCGAGCCGACGGCTACAGCTACGGTGCCGGAGCCTGCGGCGGAGCCGGAGCCCGAGCCGACGGCTACGGTGCCGACGCCTGCGGCGGAGCCGGTGGACGATCTGGTGTCCGCGGCCTTCGACAACCCGACCTTGGGCGCGGCACCGCCGGCTGACGAGGCCGACGAGGCGGAAGCCTCCGAGCAAAGTGACCCGGAACCGGAGGCTGTGCCCGAGGCCGAGGCCGAGCCCGCCCTGGCGGAGCCCGTCGCGGAAGCGGAACCGGCGGAACCGGCGGAACCGGCGGAGCCGGAAGCAGCGGACGAACCCGCAGTCGCCGACGTCGAGGAAGCCTCACAGGCAGACCCGACACCTGACGTCGAACCCGCACGGGTGACTGCGGGTGGGAACGATGACCCGGTCGAAGACCGGGTGCAGGACAACGAACCCGCACCCGCCGAAGAACCGGAACCCCAGCCGGAGCCGGCGCAAGCCGCAGCCCCGGTTGCCGAACCGGAACCGACCCCGGAGCCCGCCGCAGGCGAGAAGCCCGGCAAGCCCGCCACCACCCCGGCAAGGGTGAAGGCCACCGCCCCCACCCTCACCGCAGCGCACAAAGCCGCCGGAGCCGCGCTCAAGAAGAGGGAGCTGACGGGGGCACGAGCCTCCGTCTACCTCGTACTGGACCGCTCCGGCTCGATGCGTCCGTACTACAAGGACGGCTCCGCCCAGAACCTCGGCGAGCAGACCCTCGCCCTCGCCGCGCACCTGGACGAGGACGCCACCGTCGGCGTCGTCTTCTTCTCGACCGAGATCGACGGCACCGGCACCCTCGCCCTGGACGCGTACGACGGCCACGTCGACCAGCTGCACGCCGAGTGCGGCCGGATGGGACGTACGAACTACCACGTAGCCGTCGACGAGGTCGTCCGGCTGCACAAGGAGTCCGCGAACCCGTCGGGCCCCGCCCTGGTGGTGTTCCAGACGGACGGCGCCCCCGAGGTGAAGACCGCCGCGACGAAGGCGATCGCCGAGGCGCCGGAGAACCTGTTCTTCCAGTTCGTCGCGTTCGGTGAGCAGGACGCGAAGGCCTTCGACTTCCTGCGCAAGCTGGACGCGGACGAGACCGTCGGCAACGCCGCGTTCTTCCACGCGGGCCCGGTGCCGAAGGAGCTCACCGACGCCCAGCTGTACGCGGGCCTGCTCGCGAGCTGGCAGCCGGCCGTGCGCCCCTGACCGCAGCCGACCCGGCAGACAGCCGCCCGCCCCGGAAACTCGGGGCGGGCGGCTGCTCGCTGTCGGCTACGATTTCAAGGTTCCGTAGACGTCAACCGTCACTCTTCGTAGCGACTTGGGAGCAGCCCGCGATGGCTCGACACCTCATCACCAGCGCCCTTCCGTACATCAACGGGATCAAGCACCTGGGCAACATGGTGGGGTCCATGCTCCCGGCGGACGTGTACTCCCGGTACCTCCGCCAGCGTGGCCACGACGTCCTCTACATCTGCGCCACCGACGAGCACGGCACCCCCGCCGAGCTGGCCGCCAAGGAGCGGGGCCTGCCGGTCGCCGAGTTCTGCGCGCACGCGCACGACGCGCAGAAGGCGGTGTACGACGGCTTCGGTCTGGCCTTCGACCACTTCGGCCGCAGCTCGTCCCCGGAGAACGCCGAGCTCACCCAGCACTTCGCGCGCAAGCTGAAGGAGAACGGCTTCATCGAGGAGCGCGCGATCCGCCAGGTGTACTCCCCCGCGGACGGCCGCTTCCTGCCGGACCGGTACGTGGAGGGCACCTGCCCGCACTGCGGGTACGACAAGGCGCGCGGCGACCAGTGCGAGAACTGCACCCGCGTCCTGGACCCCACGGACCTGATCGCGCCGCGCTCCGCGATCTCCGGTTCCACCGAGCTCGAGGTCCGCGAGACCAAGCACCTCTTCCTGCTGCAGTCGAAGCTGCAGCACGAGGTCGAGGAGTGGGTCGCGGCGCACGAGGACGAGTGGCCGCACCTGGCCGCGTCCATCGCCCGCAAGTGGCTGACCGAGGGCCTGCACGACCGCGCGATCACCCGTGACCTGGACTGGGGCGTCCCGGTCCCGGCGGACACCTGGCCCGAACTCGCCGCCGAGGGCAAGGTGTTCTACGTCTGGTTCGACGCCCCGATCGAGTACATCGGCGCGACGAAGGAGTGGGCGGACGCCGCCCCTGACGGTGAGACCCGCGACTGGAAGTCGTGGTGGTACGAGCCCGAGGGCGCCGCCGACGTGCGGTACACGGAGTTCATGGCGAAGGACAACGTCCCGTTCCACACGGTGATGTTCCCGGCCACGGAGCTCGGCGTGCGCGAGCCGTGGAAGAAGGTCGACTACGTCAAGGCGTTCAACTGGCTGACGTACTACGGCGGAAAGTTCTCCACCTCGCAGAAGCGCGGCGTCTTCACCGACCAGGCCCTGGAGATCCTGCCGGCCGACTACTGGCGCTACTTCCTGATCGCCAACGCCCCGGAGTCCGACGACTCGTCGTTCACCTGGGAGCACTTCACGGCGACGGTCAACAAGGACCTGGCCGACACCCTCGGCAACTTCGTCAACCGCGTCCTGTCCTTCTCCAAGAAGCGCTTCGGCGAGGAGGTCCCGGCGGGTGCGGAGGCCGGGGAGGCGGAGACGAAGCTGGGCGCCGAGATCTCCACTCTCCTCGCCGAGTACGAGGCCCAGATGGAGGCCCTCCAGTTCCGCAAGGCCGCGGCCGCGCTGCGCGCCCTGTGGTCGGCGGGCAACTCCTACCTGGAGGAGAAGGCCCCGTGGCTGGAGATCAAGCAGGACCCTGAAGCCGCCGCGCTGACGCTGCGTACGGCGATGAACCTGATCCACCTGTACGCGGTGGTGTCCGAGCCGTTCATCCCGTCCTCGGCGGCCACGATGCGCGCCGCGTTCGCGCTCCCGGACGACACCGCCACCTGGGTCACCGCCGACGAGGCCCGCGCCCTGGACGCGGTCCCGGCCGGCACCCCGTTCACAGTCCCGCCGGTGCTGTTCGCGAAGCTCACGGACGACGACCTGGAGGCGTACAAGGAGCGCTTCGGCGGCACCGCGGAGTAGCCCGCCGAGCTTGTCGGCCCCTCTTGGTACAGTGCTGCGCTTGATCGACCCGTTCGATCACGTTCGATCAAGGGGGGGCCTTGAGCGCACAACTTCATTCAACTGCACGGCAGTTGGCGGCTGTTCTCTGGCAGCGGCACACCGTCTACCGCGAGCGCACCGGTGGCGTCGTCATCCGGGGCGAGCACGTGGAGCGCTGGATCAGCCTCGCGGCCGCGGGTACGCGCGGCGAGGTCCTGATCCGCGCGGGCCGCATCCTGGACGGCGGTACGACGGCACCGGCCCGCACCGAGGCCGTCGTACCCCTGGCGAGCGGTACGCATGAACTGGCCGCGGTCTGCCGCCGGTTGCTCGCCGACATCACCGTGGCCACGGAGCCACCGCCCGCCGCGAAGCCGAACAAGGCGAAGAAGGTGAAGCGGCCCGAGTACGGGAAGAACGCCGCGAGTCCGGCGAACCCCCGCCGTCGGCGGCGCACCGCCTCCTGGGTGCTCGGCACGGCGGCGGCCTGCACGGTCGTCCTGGTGGTGCTCACCGCGTACAGCTCGGCCCACTGAACGGCCTTGACCTGAAGTGTGGTTGAGGGAAGAAGCTAAGTGGTCCGACCTACCGCCGGACGGGCGGGAAGTCAGGCCTGCGGAGGCCACGTAAGACCGACCTTCACCGGTCGGCAGCGGCCTGTGAAACAGGAACCCGCGGTGGTACCGCGTAGCGGTACGGACCGGAATCACCTGCCCTCGGGCAAGTGAGGGCGTCAAGACACCGAGCTGCGCCGCACCCCCGCGGGCTGGCGCATCAGCCGGATGTCCGTCGAGGCCGTCTGGACCTCGGGGCAGCCGCCCGTACTCCCGCAGGCGCCCGCCGCGTGAGCGCACGCGAAAGGGCCCGGAACCGTGTGGTTCCGGGCCCTTTCGTCGTACGCGCTACCGCGTCACTTCTCCGAAACCGGCTTCCGCAGGCTGATGTTGAGCTCCCGCAGGCGGGACTCGTCCAGCTCCGTCGGAGCGCCCATCATCAGGTCCTGAGCGTTCTGGTTCAGGGGGAAGGCGATGGTCTCGCGGATGTTCGGCTCGTCCGCGAGGAGCATCACGATGCGGTCCACGCCGGGGGCGATGCCGCCGTGCGGCGGGGCGCCGAAGCGGAACGCGCGGAGCATGCCCGCGAACTCGGCCTCGACGGTCTCACGGTCGTAGCCCGCGATCTCGAAGGCCTTCAGCATGATGTCGGGCTCGTGGTTCCGGATCGCGCCGGAGGACAGCTCGATGCCGTTGCAGACGATGTCGTACTGCCAGCCGAGGATGTCGAGCGGGTCCTTCTCCTCCAGGTCCTTCATGCCGCCCTGGGGCATCGTGAAGGGGTTGTGGGAGAAGTCGATCCGGCCGGTGTCCTCGTCCTTCTCGTACATCGGGAAGTCCACGATCCAGGCGAAGCGGAACACGCCCTCCTCGAAGTGCCCGGCACGCTTGGCGGCCTCGACGCGGACGGCGCTCATGATCTTCGAGACCTCGTCGAACTCGCCCGCGCCGAAGAACACGGCGTGGCCGGGGACGAGGCCGAGGCGCTCGGTCAGCACCTTGACGTTCTCGTCGGTGAGGAACTTGGCGATCGGGCCGGTCAGCGAACCGTCCTCGGCGACGCGCACCCAGGCCAGGCCCTTGGCGCCGTGCTCGACCGCGTACTCACCGAGGCCGTCGAAGAACTTGCGGGACTGCGAGGCCGTGTCCGGCACCGGCAGCGCGCGCACGTGCTTGCCGGCGAAGGCCTTGAACTCGGAGCCCTCGAACACGTCGGTGATGTCGACCAGTTCGAGCCGGGCGCGCAGGTCCGGCTTGTCGTTGCCGTACTTCAGCATCGACTCGCGGAACGGGATGCGCGGGAACGGCGAGGTGACGTGGCGGCCGCCGCCGAACTCCTCGAACAGCTCGGTCATGAGCTTCTCGATCGGCTGGAAGACGTCCTCCTGCTCGACGAAGCTCATCTCGACGTCGAGCTGGTAGAACTCGCCCGGCGAGCGGTCGGCGCGGGCGTCCTCGTCGCGGAAGCAGGGCGCGATCTGGAAGTACCGGTCGAAGCCGGAGATCATCAGCAGCTGCTTGAACTGCTGCGGCGCCTGCGGGAGCGCGTAGAACTTGCCCGGGTTCAGGCGGGACGGGACGACGAAGTCGCGGGCGCCCTCCGGCGAGGTGGCCGTGAGGATCGGGGTCGCCATCTCGTTGAAGCCGAGCGCGACCATCTTCGAGCGGATCGAGGCGATCACGGCGCTGCGCAGCATGATGTTGCGGTGCATGCGCTCGCGGCGCAGGTCCAGGAAGCGGTACTCCAGGCGGCGCTCCTCGCCCACGCCGTCGTCCTGGTTGATCTGGAACGGGAGCTGCTGGGCCGCGCCCAGGACCTCGACCTCGCCGACCTCGACCTCGATCTCACCGGTGGCGAGCTCGGGGTTGACGTTCTCGGCGCCGCGCGAGATGACCTTGCCGTCGATGCGGACGACGGTCTCCTTGGAGAGCTTGTCGAGCGCCTCGAAGCCGGGGGTGTCGGGGCGGGCGACCAGCTGGACCAGGCCGTAGTGGTCGCGCAGGTCGATGAAGAGGATGCCGCCCAGGTCCCGGCGATTGTGCAGCCAGCCGCTCAGCCGGACGTCACTGCCGACGTCGGAGGCGCGGAGCTCGCCGCATGTGTGTGACCTGTACCGGTGCATCTTTTCTCTTCCACTTCTTCGCGTCGTTCGTCGCGAGACAGGCGGGAATCAACGCGAACCAGGTTACCGCCCGGCCCCGCCCGTCCTCCTTGCCATGGCCCTGCCAGGCTGCGATCCCCCGTCACGGCCTCTGTCCGCTGGTCCTCGCCTCGGTGGCGGCCTCTCCCGCAACCTTCTTAAAGTGGGGCAATGCGCACTCGCTCCCAGGACGCCGGAGCACCCCTGCCCCCCGCGGGCGACATCCTCGCGCTCATCGCTACCGGCTTCTGGCGCTGGGACAACGCGACCGGCCTCGTCACGCTCGACGCGGAGGCCGCCCGCCTGCTCGGGCTGCCCGCCGAGCCCGTGACCCTGTCGGAGGCGGGCGTGCGCTCCCGTTTCCACCCGGTGGACTGGAACGAGATCGACGGCGTGGTGAACCTGGCGGTCGCCGAGGGCACCCTCGCCGAGGCCCGGCTGCGCATCATGGACGAGCAGAACAAGGTGATCCGTACCGTCCGCAGCCGCTCCAAGCCGGTGATCCACGGTGCCGAGTACGAGCTGATCGGCACCCTGCAGGAGGTCAACGAACCTCAGCCGGGCAGCGCCGCCCGCACCCCCATCACCGGCGACTGGCGCCGCTCCCGCGAGGCGTTCCTGCTCGACGCGGGCCGGGCGCTCGCCGAGGCCCGCTCCACGGCCGAGGTGCTGCGGGTCGCGGCGGGCCTGTCGATGCCGGGGTTCGAGCCGGACGGGCTCGCGGTGTTCGGGGTGGCGGGCGACCGGCTGACGATCATCGGGCACCACGGACAGCAGGCCGGCGACGAGAGCCCGTTCACCGACATGGGCCTGACCACCGACTATCCGGCCGCCGACGTGGTGCGCAACGGCCGCGCCGTCTACCTCTCCTCACCCGCCGAGTACCGCAGCCGCTACCCGGTGACCTGGCCGCTCGCCGCCCGCTTCGGCCGGGAGTCCTGGGCGTTCCTGCCGCTGACCGTGGCGGGCCGCACGATCGGTGCCTGGATGGCGGCGTTCCGGTACCCGGTGCAGTTCACCCCGGACGAGCGTTCCGTGCTGACGACGGTGGCCCGGATGCTGGCGCAGGCACTGTCCCGCGCCGGGATCGCCGAGTCGGAGCGGGAGCTGACGGACGGGCTGCAGCGCTCGATGCTGCCGACGCTCGGCCCGGCCATCCCCGGCATGTCCCTGGCCGCCCGCTACGTGCCGACCGGCGGCGGGCTGCAGGTCGGCGGCGACTGGTACGACATGATCCCGCTGCCCGACGGCGACCGGATCGCCCTGGTCATCGGCGACGTCCAGGGCCATGACGTACGCGCCGCCGGCCTGATGGGCCAGCTCCGGATCGCGCTGCGCGCCTACGCCGCCGAGGGGCACCGCCCGGACGCGGTGCTCTCCCGCGCCTCCCGCTTCCTGACCGGCATCACCGACTCACCCGCGGACCGCCCCGGCGGCGGCCCCGGCACCCTCGCCACCGGCATCACCGACCCGCGCTTCGCGACCTGCCTGTACGTCGAGGTGGACCCGGCGACCGGGGTGCTTGAGATCGCGCGGGCCGGCCACCCCGACCCGGCGGTCCGGCTCGACGACGGCACCGTCGTGATGCGCGCGACGGCCGGCGGGCTGCCGCTCGGCCTCGACCCGGACAGCGACTACCCGACGACCCGGGTCGTCCTGGAGCCCGGCGAGACGATGATGCTGTGCACCGACGGCCTGATCGAGACCGGCGGCCACGACCTCGAAACCGGCTGGGCCCGGCTGCGTACGGTCCTGGAGCGGTACCAGGGCGACGGCCTCGAGCAGCTCGCCGACGAGCTGGTCCAGGCGGTGCACGGCCCCGGCTCGCACTACTCCACCGGACCGCTCGCCGACCGGCGCGAGGACGACATCGCGGTGGTGCTCCTCTGCCGCACCCCGCGGGTCCCGGGCGGCGTGGACGGCACCGGCCTGGCACCGCCCGTACGGCGCACCATGCTGACCGTCCGGCAGGCCGAGCCGGAACGCATCGCCGACGCCCGCCAGCAGTTGCGCGAGCTGCTGCACGACTGGTCCGAGCAGGAGCAGGTCGACTCGGCGGTCCTGATGGTCTCCGAGATGATGACCAACGTCCTGGTGCACACCGACGGCGACGCCCTGCTGCTCGTCGAGGCACGCGGCGAGGCCGGCGAGCGGCGGCTGCGTGTCGAGGTCGCCGACGCCAGCGACGAACTCCCGCACAGACGCCACCCCGGCGAACTCGCCTCGTCCGGCCGGGGGTTGGTGCTCATGGAGATCCTCGCCGACGCCTGGGGCGTGGCCCCGCGCGGCGAGGGCAAGTCGATCTGGTTCGAGCTGCACGAGTCCCCGGCTCCGTGAGCCACGCATGCCCGCCACCCAGTACGCTCGACGCCATGTACGGCTACGACCAGAGCACGGGCGCACAGCAGGGATACGCCCCGCCGCAGCCCCCGCCCCAGCAGCCCGGCGGCCCCGGGGCGTACGGCCAGCAGGCCCCGCTGTACCCGGAGCCGTCGCCGCCGTCGCTCGCGGACGCCGTGCGCGCCTTCACCACCGGCTCGATGTCCGCGGAGGACTTCCAGCAGATCTTCGCCACGTCGAAGGTGTACTGCCCGCGCGGCGACAACCCGGGCTTCCTGGCGCTGCACAACACCCAGCAGCCGGTGATCCCGATGTTCACCTCCCTCAAGGAGCTGCGGCAGTACGCGGGCAAGGAGTCCAAGTACTTCGTCATCACCGGCGCCGAGGTCATCGACCTGCTCCCGACGGGGTACGGCTTCGTGCTCGACATGGACGGCGAGCACCGCATGGTCTTCGACGCGAAGGCGGTCGAGCAGATGGTCGACTTCGCGATGCGCAGGATGTACGGCTGACGTTTCTTCGCACCGTTGTGGACGCCCGGGGGGAATTCCTCCCGGGCGTCTTCGCGTTAGGAGTGGCAAGAAGTTCATCGTTCAACTAAACTCGGAACACGAGGAGGTACCGACCATGCCTGCAGTGACCGTCGAGAACCCGCTGACCCTGCCCCGAGTGACCGCACCCGCCGACGCGACCCCGCGTCCGGTGCTCGCCGTGACGACCGCCCCGTCCGGCTTCGAGGGTGAGGGCTTCCCGGTGCGCCGCGCCTTCGCGGGCATCAACTACAAGCACCTCGACCCGTTCATCATGATGGACCAGATGGGCGAGGTGGACTACGCGCCGGGAGAGCCGAAGGGCACCCCCTGGCACCCGCACCGCGGCTTCGAGACCGTGACGTACCTGATCGACGGCACCTTCGTGCACCAGGACTCCAACGGTGGCGGCGGCACCATCCAGAACGGCGACACCCAGTGGATGACGGCCGGCAGCGGCCTGCTCCACATCGAGGCCCCGCCGGAGAGCCTCGTCACGTCCGGCGGCCTGTTCCACGGCCTCCAGCTGTGGGTCAACCTGCCGGCCTCCGACAAGATGATGGACCCGCGCTACCAGGACATCCGCGGCGGCCAGGTCCAGCTGCTCACCTCGCCCGACGGCGGCGCCCTGCTCCGCGTCATCGCGGGCGAGCTCGACGGCCACGACGGCCCCGGCATCACCCACACCCCGATCACGATGATCCACGCGACGGTACGGCCCGGCGCCTCGGTGACCCTGCCCTGGCGCTCGGACTTCAACGGCCTGGCGTACGTCCTGGCCGGGCGCGGCACCGTCGGCGAGGAGCGCCGCCCGATCCAGATGGGCCAGACCGCGGTCTTCGGCACGGGCTCGTCGCTGACCGTCCGCGCGGACGAGAAGCAGGACGGGCACACCCCCGACCTGGAGATCGTCCTGCTCGGCGGCCGCCCCATCCGCGAGCCGATGGCGCACTACGGCCCGTTCGTGATGAACAGCCACACCGAACTGGCCCAGGCCTTCGACGACTTCAAGGCCGGACGGCTCGGCACGGTCCCCGTGGCCGGGCACTGACGCCACCTCCGGCCGAGGCCGCGCATCCCCCTACCTCCTGCCCGACTTGTGCATCTTGTTCCTGACGGGTGTGCCGCCGAGGGCAGGAGGAGCGGGTGCGGGTGTGGCCGGGCAGGGCGCGGCAGGTCCTGGTTCTCGGTGTGGTGGCGCTGTTCTGCGGCAGTGGCGCGGCCGTCGGAGGCGAGCCGCCACCGCCCCGTCCGTCGCCGCACACACGGTCGGAGCTGCCGTTCGTCGAGGACACTCCCGATCAGGCACTGGCTCCCGACCGGGCGTTGATGCGGCGTCAGCAGGGGGCGGTGCGGCCCGGTGACCCCGGTGACCCCTTCCCGAAGTACGCGAAGTACCGGGACCTGGAGGAGCTGGAGACCGTTCCCGAAGCGGACAAGGGCAAGCACGAGCCGTACTGCACGAAGGCCGGCGGGCCGTACCAGAAGGAGATGGAGCGCCATCTGAAGCTGCGGCCGGCCGACGGGCGGCAGTCGCCCGCAGACTGCGCGGCGATCCAGGAGTTCCAGCGGAAGCACGACATCGCGCCGCGCACCGGGTACGCGGGCCCGCACACCTGGGGCACCGCGCGGCTCGCACGGGCGCGGAGCCGTCCGGATCAGGGCGGCAGGTGTCCCGTACGGGCCGGGCGGCGGGTGGCGTGCGTCGATCTGTCGCGGCAGTTGATGTGGGTGCAGCGGGGCCGGAAGGTCGTGTTCGGGCCGGCGCTCATCCGGTCGGGGAAGCCCGGCTACGAGACGCGTACCGGCATGTTCTCCGTGGATTGGCGCAGCGAGGAGCACACCTCCACGCTGTACGACGCGCCCATGCCGTTCGCCCAGTTCTTCTCCGGCGGGCAGGCGTTCCACGGCCGGTACCGGACGATCCACTACGAGCCCGGCTCGCACGGCTGCGTCAACCTCCGCTACCGGGACGCCGAACGCCTCTGGAAGACCCTGCGGACCGGGGACGCGGTGTTCGTGTACGGGCGCAAGCCACCTGCCCGGCCGTGACCGAAGGCCGTGTCCAGGTCAGCTCGCGTCCTTGTCCGGGGCGCCGCCGTCCGTTTCCGGCCGGGCGTCCGTGCCGTCGTTCCTGACCGTGACCGTGACCTCGCTGTCGGCGGCGACCTTGAAGACCGGAGCCCTGGTCGTGGTCCGGCCGTCCACCGTGTAGGTGACCTTCCAGCCCTCGGGCAGGTCCGCCGCGTCCTCGCGGACCACGCAGTACGCGTCGGCCCGCACCCCGGCCACCGTCACCGTCTCGCCGGGGCTCAGCTCGGCCCTTCCAGTCTTGGCGCCCTGGCACGCGTACGCCACCGTGAACGCGTCCGGGATCGGGCCGCCGTCCGGCCGGGCGACCTTCTTCGTCAGCTTGAAGCCGCCCGTGGCGGGCTCGACACCGGAGAAGTCGTTGCTGACGACGACGACGGCGCCCCGGTCCGGGCCCATCGTCACGCCGGGACCGGCCGCGCCCGAGGGGCGATAGGTCACCTCGGCGCCTGCCGGGAACGCGTCCGTGCCCTGTTCCTCGACGGTGCAGGTCGAGCCCTCGGGGATGCCCGTGACGAGGTGCCGCCCGTCCGGCAGATTGCCGATGCCGCCGCCCGCGCCGAACGTGAGCGTCGTCCCGGTGGGGGTGCCGCCACCCGGCGGGGTGCAGGTGACGTCCACGGTGTAGCCGTCGGGCAGCGGCTCGGCCGCACCGCCCTCCGGGGCCGTCACCCGCTTGAGGACCAGGAGAGCGTCGTCGAGGTCGCGCTGCTCCTCGAAGTGGTAGCAGATCAGGTAGTGGCTGACGTCGGCCACGTTCCCGCCGGAGTTCTTCGGCGAGATGTAGTTCTGCGGCGACGCCAACTCCGGTGGTACGTACGGAGATTCGTAGACGTTGGCGCCCTCGCCGCCCTTGACCACGACCGCGTCGACCACGACTCCGGCCGACCGGCCCTCCGCGGTGATGTCGACCTGGACCTTCGTGGGACTCGACCCGGTGCCGGTGCCCCGTACGTACGCGTCGCCCGCGTCCTCGTTCCCCTCGCCGTAGACCTGCACGTCGTCCGGGTAACCGGCCTGCGCGCAGTGCGCGACGTTGTCGGGGACGAAGCGCGCGCGGGGGTCGGACGGTTCGGTGCCCGGCGGGTCGAGCGCGGGCGCGGCGTACGCGGAGGCCGCGCCGAGCAGCAGCGCGGCGAGGACGGAGACGAGGGCGCCGGCGGTGTGCGCTGCTCTGTCGGTCATGGAGCAACGGTCCGACGCGGACCGCTCCGCGGCCGTGGCTGAGGTCCGGATGGCGGTACGAGGCACCTCGCGCGGGGCACATCGGCACCGGCGGCCACGTCCCCGACGGTCACGGCGACGGCCGCCTTCCATGAAGTGCGGGATGCGGGGCGCGGTGCACAGAATTGCGGGGCACCGCTCGATCAGCCCCTCGACCCGATCAGCACCGCTCGAAAGGACCGACTCATGGACATGGGCCTGGGCCCGGTGGAGTACCTCGTCATCGTCTTTCCGGGAAGCCGTTTCACCGGTGCGATCGCCCCCGCGCTCACCGACGCCGTCGCGGCACGCACGGTCCGGATCCTCGACCTGACCTTCGTACGGCGGACGGACGACGGCGCCCTGGAGCACATCGAGCTCCAGGACCTCGACGCCGACGAGCTGGGCCGCCTCGACCCCGTGGAGGGCAGGGTCCGCGCCCTGTTGAACGAGGACGACATCCAGGCGCTCGGGCAGCGGGTGCCGCCGGGCAGTTCGGCCGCGCTGATCGTGTGGGAGGACCTCTGGGCCAAGCCGCTCGCGGACGCGGTCCGCGAGGCGGGCGGCGAGGTCGTCGCCCACGAGCGCATCCCCGCGACGGTGGCCGGCCACGCGATGACGGCAGCCCTGTCGCACTGAGCCTGTTCCGTTCCGTTCCGTTCAGCCCGCCCCGCCCCGCTCCCGTACGACTCGTGGAAGGGATCGACCCATGCCGCTTTTCGGAGGCCCCCTCAACCGCCGCGGCCCCGGCCTGCTCGGCGCCATGGCCCGTACCGCCGTCGTGGCGGGCACCGCGTCGGCGGTCAGCGGACGTGTGCAGCGCCACCAGCAGGAGAAGTTCGCGCAGGACGAGGCCCGCGAGGCCGCCGTCGACCAGGCGCGGTATGAGCAGGAGTACGCGCGGCAGCCGACCGCGCCCACCGCTCCACCCGCGGGCGGAGCGGATGTGCTCGACCAGCTGGAACGCCTGGCCGAGCTCCAGCGCCAAGGAGTGCTCACCGAGGCGGAGTTCGCCGCGCAGAAGGCCAGGATCCTCGGAGCGTGACGCGATCGGCCGGCGGTCGAAAAGCCCGTACGGCGCGAGAAGGAGACGACATGGCGGCAGACGACGGGATGTCCCAAGAGGCCGACGATCAGGCCGAGTTGGCGCGGTTGCGTGGCCGGGTGGCCGCCCTGGAGAGCGATCGGTCGAGCGGCCGGCGGCACCGGGGGCGCTCCGCGCTCGCGATCGTCTGCCTCGTGCTCGGCTGTCTCCTCGCGCCCCTCGGTGTCGTCGCGTCCTGGGCGGCCGACGAAGTGGGCGACACGGACCGCTACGTGGATACCGTCGGGCCGCTCGCCTCCCACCCCGATGTGCAGGACGCGGTCGCGAAGCGCGCCACCGACGCCCTGATGCGGCGGATCGACCTGTCCGCCCTGCTGTCCGACCTCCCCGCGCAGGACCGCCCGCGCCTGGAGAAGGCGCTCGGCAGCCTCGGCGACTCCCTGGAGGACGCGGTACGGAGCTTCGTACAGGACAGGGCACGTGACATCGCCGCGTCGGACGCGTTCGAGGACATCTGGAAGCAGGCCAACCGCCAGGCCCACAGCGCGCTCAACAAAGCGCTGACCGGAAGCGGCGGCGGGGCCGTGGAGCTGAAGGGCGACGACGTCACCCTCGACCTGGCCCCCCTCGTCGAGCGCGTCAAACAGCGCCTCGTCGACCGGGGGATGACGGTGGCGGAACGGATCCCGGAGATCCACACCGACTTCACGCTCGTCTCCTCGGAGAAGATCGCCGAGGCCAGGACCTACGTACGTCTGCTGCAACTGGCCGGGAACTGGCTGCCCGTGCTCGCCCTCGTCCTCGTCGCGGCGGGCGTGCTGCTCGCGGTACGCAGACGGCGGGCACTCGTCGCCGGTGCGCTGGCGGTCGCCGTGACCACCGGGCTGCTCGGCATCGGCCTGCGCGTCTTCCGGGCCCTGTACCTGGACCGCCTGCCCGCGGACGCCTCGCCGGACGCGGCCGCCGCGGTGTACGACGCGATGACGCGCTTCCTGGCCACCACGGTGCGCATGGTCGTCGCCGTGGCCGTCGTCGTCGCGCTCGCGGCGTGGCTCACCGGTCCCGGCCGGCACGCCACCGTGGTGCGCGGCGTGTGGACCTCGGGCATCGGTGCCGCACGGGCCACGGCGGACCGGGCCGGGCTGCGCACCGGACCGGTGGGGCGCTTCGTCGGCGGCCACCGTGCGTGGATCACCTGGGTACTGGTCGCCGCCGCGCTGCTCGTGCTGCTGCTCTGGTCGTACCCGACCGGCTGGGTCGTCGTCGGCCTCGCGCTGTGCCTGCTGTTCCTGCTGGCGGTCGTCGAGTTCCTGAGCGGGACGGGAGCGGGAGCGGACGACGGCCTGTCGGACGACGGCCTGCCGGGCGGGAACAACCAGGAGGAGCAAGGCTGATGGCCGCGGTCGACGCGGCCGCCGTACAGCGGATGACCGAGGCGCTGTTCATCGAGCGCGGACTGCGCAGCACCGGCTCGACGCGGTTCTGGGGGCTGCTCGTCCTGGCGTCGGTCATCGCGAGCGCGGGTGTGGTGGCCGACTCCACCGCGACCGTCATCGGAGCGATGATCGTGGCCCCGCTGATGACACCGATCCTCGGCAGCGCGCTCGCCCTCGTACTCGCCGAGCGTTCACAGGTGATGCGGTGCGCGCTCCTCGTCGTCGGCGGCGCCCTGGCCGTGGTGGCGGTCGGCATGCTGCTCGGCTGGATCGCCGCGCCACCGGACGAGTTCGCCTCCAACAGCCAGGTGTCCTCGCGGATCAGTCCGCGCCTCATCGACCTGCTCGCCGCGCTCGCCACCGGTACCGTCGGCGCGTTCGCGCTGGTCCGCACCGATATCTCCGACACGCTGCCGGGTGTCGCGATCGCCATCTCCCTTGTACCGCCGCTCGCCGTGACCGGGCTGCTCGTCACGGTCGGCCGGTTCCACGACGCCGGCGAGTCCGCGCTCCTGTTCGCGACCAACGTGGCCGCCATCGTCGCCACCGGCACCGTCGTGTTCCTGGTGTACGGGATCCGGGGCGCGGCCCAGGACGCCGGGCTGAGCGTGGGCCGGCTCCGCGGCCGCACCCTGGCCGCCGTCGCGGCGGTCGTCCTGCTGATCGCGGTCCCGCTGACCACCGGCACGGTGACCGTCGCCCGCGACCGCGCGCTCGCCGCCGACGCCCGGCCGGTCGCCGAGCGGTGGGCGGCGACCGGAAAGTGGCAGATCGCCTCGGTGGAGGCCCGCAACGGCATCGTCGTGATCGGCGTACTCGGACTGCCGCCCCAGCCCGCGCCGACGGTGCTGCGCGCGGCGCTCGACCGGAACGGCATGCGGGACGCCGACCTCGAACTCCACCTGGTGGGCGGCCGCACCCACTGGTGCCCGTCGGACACGGACACCTGCACGGTCGAGCAGAGCGCGCGCAGCTGACCGGCCCCGTACGGGCACGTCACCCGGGCGGCCGACCGGACATGCCGGGCCTCCCGCACCGTGGTGACCTGCACAGGTGCAGCAGCTGCTCCCCACTCCCGTCCGCAAGCTCGCCGCCTGGTGTGCCGCGACCCTGCTCATCGCCGCCGTGGCCGCCCTCGGGATCTGGCTCTGCGTCACCCTGAAGACCGCCGTCACCCCCGTCCTGCTCGCGCTCCTCGGTACGGCCCTGCTCGGCCCGCTCTACCGGCGGCTCCTCGCGATGCACGTCAACAAGTCGCTGGCCGCCGGGCTCACTTGTCTCGCCGTGCTCGTCGTCGTCGGCGGCGCGGGATACATCGTGGTCAGCGCCCTGATCGACAGCGGCGACCAGATCATCTCCGCGCTGCGCGAGTCCGCCCAGTCGTTCGCCGAGCACTTCGGCGCCGCGGGCACGACCCTCGACGACCTGGCGAAGAACTCCAAGGACCTGCTGTCGAAGTTCGGCAGTACGGCGGCCTCCGGGGTGATCAGCGGCGTCAGCGTCCTCGGCGAGATGATCGCCATGGCCGTGCTCGCGCTGCTGCTCGTCTTCTTCTTCCTGCGCGACTCCTCCCGCGCCGTCACCGCCCTGCACACGCTGGCCCCACGCCGCGGCAGCGCCCTGGAGAAGATGGGCCGCACCGCGTTCGAGGCCATCGAAGGGTTCATGCGCGGCACCACCCTGATCGCCCTGATCGACGCCCTGTGCATCACCGTCGGCCTGCTGATCCTCGATGTCCCGGGCGCGGTCGGGCTCGGCGCGCTCGTGTTCGTCGGGGCGTACATCCCGTATCTCGGCGCGTTCATCTCGGGCGCCGTGGCCGTGCTCGTGGCGCTCGCCGACCGGGGGCTCGCGATCGGGCTGTGGGTGCTCGGCGTCGTACTCGCCGTACAGGTCCTCGAAGGGCATGTGCTGCAGCCGATGATCCAGAGCCGCACCGTGCAGATGCATCCGGCGGTCGTGATGCTGGCGATCACCGCGGGCGCCTCGGTGGCCGGGATCCTCGGCATGCTGCTCGCGGTGCCGCTGACC
Source organism: Streptomyces boluensis (assembly GCF_009908195.1). Lineage (GTDB taxonomy): Bacteria > Actinomycetota > Actinomycetes > Streptomycetales > Streptomycetaceae > Streptomyces > Streptomyces boluensis. The sequence goes on along the minus strand of NZ_JAAAHS010000047.1, from coordinate 5,900 downwards.
GCGGCGGCCTTCGGGATCTTCTCCGAGCTGCGCACGCATTACGCGACCGAGCCGCCGCAAGCGACCGCGCCGGACAAGTCCGTCGATTAGAGCCTCGTCACAGTTCCCGGCTCAGGGGTTGCGCCTTATTACCGACGGGTAGCATCATCGTAGCTACTTGCTGGTACGTGTAAGAGGACCCGCCTCCCAAGCCTTTACGGAGCCGTCGCCATGGGGCACTACAAGTCGAACCTCCGGGACATCGAGTTCAACCTCTTCGAGGTACTCGGTCGCGACAAGCTGTACGGCAGCGGCCCGTTCGCGGAGATGGACACCGAGACCGCGAAGAGCGTCCTGTCGGAGCTCACCCGCCTCGCCGAGAACGAGCTGGCCGAGTCCTTCGCGGACGCCGACCGCAACCCGCCGGTCTTCGACCCGGAGACCAACACCGCGCCGGTCCCCGCGTCCTTCAAGAAGTCCTACAAGGCCTTCATGGACTCCGAGTACTGGCGCCTCGGCCTGCCCGAGGAGATCGGCGGCACCACCGCCCCGCCGTCCCTGATCTGGGCCTACGCGGAACTGATCCTCGGCGCCAACCCGGCCGTCTGGATGTACTCCTCCGGCCCCGCCTTCGCGCGGATCCTCTTCGAGGAGGGCACCGAGGAGCAGAAGAAGTGGGCGCAGATCGCGGTCGACAAGACCTGGGGCTCGACCATGGTCCTGACCGAGCCGGACGCCGGTTCGGACGTCGGCGCCGGCCGCACCAAGGCCGTGCAGCAGGCGGACGGCTCCTGGCACATCGAGGGCGTCAAGCGCTTCATCACGTCCGGTGAGCACGACATGGAGGAGAACATCCTCCACTACGTCCTCGCCCGCCCCGAGGGCCACGGCCCCGGCACCAAGGGCCTCTCCCTCTTCCTCGTACCGAAGTTCCACTTCGACTTCGAGACCGGCGAGCTGGGCGAGCGCAACGGCGTCTACGCCACCAACGTCGAGCACAAGATGGGCCTCAAGGCCTCCAACACGTGCGAGATGACCTTCGGCGACCAGGCCGACAACCCGGCCGTCGGCTGGCTCATCGGTGACAAGCACGAGGGCATCCGCCAGATGTTCCGCATCATCGAGTTCGCTCGCATGATGGTCGGCACGAAGGCGATCTCCACGCTGTCGACGGGCTACCTCAACGCCCTCGAGTACGCCAAGGAGCGCGTCCAGGGCACCGACCTGTCGCAGTTCATGGACAAGACCGCGCCCAAGGTCACCATCACGCACCACCCCGACGTGCGCCGCTCCCTGATGACGCAGAAGGCGTACGCGGAGGGCATGCGCGCCCTCGTCCTGCACACCGCCTCCGTCCAGGACGAGATCGCGCTCGGTGAGGCCTCCGGCGAGGACACCAAGGCGCTCGAGGCCCTCAACGACCTGCTCCTGCCCATCGTCAAGGGCTACGGCTCCGAGAAGGGCTACGAGCAGCTCGCGCAGTCCCTGCAGACCTTCGGCGGCTCCGGCTTCCTGCAGGAGTACCCGATCGAGCAGTACATCCGGGACGCCAAGATCGACACCCTCTACGAGGGCACCACGGCCATCCAGGGCCAGGACTTCTTCTTCCGGAAGATCGTCCGCAACCAGGGCGCCGCGCTGAACTCCCTCGCCGAGGACATCAAGAAGTTCCTCGCCGTCGGCACCGGCGGCGACGAGCTCGCCACCGCCCGCGAGCAGCTCGCCAAGGCCGCCGTCGAGCTGGAGGCCATCGTCGGCCTCATGCTGACCGACCTCGCGGCCACCGAGAAGGACGTCAAGAACATCTACAAGGTGGGCCTCAACAGCACCCGCCTCCTGATGGCCTCCGGTGACGTCGTCGTCGGCTACCTGCTGCTCCGCGGCGCGGCCGTGGCCGCCGAGAAGCTGGAGACCGCGTCCACCAAGGACAAGGCGTTCTACACCGGCAAGATCGCGGCCGCGAAGTTCTTCGCCGCCAACGTCCTGCCCGGCGTCACCGGCGCGCGCAAGCTCGCCGAGGGCGTGGACCTGGACCTGATGGAGCTGGACGAGGCCGCGTTCTAGCCGACGCCCCTTCCCCCTTGCTCAAGTTCGCGGGCCCCCTCCCTTCCCCGGGAGGGGGCCCGCGCTCGTCGTTAAGGTGAACACCATGAGCTCAACGCCCTCCCGGTTCGACCGCGGACACACCGACGACCTGATGACCTTCCTCACCGCGAGCCCCTCGCCGTACCACGCGGTGGCGAGTGTGGCCGAGCGGCTCGAGAAGGCCGGTTTTCGGCAGGTCCTGGAGACCGACGCCTGGGACGGGACGAGCGGCGGCAAGTACGTGCTCCGCGGCGGCGCCGTGATCGCCTGGTACGTGCCCGAGGGCGCCGACCCGCACACCCCGTTCCGGATCGTGGGCGCCCACACCGACTCCCCGAACCTGCGGGTCAAGCCGCTGCCCGACACCGGTGCGCAGGGCTGGCGCCAGGTCGCCGTGGAGATCTACGGCGGGCCGCTGCTCAACTCCTGGCTCGACCGCGACCTGGGCATCGCCGGACGCCTCTCGCTCCGCGACGGCTCGACCCGCCTGGTCAACGTCGACCGGGCGCTCCTTCGCGTACCGCAGCTGGCCATCCACATGGACCGGTCCATCTACGAGAAGGGCCTCCAGCTCGACAAGCAGAAGCACATGCAGCCCATCTGGGGCCTCGGTGACGTGCGCGAGGGCGACCTGATCCGCTTCCTGGAGGAGGAGAGCGGGCTGCCCGCGGGCTCGGCCACGGGCTGGGACCTGATGACCCACTCCGTCGAACCGCCCGCCTACCTGGGCCGCGACCGGGAGCTCCTCGCCGGTCCCCGGATGGACAACCTGCTCTCCGTGCACGCCGGTACGGCCGCGCTCACCGCGGTCGCCGCCACCGACGGCCTCCCGTACATCCCGGTCCTCGCCGCCTTCGACCACGAGGAGAACGGCTCCCAGTCCGACACCGGCGCCGACGGCCCGCTCCTCGGCTCGGTGCTCGAACGGTCGGTGTACGCGCGCGGCGGCAGCCACGAGGACAAGGCCCGCGCCTTCGCCGGTACCGTCTGCCTCTCCTCGGACACCGGGCACGCCGTGCACCCCAACTATGCGGAGCGGCACGACCCGACGCACCTGCCGCGCGCCAACGGCGGGCCGATCCTCAAGGTCAACGTCAACAACCGGTACGCCACGGACGGTTCGGGCCGAGCGGTGTTCGCCGCCGCGTGCGAGCGGGCCGCCGTGCCGTTCCAGTCGTTCGTGTCCAACAACTCGATGCCCTGCGGCACCACCATCGGCCCCATCACGGCGGCCCGGCACGGCATCAGGACCGTCGACATCGGCGTGGCGATCCTGTCGATGCACAGCGCCCGCGAACTCTGCGGCGCCGACGACCCGTTCCTCCTGGCGAACGCCCTGTCGGCGTTCCTCGCGGGCTGAGACTCCCTCAGGCGTCCAGACCCGCGAGCACCAGCGGCAGCCGGTCCGTCCCGCTCTCCGTGAGACGGACCGGCACACCCCAGTCCTGCTGGTGCACATGGCAGGCCGGGTACTCGTTCTCCGGATCGTCGTCGCAGCTCGCCGCCATCGCCGAGACGTGCAGGACGCCCTCCTCCACCTCGGGGTTGAGCCTCAGGCCACGGGCGAGATCCGTGCCCGCACCCTCGCCGTCGAGCAGCAGCTCGGGCGGGGTCGAGGAGACCAGGAGCCGCGTCGAGGGACCGTACCGGGTGTCGAGCTTCTGGCCCTTCGGCGCTTGGAACACCACGTCCAACTGGAGCGCGCCGGGCGCCACTTCGGCGGCCGCGCGCTGCGTGCGGTGCGCGACGGACTCCACCCGCACCGCCTCGTCGGGCAGCCGAAGCCGGGTGAGGCGGTGCCGCGCCGACTCGACGACCACGACGTCCTCGCCCACCACGACCGCGTCGCTCGGCTCCCGCAAGTCCGTCGCAAGAGTGGTGACCTCACCGCTCGCCGGGTCGAAGCGGCGCAGCGCGTGGTTGTACGTGTCGCTGACCGCGACCGAGCCGTCCGGCAGCGCGGTGACGCCCAACGGGTGCTGCAGCAGGGCCTGTTCGGCGGCGCCGTCGCGGTGCCCGAAGTCGAAGAGTCCGGTGCCGACGGCGGTGTGCACGGTGCGGTCGGTGCCGATCCAGCGCAGTGCGCTCGTCTCCGAGTCGGCGATCCACAGCCGGTCCCCGGTCGCCGCGAGCCCGGACGGCTGCGCGAACCACGCCTCACCGGCCGGCCCGTCGACCAGCCCTTCATTGGTGGTACCGGCCGCGACCCGCACTGTCCCGGCCTCCGGGTCGTACGTCCACAGCTGGTGCACACCCGCCATCGCGATCCACACGAGCCCGTCGAAGTACGCCACGTCCCAGGGCGAGGAGAGGTTCACCTCGCGCGCCGGGCCCGCGGTGGGCTCGCCCTGCATCCACTGCCGCCCGGTGCCCGCGACCGTCTCCACGGCGCCGGTCTCCGGGTCGTACGTACGCAGCGCGTGGTTGACCGTGTCCGCGACGACGACCAGGCCTCCGGGCAGCAGCGCGAGCCCTTGCGGTTCGCTGAACTCGCCCGCGCCGAAGCCCCGTTCACCACTGCCGACCCGCCGTACGACCGTCTCGCCGTCGCCCTCCAGCTCGACCAGCTGGTGCCGGGTCGAGTCGGAGACCAGGAAGTTCCCGGACGGCAGCAGCAGCGCCTTGCCGGGGAACCGCAGATCGGTGGCGACCGGCTCCGGCGGTACGTACGGCCCGTCACCGCGGCGCAACGTGCCCTTCGCCGCGTGCTCCGCCTCCAGCTCCTCGACCAGCTTCCCGATGGCGTGCGCGTGCCCCTCGCCCGCGTGCTGGGCGACCACATACCCCTCGGGGTCGATCACGACGAGCGTGGGCCAGGCCCGCACCGCGTACTGCTTCCAGGTGGCGAGCTCCGGGTCGTCGAGCACCGGGTGATGCACCTCGTACCGCTCGACAGCGTCGACGACGGCCTGGTGCTCGGCCTCGTGCACGAACTTCGGGGAGTGCACACCGATGATCACGACGGTGTCGGCGTGCTTCTGCTCCAGCTCGCGGAGCTCGTCGAGTACGTGCAGACAGTTGATGCAGCAGAAGGTCCAGAAATCCAGGACGACGATGCGTCCCCGCAGGTCAGCGAGGGTGTACTGCCGATCTCCTGTGTTCAGCCAGCCGCCCTTGCCGATCAGCTCGGGGGCCCGAACGCGTGCACGTGTAGCCATATCCCCATCCAACCTCATACGGACGGGTACGCATTCCCGGCATGAAATACCTCGTACGCGACCGCGTCTTCGGCATCGGGGACGACTACTGGATCGAGGACGAGCATGGCCGTAAGGCCTTCCTCGTCGACGGGAAGGCGATGCGGCTGCGCGAGACCTTCGAGTTGAAGGACACGCAGGGCAACGTGCTCATCGACATCCGCAAGAAGGTGCTCGCGCTGCGCGACACCATGGCCATCGAGCGGGGCGACCAGGCCCTCGCCACGGTCCGCCGCAAGCGGCTCTCGCTGCTGCGCAACCACTATTGCGTGACGCTGGTCGAGGGCACGGTGCTGGACGTCAGCGGCAGGATCCTGGACCGGGAGTTCGCGGTCGAGTACGACGGTGAACTCCTCGCCGAGATCTCCCGCCGCTGGCTGACCTTCCGGGACACGTACGGCGTCAACGTGGTCCGCGAGGACGCCGACCCGGCGCTGCTGATCGCGATCACGGTGTGCGTGATTCGGCTGGCGGAACGGGAGGGCTGATTTATCAGCCCCTCCGGCGTTTGAGGAGGCCCGTCCGGCGTGGGCATCTTCGCGGTGATCGCGTTCTGGCTGCGCGGGCTCGTCGCCGGTGTGCTGACGTTCGCGGGCTTCACGCTGATCATCTCGATGGACCTCTGGGACTGTCTCTTAT